>CAYXVN010000047.1:5005-15460 GCA_964468565.1 uncultured Oscillospiraceae bacterium | reverse complement strand
TGCGGCCGCCAGTTCCATTTTCCTGGCCTGCCGCAAGCGAATTCCGGAAGATCGTGCTCCCTCGGTGTGGAGAGGGTTCGGCGGCAAAGGTGTCCTGCAGCAGCTGCGGGATACGGTCCGGCAGAGTCTGATCTCCTACGATTCCCTGCATCTCAATACGGTGGATGAGATGGTGGCAAGCTATGGGGCCGCCCTGAAGGTTCTCTCGGAGAACTGGCCGGTGCAGGATGGAGACAACCTTGTCTCTCCCAGCCAGGCCATGCGGGAGGCCAGCGCAGTGGTGGCCCAGTACCAGATGGAGCGGCTGACCGGCGGACAGCTGACAGCCAAGGACCTCCAGTCCGAGGCGGCCACTGCGGTCACCCTTTTCGGAATCTATGGCCTGGGCTCCTTCCCCTATGACGATGCCCTCAGTCTGTCCCGCTCCCTGAACATCCGGCTGGAGTTCAAAGCGGGGGGATATGAACGCAAAAACGACATGATCGGGATTGCAGACGAGCGCACCGGGCGGCGGACGAGAAATCAGACCGGGGAGGGCTACTTTGCGCCGGTGGTCCGGCGGGGCAGCAAACTGCGGCTTGCTGCACCGGAGGAGCGCCGCAGGAGCCGCCTGGAGGATCCCCAGAGCGAGTGGGACATTCTGCAGGGCCTGATCATGGCCTTCCGGGAAGGTGATATACCGGTTGCCCGTGCCTACCTCCTGCGGCATGCGGAAGGCCAGGAGGAGAAGATCCTGAATCTGCTGAAGGTGTGGGAGAACGGATGCGGCAGTGAGCCCCTGCGGAAAGAGGCAATGCGCATGGGGTATGGCCTGGGGGGAAAGAAATGAGCACTACGGTGGAAACCGGGCTGCGGGGCTATCCCTGGGAAACCTCCTACTACACCTCGGACCTGCCCCGCAATGGGAAGCCGGTGAATATACTTCATGACTTTTACCTGCCGGCTCTGGAGCGGGCCGTCCGCTACGACCGTGTGGCAGGGTACTTCCGCTCCACCTCCCTGGCGGCGGCCTCCCAGGGATATACCGCATTTCTCCGCAACGGGGGTCACATGCGGCTCATCGTGGGGGCGGATCTGCAGATTCAGGACGTGGCCGCCATTCTGGCGGGAGATTCCATCCGCCTGTCGGACCGGCTGATGGGGGAGCTGAAGGCCCCGGAGCTTTGGCCGGAGGATGTGCAGCGGGGTGTTTCCCTTCTGGCCAGGATGGTGAGCGGGGGACAGCTGGAACTGCGGGTCGGACTGCGGCGGGACCCGAATACGGGGAAGGCCCTCTCGATGAATTCCATCGAGGACGGATATGTGCACGAGAAGTGGTTTGTGATGACGGACGCGGAGGGATACCGCATTCTGGGAAGCGGTTCCCTGAACGAATCCCGGACGGCGCTGACCCTCAACGCGGAAAACCTGGAGATCAACTGTGACTGGGAATACGGCCGGGAGAAGAAGCGGGTGGACGATGCCGTGGAACGCTTTCGGGCGCTCTGGGAGAACCGGAATCCCCATGTGGTGGTTCTGCCTCTGCCGGAAGCGGTCTCCAGGCGCCTGGTCCAGCTGCGGGATCTTCAGGGCTGCACCACTGAGATTGACGGTACTCTTTTTGTGGAGGAGGTAAAGCCCTCCCTGGAGGAACTGCTGCGCTTTGCCGTCCTGCGGGACGCGCCCCGCATGCCCGGGGGCCGGTTCATCGGGATGTACTCTGCCCCGGTGGAGCCCTGGCCTCACCAGGAGATGGTCAGCAGACGGCTGGTGGAGAGCTGGCCATATTCCTACCTGATGTGCGATGAGGTGGGGCTGGGGAAGACCATCGAGGCGGCCCTGGCCATCCGCAGCCTGGTTCTGTCCGGGCTGGCGAAGCGGGTCCTGATTGTGGCCCCTGCCAGTCTGACGGACCAGTGGCAGCGGGAACTGGCCCAGAAGGCCATGCTGCCCTTCTGGAAGAGCCGCCCGAAAGCCGGCGGAGCCGGTAAAATGGAGCACACCCGCATCTATCCCGTACAGGACGAACTGCTGGATCAGAATCTGTACAGTCCGGATCTGAATATCGTGTCCTCCAGCCTGGTGAGGCGGAAGGAGCGGCAGGGCATGCTCCTGGCCGCCCGGGACTACGACATTGTGCTGGTGGACGAAGCCCACTACGCCCGCCGCCAGAACCCCAGATCGGGGAGCGAGGGCGCACCCAGATACGGTCAGCTTTACGCGGCCATCCGGGATATCCTGGGGAAAAAAACGAAATGCCTCTGGCTGGCCACCGCTACCCCCATGCAGATAGACTCCGTGGAGGTCTACGACCTGTTTGCCCTTACAGACCGGGTGGGTCCCTATCAGACGGATCCCACGCTTACAAAACACTATTTTTCTCTCCTGGGCAGACTGCTGAAAAAGGAGACGCTCTCCAGGGAGGAGTGGGAACTGCTGGGCAGGAGCTTCAGTCAGATCCAGATGCTGGACCCGTTCCTGTGGAAGCTGCTGGGCAATTCTGTGATGAACAGCAAAAACCGCAAGGTTCTGCAGAACCTGCCCCAGAAGGATCCCAAAAAGGGGGATGTGCGGTACCTGCTGCCACCCCTGTTCTCCGCCTCCCCCCTGTCCAGGGTCATGATGCGCCACACCCGTCTGCTGCTGGAGAAGTACCGGGAGCACGGGGATCTGAAAAGCAACCTGGCAAAGCGCCACGTCAGACCCATCTGCGCCGTCTGCTTCACCGAAGCTGAGGAGCGGTTCTACGCCATGCTGGAAGAATACTGCACCGAACTGTCCCGGCAGATGAGGAAATGCAGCGGCCGGTCCCGGCAGATGATGAATTTCTATCTCAGTTTTCTGCAGCTTCGCTTTGCTTCCAGTCTGTACGCCATCGAGGAGACCCTGAAGAGACGACGCAGGCGGGTTGTGCTGACGCTGGAGGTACAGAGAACGCAGCCCGAGGGTGCGGATGAGGATGCCCTGGCAGAGCTGGAGGACAGCGAATCTGAGTACACGGAGGATAATCTGGACGATGCTGCCATGGACGCCCTGCTGAAGGACCGCACAACAGGAGATCTGGAGTGGGAGGAGATCCGTCTTGGCACCATGCTGGATGAGCTGAACCGCATGAGGGACACCCCCTCCAAAATTCAGAAACTGCTGGAAGAGCTGGACACCCGAAAGCTGGCGGACGGTCGGATGGGGCAGACGGTGGTGTTCACCAGATTTCTGGACACGCTGAAGAGCATCCGGCACTACCTGGAGCTGCGGGACAGAGAGCTGCGGGTGGGGGTGTATTCCGGGGAGGTTGTGACCTGCTACAGCCCTGTGGAGGAGAGGGACCTGACGGTGTCCCGTGAGGAGATCCGGGATCTCTTCCTCGCAGGAGAGATCGATCTGCTTCTCTGTACGGACGCCGCCGCAGAAGGACTCAACCTGCAGACGGCGGATCTGCTGATCAATTTTGATCTGGGCTGGAATCCCATGAAGGTGGAGCAGCGCATCGGCCGGATCGACCGTATCGGTCAGAAATACAGGGAGATCCAGGTGCTGAACATGTGCTACCTGGGCAGTACGGAGGAGACGGTATACGGGAGGCTTTACGACCACCTGAAAGAGGCCAACCTGGTGGTGGGAACCCAGCAGATCTCCCTGCTGCCGGTGGAACCCCGGGAATTCCGGGACCTGCAGAGCAGAAAAATCAGCGAAGCGGAGCTGGAGGAGCGATCCCGGGCACGGCTGAAGGCACAGCAGGAGGCCGTCTCCTCCATGGAAATGGGGGCGGATGACCAGTATGAGATGTACCGCAGGCTGAGCGAGCATATGCGCGCTGCCCCGGCACCGGCCGGGCTCAGGGATCTGCAGCAGGCCCTTCTCTCTTCCCCCGCTCTGATCTCCCGGGGAGCCACAATGTCGGATGGTGTGTGGCACCTGCCTGGCAGCAGCGACTACGGGGAGATCTCTGCAGTGACTGAGCGGGAGCGGATTTCCAGTACAGCGTCCCTGCTCACCTGGGACAATGCCGGGGTAGGCCAAGTTCTGGAGTGGTTCTGCAGCCAGATCCCGGAGGACGGACCCCTTCGCCGGATCTCAGTCTCCAGGGGCGGCCTGGAGGTCTGCGGGTATCTGGTTGCCACCGTCTCCGGAGCAGTTCTGGTTACGGGCATGGGGCAGCTGGAGAACCTGAACATCTGCCCCCAGGGGAGGATATCTGACCGGGAGGCTGAGGCGGGGAGGAGAGAACTGGCTGCGCTTCTGGACACCGAAGAAGTGTTTCCCCAGACTGCCGCCCAGGCCGTACAGGAGAACCTGAACCATGCCCGGCTGCAGAAAATCCTGGTGCAGACGGTGGCCATCTCCCTGCTGGAAGAGGAACAGAAACTGGGGTACGGGAAACTGCAGGATGCCCTGGCACATCTCTCCGGAGCAGAGGCAGAAGGCCGCTTCGTCTCTCTGCCCCCGGAAGTCTTTCTCAACATGGATTCCCGGGTCCTCTTTCCCATCCGCCAGATGTCCGGCGAGGTATTTGTTCCGGTCCAGGAAATCCTGCTGGACTGTGCCAGGGAGGCCATCCTGCGTACCGCCGACGTCATGAAGGGCAGAAAGACGGAGCTCACGGTGGAGGAGGTTCTCGCCAGGCTGAGACGATGAAACAGCCGCAGCAGATGCCCGGACAGATGCTGGAGACCTGAAGGGGCAGATCCCGGTGCGCCGGACCATGAAACCCGCGAGAGAAAATGCCCCCCGCACCGGTGCCAGAGGAGGAGCGACAGCAGGTCAGCTGCAGAAGCTGCCTGGAGAGCCGGCAGCGGTCAGTAAGATGAAGAGCCCTGAGCGGCAGGTCCCCGTATGGAGATCTGCTGCTCATTTTTTCCGGGAGGGGAGAGATCCGGTCAGGCTGCCCCCCCGCCTGGATGGGCAGGAGGGGCGTGATGCAGGACTGGGCCGGTCAGATGACTTCGGGAGATGCAGACAGGGGGGAACCCTGGGAGAGGAAGACCGGAATACGCTCCTTCTGCTGCCGGGGCAGCTGACCCTTTCGCTCTGGGCCGATTCACCCTGCTCTCCACCCGCCCACAGCGGGCCACGGAGCCCATACTGAAAGTCATGGAGGACTGCCCGTCTGCCGCTCCCCCGCTGAAGGAGCGGCAGCATGGTCTCCCCCGGGCTGCAGAGGAACAGGCAGATGGGGTACAGCTTGTGTCAGCCTGCCTGCCCCTCTCCCGGGGGAGGGGTTCTGCCCGTCCCCCTTTCCCTGGGGAAACCGGCGGATTCGTCTGATTGGGCCAGACACTTACGGCCTCAGGTTATGCATAATGCACAAACCCCTTCTCCCGCCCCCTGGTGGGGGCTGTGGGACCCCGGTCCAGCCGGAATATGCTGCGCACTGAGGTGAACCGGTCCGGAGGGAGAATTTGTGCAATCTGTCAGTATCCCGGAGAACAGTCGGGGTGCCCTGTACAATCTGAACAGCTGAGAGGGAGAATCGGGGTCCTGAAGGCCGGGGTCAGAATCATCAATGAAGTCCAGGTCGTTTTCGGGGGGAAATCCGGATGATCTGAAGGGGCAGGGGAGTGGGGCTGAACGCCCTCTGGCGGCAGTTCCCGGATGGTCTGACTCCGGGAGTGCGGTACCGGGGGTGAGGTTCAGGCTGATCTCCCCCTCGGGATCCCAGTTTCCGTCTGTCTGAATGAAGGCCGGGGTCAGCGCGGACTTCTGATCTGGACGGCGGCCTGGCTTCCACCCCCATTCAGGGGACCTGCACCGGGGGAACACTCCCGCCGGTCTCACCGCTCCTGCCCCCGCCCGGGGATGCACAGATTGCCCCCGGGAGGATGAAGATTTCCTTAAACCGCAGAAAAGTCATTGACAACTCTTTCGAACATCATTATCATCCCCACATGCGGTGCCTTGGAGGGTTCCCGGGACGTGGCGGTGCAGCCTGCACCTGCTGAAGTGTAGGGGGAAACCCTCATCCGGTGAGGACGGGTGTGCATCCTCTGCTCCCGGAGGGCCCTGTGAGACCGGCTCCTCCGGGGGACCGGATGAGGTCCGGCCGGGGGGAGGAACCCATGGGCCCGGGCGAGGGGAGCCCGGGCATGCAGCCGGTCCTGAGGCGACCTGTGCACATTCCCCGGCAGTCAGACAGCGACGGCTGATGTACCAGCGAGAATCCGGACCATGAAGAGCGGTGTGTGAGCGGGAACTGCAGGGGCTGCTCTCAGGGGAGCGGGAGCTTTCTGTCCGGGAGGATCTGGACAGATCTCCGGGGATATCATCTGCCGGCATTCAGCCGGCGGCCCAGGCGGGAAGGGAGTTTCTCAATAAGAGAGCAGAAGAGCGCAGCAGCAGACAGAGCACAGACTGCCGGTCAGGAGAGAGGGGCGAAAGGCAGAACATGATCATGAGTATTCTGAACCCGATCATCGTTTTTATCCTGGGTCTGGGGGCCGGAGTTCTCAGCAAATGGATGGATATACACACGCTGTACCTGGGTGAAATCTTCTCTGAACTGCCTGTATGGATTCTCATTGGTGTGATCATTTCCATCTGCAGCAGGACCCGGATACGGGCAGTGGTCAATGTGTTTCTGTTTTTCGTCGGGATGCTGATCTCCTATTATATTACAGCAGAAGTGACCCACTCCGTATACGGATGGAGATTCATCCATTTCTGGTTTGGGGTCGCATGTGTCGTTCCCTTCCTGGCCTACTTTGTCTGGATGACAAAAGAGAAGGGTTTTTTCCCCAAGGTCATAGCCATAGGAATCACCGCAGTGTGCGCCGCGGTCTGTGTGATCATTCAGGGCCTGGAGATCCATGATTTTGTGATACTGGCACTGCTGGTGTACTTCCTGTTCGTGAAGAAGATCAGGAGATGATCCGGCGTGGGACGATGAAACCCCTTCCCCACTGATCGCCCTGCCCCTTTCCGGCAGGCATGGCCCAAGGTGGGGGCGGCCATCCTGTGCATATCTTCTGCCGGATATTGCTGAGCCGGGCAGTGGCTCCTGTCCCGGCTCCTCCTGTGCCGGCCGGACTGGTCATGCAGGTGATGAATGTGCAGGGATCAGCCTCAGGCCGGGGGTGACCCCGGCTCACGTTCGCACCTTCAGGGTATCGGGTGCAGGGGAGCAGCCCCTGGGGGGAAACTTAAAGGAAAGTTCAGAAGATCTTAATTTTTTCCCTGCTGGAATTTCATCATTGGATGGTATACTCCTGAGCGTCGGTTGGGGGGAGTTCCCCCGGCAGATGACTTCACAGGAGGAAAACGACTGATGGAAAAGAACGTGGGAAAGCTGAAGAGTACCCTGTCCATGGCGGCGATGGGTGTGGTGCTGATGGCCGCTCTCTTTCTGGCCCGGGGCTGGCTGGGCGGGGCCCTGAAGGACCCGGAGGCTGTGCGCAGCTACATCTCTTCTCTGGGAGCCCTTGGACCCCTGATGCTCATGGTGATCCAGGCACTGCAGGTGGTGGTGCCGGTGATGCCCGGGTTTGTGGGCTGCATGGTGGGAGCCGGGCTCTTTGGCGTGGTGGGCGGTTTCTGGTGCAACTACATCGGCATCACCGCGGGGTCTCTCATCGCCTACTGCCTGGCACGCCGCTTTGGGATGCCCTTTGTACAGAAGGTGGTGTCCGTGGAGAAGTACGCCTCCTGGACGGCTCTGGCTAACAGGCGGACCTACCCGCTGATTCTGTTCCTGGCAATTCTGCTCCCCCTCACCCCGGATGACTATCTGTGCTATCTCTCCGGTCTCATCGGGATGTCACCCCGGCGCTTTTTCTGGATTGTGGTCATCGGGAAGCCCTGGCTGATCCTCGGCTACAGCATTCTCTTTGCCAGACTCTTCTGATCCCCCCCCCCGAGCAGCCCTCAGCTGCCGGCTCAGAAATGCGGGACTGCCTCACCGTCCGTGGGGCAGTCCTTTTCGGATTCGGGCTGCGCCTTCATGCCCCAGCCTGAAGGAGTCTGCCCCCGCCCCGGGGCTCTCCCCGGCCAGGGCCGGGAGGCAGCCGGGCCTCCCCCTGCAGGGGTGCCGGTGCCGCTGGGGAGAGGATCCCCATCCCGCTGGCAGAGGGGGCTGCATGGTTGAGCCGCCCGCATCCTGGCGTGAAACGGATGCAGACCAGGGCAGGAAGGGATGCATCAGAGGCGGGAACCCTCATCCGGTGTGGGGGAGGGGAGACGGAGGGGAAGCTGCCCCGTCTTCAGGCAGGGGACCAGGGGGATTGGACAATCTGTAAAGGGCTCGCGCCTGTCAGAAGGTTTCACAGTTTGGAGTCCAAACAGATGTATGACTCAATCCGGCGGGGAAATCCGGAAGAAATGATGCCCACACTCCCCTCCCGAAACTCCCTGAATCTCCCATCCCAGTGTGCTCATGACAGCTGCAGCTGCCTGAATCACCCCCGACCTGGGGGAAACCGGGGATACGGGGGTGTCAGGAGGGGAATGGGGTGCCTGACAGCAGATATTATCGTACTCCCATTGACATCCTTCCTGACCTGACCGGATCAGGAGGGGCGGTCACCCCGGATACCGGCAGGGGAGCGGACCGGAGAGGGACTGACCTGTGAAGTTCAGGGGATGCAGCTCCGGGGAGAGCCGTGGGCAGGGCAGTTCCGGCAGCAGAAGGCGGGGGGGTTCTCCGGCAGGCGGAAAAGGCAGAGGGGGCCAGAGCTGTGGCAGGACACAGAGAGGGGAAGCAGAATCTGCTCCAATAGCGCCTGCCCCAAATACCCCGGACCCCTCAGGGCAGACCGGGAGAGCCCCCTCCCTGCTGCCAGGGGCGGGACAGAGACCCGGGCAGATTTCCTTCCGGCGCTGGAATGGGGGGATGGGAGATCCCCCTGGGGAGACGTCAGGGGGCACTGGCGGACCGGTACCTGTCCTCCATCCTGCCCCCGCCCGGTCTCGGTCTCAGATTCCCGGGATCCGGGAGGCTGCCGCCAGGGGCAAAGAAAAGGGGCCCTGCCTGCTGTCCTCCATCCATATCACGGGATGCCTCCGGCAGGGGAGATCTCCCCCTTTGCCTGCGTAAGAGGGGAGCACCCGCTGCTTCTGTCCGGGCACCGGCAGCACATCCGGATTGCGGTACAGGCCTGGAGGCAATGAGGGACAGAGCCTGGCCCTGCCGGTCTCCCGGTCCCGGTGGCGGCGCTCCCGGACCGGACAGCTGTCCTCCTGCCGGCACAGGATCTCCTCCTTCCCTCTGCCCCTGCCGGTCCCCCAGGTGAGGCGGGAGGTGCGGCAGGGGATCTGCCGCTTGCGGCCCGGGGAGCTTTGTGCTAAGATACCGGGTGCACAGTCTGCGGCGGCAGGGTCCCCCGCCTGACGCAGAGTGCTCTGGAAGGGAAGGATACCCATGAACCGCTGTCCCATCTGTGGAAGCCGCTGCTGCTCCCGTCCCATGGACGGCTCTGCCGTGCTGGTGGACTGCCCGGTGTGCGGCCACCATCGCTGCGCGCCCACGGGGGATCTGCGCTTTTATGACCGCAATCTCCTGGCCCCCTACCTGGCCTACAACGGCTTTTTTGGGGCGGACCGCCGCTATTACACTGCGGAACTTCTGGATGGGGGCCGGGCGGACCTGACGGTGGGAATCCCCGTTCACCTGCCGGAGGAGGCGATCCGCCACTGGTATCCGGCCACCTTTGCGGAGAAGGTGGACCGCATTCTTCTGTATCTGGGGCAGAAGTCCCCCTATGTGGGGGCCAGGGTCCACATGACAGAAGAACAGGTGGAGAGCTGGCTGTTCGTGAACGTGTGGATTTCCGTGCCGGAGCCTCAGATCCTCCGCCACCGCCTGGAGGAGGAGATCCTGGTTCAGATCCGCTTCCTGGTGGACTTCCTGAGAGAGCAGGGCTATGCGGAAATCTCCGGCGGGGTGGAGGACGTCCCCTCCACCTGGACCTACATCCTCCTTCCCAAGGGGTACGCCCGCATCGAGAAGCTTCAGCGCAGCGGCTCCGGGCGGAAGACCGCCGTCATCGCCATGAAGTTCGGAGAGGATACGGCCGTCCGCCGGGAGCGGATCCGCCAGGGCATTGCGGATGCCGGCTATGTGCCCATTCTCATTGACGAAATTGCCTACAACGGGCTCATCACCCCGGAACTGCTCAAGCAGATCCGGGACAGCCGTTTTGTGGTTGCGGACCTGACGGACGGAAACAACGGGGCCTACTTTGAGGACGGGTACGCCATGGGTCTGGGCAGGCCGGTAATCCAGCTGTGCCGCAAAGGGGTGCCCATGCACTTCGACATCGCCCAGATCAACACGATTCTCTGGGAGAGGGAGGACGAGATCCCCCTGAAGCTGAAAAACCGCATCCTGGCCACCATCGACTGACCGGGACCTGTCTCCGGTTCCGGCGGGTGCCCTGGGGGCTCCCTCTGACCGGGAGCGCAGGTCTGCCGCGCCGGGGATTTTAGTGCCATGCCGGCAGCCTTCCGGACCTGCCTCCACCCCGGGGAGGGATCAGAAGGACGAAA
>CAYXVN010000047.1:0-4905 GCA_964468565.1 uncultured Oscillospiraceae bacterium | reverse complement strand
TGCCGGCAGCCTTCCGGACCTGCCTCCACCCCGGGGAGGGATCAGAAGGACGAAAGGAGGCCTGCCGGAGAGGGGAAAAACAGTCAGAGCGACGAAAAATGTCCCCCTGCACGGATGTTTACAGCCTGTTCATAATCTTGTCATATCTGCAGTCTAAAGTATGCACGCTCATAAGGAGCACCGCCTGGCCATCCGGCCGGGCGTACGCAGCCCCGATGTGCTGCTGACTCCCTGAACCCAGACACCCCTGTTTGTGACCCTTCTCCTTAAGCCCTCCGGACTTGGCTGCATCGATCTGAAACACGGCGTCCCCCAGAGGGACTCTCCCGCTGAGCGCATCGGGACATGTCTCTGAAGAAGGTGCTGTTCATGATCGTTCTCATACGGATTTCCATCTGTCTGCTGGGCGGGCTGCTGATGTCCCGTCTGGCCAAAAAGCTGAACCTCCCCGCCGTGACCTCCTACCTGGTGGCCGGGGTCCTTCTGGGACCCTACTGTCTGGGATCCCTGGGCCTGCCGGGAATAGGGTTCCAGACCCCGGAGCAGGTGGAGGCTCTGGACCTGATCTCCCAGGTGGCCCTGGGCTTCATTGCCTTCACCATCGGCAACGAGTTCCGTCTGGAGCAGCTGAAGCACATGGGGAAGCAGGCCATCACCGTGGGCATTCTCCAGGCGGTGATCACCACCTGCTTTGTGGATGTGGGGCTCATTATCCTCCACTTCCTTATGCCCTCTCAGCTGAGCATCTCCTCCGCCATCACCCTGGGGGCCATTGCGGCGGCCACCGCCCCTGCCGCCACCCTGATGGTGGTGCGCCAGTACAAGGCAAACGGCCCCCTGACCAAACTGCTTCTGCTGGTGGTGGCCATCGACGATGCGGTGGGTCTGGTGCTCTTCGCCGCCTCCTTCGGCATCGCCACGGCTCTGGAGAGCGGTGTGGTGAGCATGAAGACCATTCTGCTGGAGCCGGTGATCGAGATCGTCCTCTCCATCGCCATGGGAGCTCTGGCCGGCTGGGTCCTCTTCCTCATCGAGCGCTTTTTCCACTCCAGAAGCAAGCGTCTGACCCTGTCCCTGTCCTGCGTCCTGATGATCGTAGGCTGCTCCACCCTGGAATTTGACGTGGCCGGAGTGCACATCGCCTTCAGTCTGCTGCTGGTGTGCATGATGGCGGGCACCGTCTTCTGCAACATCTGCGACTTCTCGGAGGAGCTGATGAGCCGGGTGGATGACTGGACCGCACCCCTGTTTGTGCTGTTCTTCGTCCTCTCCGGGGCGGAGCTGAACCTGTCCATCCTGGCCAATCCCCTGGTCCTCATCATCGGCGGGGTCTACATCCTCTGCCGCTCCCTGGGCAAGTACAGCGGCGCCTATTTCAGCTGCAAGCTCACCCGCTGCAACCCCAACATCACCAGATATCTGGGCATCACCCTGCTGCCTCAGGCGGGAGTTGCCCTGGGCATGGCCCTCACCGCCCGTCAGCTCTCGGACGGAGAAGTGGTACGCAACGTGGTGCTCTTTTCCGTCCTGGTCTACGAACTGATCGGGCCGGCCCTCACCAAGAGAGCTCTGCTGGCCGCCGGCGAGATCAAGCCGGAGGGCCGCACCAGCGCCCGTCGCCGCAACCCGGCCGTCCAGCTGTTCCATCTGGGCCATCATCCGGAATAAGGTTTTCCCAGGCAGTCCGCCCTCTCCCGGCGGGCTGCCTTTTTTGGGGACCCCACTGTGGCGAGGGAGAAAAATTCTTGACAGGGCCGGCAGCGGCGTGGTACCATGACCCCAGAAGAAGATCACAGACAGTTCGAAACCATCCTGTCTCTAAACAAAACTACGGGCCACCCCGAAGCCCCTGCGGCTCCGGGCTCATCTCTCATGTCTGCGGCAGGATGGTGCCCTTGCGGTGCACTGTCCTGCATTTTTTCTGTTCAGGGGGAGAACCATGATCCGGTATTCCGTCATCCGGGAAAAGAATCCCAGAGAAATTGTCCTGCTGCGGGGGCGGGGGTGTATCTGGAGGGCCTGCACCTTCTGTGACTACCATCTGGACGCCTGCCGGGATGAGCAGGCCAACCTGGTCCTCAACCGGGAGGTTCTGAGCCGGGTGACCGGGTGCTGCGGGCGGCTGGAGGTCATCAACTCCGGTTCCTTTCCCGAACTGGACCCCTCCACCCTGGGGGAAGTGGAGGAGACCTGCCGGGAGAGGCACATCCGTCACCTCCATGTGGAGAGCCACTGGCTCTACCGGGAGACCATCCCCGCCCTGCGGGAACACTTCCGGGCTCTGGGGGTCACGCTCCATGTGAAGATCGGGGTGGAGACCTTTGACGCCCCCTTCCGGGAGCAGGTGCTGCGCAAGGGCATCCCGGAGGCGGATCCCGCCCGCATCGCCGCCCCCTTCGACGAGTGCTGTCTCCTCTTCGGCCTCACCGGCCAGACGGAGGAGAGCATGGAGCGGGACCTGGAGACCGGCCTGGCCTGCTTTGACCGGGTCTGCGTGAATCTGATGACGGAGAACTCCACCCCCGTCAGGCCGGATCCCCAGGTTCTGGAGCTGTTCCGGCAGCGGATCTGGCCCCGGTGGCAGGAGGATCCCCGGGTGGACATTCTGCTGAGCAACACCGGTTTCGGTGTGGGAGGAGAGGTGCCATGAGAAATGAACTGCTGCTGATTGCCTCCCTGGTCTTCATCTACGGCTCCGTCCTGGTGTGGTACCGGCTGTGGGGAACCGGGGGGCTGATGGCCCTCTCCGTGCTCATCACCGTGGTGGCCAACATCGAGGTGATGCTGCTGGTGCGGGCCTTCGGCATGGAGATGACCCTGGGAAACATCCTCTTTGCCGCCACCTTTGTCATCACGGACATCCTCAGCGAGGTCTCCGGCAGGAAGGCGGCCCAGAGAACCGTCTGGGCGGGCATCGGGGCCAGCATCTTCTTCCTCCTGCTCTCCCAGTCCTGGCTGCTCTACCGCCCGGCGGAGGGGGACTGGGCCATGCCCTCCTTCCAGGCCATCTTCTCCAACACCCCCCGGATGATGTTCGCCTCTCTGGCCGTCTACGCCCTGGTGCAGATGCTGGATGTGTGGCTGTACCACTGGTGGTGGGACTTCACCACCCGCCGGTTCGGAGACCGGCACGCCTATCTCTGGCTGCGCAACAACGGCTCCACCCTGATCTCCCAGCTGGCCAATGCGGTGCTCTTCACCCTGCTGGCCTTCTGGGGCATCTATGACGGTCCCACCCTGATTTCCATCATCCTGTCCAGCTATGTGATCTTCATCTTCACCTCCCTGCTGGACACCCCCGTGGTCTACCTGGCCCGGCGCATGTATGAGAGGCGGGGGGCGGATCCCTCCGGGTCCGCATGAAAACAGCCCTCCTGCCTTCCTCTGGGAAAGCCGGAGGGCTGCTTCAGCTGTGTCTGGAGGCTCAAAGGCGGTACTGGGCCTTCACCAGGTCATAGAGGCCCGCCTGCTTCAGCCGCTCCACCGGAGCCAGGAAGGTGGCGGTCACCGTGCCGGGGGCTCTCCCGATCTCCAGGCTGCCGTTCACCGTGCAGCGGTTCTTCACCTCCTCCACGGGGATGCCCAGAACCTGGGAGGCCCGGCCCAGGGCACAGTCCACCGCGTCATTCAGGGTGGCGCCGCTGCCCACGAAGGAGATGGGGGCGGTCTCCTCCAGCCGGGAGACGCCCCAGGTGTCCGCCAGTTCCCGGGCCGCCTTCCGCTCCTGGGGGGTGATGGGTCTGGCCAGGTAGGGGAGATCCTCCTCCACCGGAAGCAGAATGGGGCCGTCCAGGGCGAGGCCCTTCAGCACATGGACCCGCAGTGTCACCGCTGCGGCCACATCGCAGGTGTGTCCGGCAATCTCCCCGTCCCCCTGCATGGCGTGCACATCTCCCAGGTAGACCCCGCCGCCGGGGATCTTCACCGGGCAGATGAGGATGGCTCCGGCCCGTACCCGGGGAATGTCCAGATGTCCGTCGGTGCGGGCGGAGAGCTCCTGGGCCGTCTTGCCGTATTCGTGGGGGGCGCCCACCAGAAACTGGCCGAAGTCTCCCGCGTTGTGGGAATCCGGGAAGGGGGCAGAGGGGGTGGTGCCCAGCTGCCCGATGAACGGCCGCAGGCGGGTGACCATGCCGGGCACATCGTGGACGGCAAAGGCCACGATGGGGTGCTGTACGGACCGGTCCGGAATCTGCATCTCCTCCCGGGCATTCCGGGCCGCCCGCTCCGCCGCCTCCCGGTCCAGGGAGATGCCCACAGCCCCTCTCCCGTCCAGGGCCATGGTGTAGCCGTTGGACATGCGGAAGGGGGAGGCAGGGGCGCCGCAGCGGGCACAGCGGACGGCATCCTGCCCGATGCCCTCCAGGCGGGTCTCCGGGTACAGTTCCCCGCAGACGGGGCACTTCCCCGCCACAAAGGGGTCGCCGTTATAGCGGCCCTCCAGGGGCTGGTCGTTGCCGGAGGCCGTCACCCGGGAGGTGATGTCCACGGAGAGGATCTCGATGGCGATGGCATCCCCCACCTGGGCTCCCTCCACCAGAACCGGTTCTGTCACTTCGTGTCCGCCCCGGATGGAGGGGGTGATCATGGGCCCCCAGCAGCCGGGGGCCGTGTTGGCCAGGATGGTTCCTCCATCCTCCACCGGCCCCAGCATGGGCACATCCGGGCCCAGAATGCCGTTGGTGAACTGGCTGACCAGTACAGTTCGTTTTGCAGCAGACATCGTAATCAGACTCCTTTCCCGGCATGGACTGCCGGCATAAGATGTAAGATTTAAACAGTTACAGCATATCATGACAGTAGGTGCATGTCAGGGGGGAACCCTGGCCGCCTGGCGGCTCTGCAGATCCGGTCTGCTGCCACTTGCGGTTGCACAATCTCATCCGGGATGGTATACTGCTTCCT
>CAYXVN010000046.1:0-15519 GCA_964468565.1 uncultured Oscillospiraceae bacterium | reverse complement strand
TACAAGCTGCGGGACTGGGTCTTCTCCCGCCAGCGCTACTGGGGCGAGCCCATTCCCATGGTCTGGTGTGAGAAGTGCGGCTGGCAGCCCCTTCCCGAGGATCAGCTGCCTCTGCTGCTGCCGGAGGTGGAGAGCTATGAGCCCACCGATGACGGGGAGAGCCCGCTGTCCAAGATGACCGACTGGGTGAACACCACCTGCCCCTGCTGCGGAGGGCCTGCCCGCAGAGAGACCGACACCATGCCCCAGTGGGCGGGGTCCAGCTGGTACTTCCTGCGGTACATGGACCCCCACAACGACCAGGAACTGGCCTCCAAGGAGGCTCTGGACTACTGGTCCCCGGTGGACTGGTACAACGGGGGCATGGAACACACCACCCTCCATCTGCTCTACAGCCGCTTCTGGCACAAATTCCTCTATGATATCGGTGTGGTTCCCACCAAGGAGCCCTATGCCAAGCGGACCTCCCACGGCATGATCCTGGGCCAGAACCCCCACTGCTTCTCCTGCAAGAGCCCCGAAGAGCAGAAGAAGCTGGTGGAGCAGTTCGGCAGCGAGGAGGCGGCCCGGGAGCATCTGGTGGAGCAGTACGGAGAGATGGCGGAACATCCGGTGGTGAAGATGTCCAAGTCTCTGGGGAACGTGGTCAATCCGGATGACATTGTCCGCACCTACGGGGCGGATACCCTGCGCCTTTACATCATGTTCATCGGCGACTTCGAGAAGGCAGCGGCCTGGAGCGACAACGCGGTGAAGGGCTGCAAGCGGTTCCTGGACCGGGTGTGGAACCTGGCCAGCGAGAAACGGGAGGGGGAGGACTACTCTCCCGCCAACGAGTCCGCCGTGCACAAGGCCATCCGCAAGGTGTCCGATGACATCGAGTCCATGAAGTTCAACACCGCCATTGCCACCCTGATGTCCCTGGTAAACGACTTTTACGCCAACGGCGCCAGCCGGGGCGACGTGAGAGCTCTCCTGCTGATGCTCTGCCCCTTTGCCCCCCACCTGTGTGAGGAACTGTGGGAGATGAACGGCTACGGGGGCCGGGTGTGTCAGCAGTCCTGGCCGGAGTACGATGCCAGCAAGACGGTGTCTGCCACCGTGCAGATGGCGGTGCAGATCAGCGGCAGGGTGAAGGCCAACATCATCGTGCCTGCGGAGAGCACCGATGAGGAGATCGTGGCCGCCGCCATGGCGGATCCCAAGATCGCCAAGCTGGCTCAGGACAAGATTCTGGTGAAATCCATTGTGGTCCGGGGCAAGCTGGTCAGTCTCATTCTGAAGCCGAAGACCTGAGCACAGCTGGGTCCGGAGGCTCCCGGGATGCAGGAAAGGTTAACAGGACGTTCATAATTAACCCCTTGACAGTGCCGGAGGAAAGGCGTATACTGAAAAAGCTAAAGCCATGAGTATGGCCCTTACGCGGCTGTAACATCACAGTCGCGCCGGAGGGAGGGAAATCGATGTCGGAAGTACGAGTGAGAGAGAACGAGTCTCTCGAGAGCGCGCTGAAGCGTTTTAAGCGCAGTTGTGCCAAGTCTGGTGTGCTGGCGGAGGTCCGCAAGCGTGAGCACTACGAGAGTCCCAGCGTCAAGCGTCGCAAAAAGTCCGAGGCTGCCCGTAAAAACCGGAAAAAGTACTACTGAGAATTCCAAAGCCGCTGCGGAAGTCCGCAGCGGCTTTTTCGAATGCGAAAATCCCCCATAAAAACCCGGAATCTCCTGTGGGACAGGAGATTCCGGGTTTTCCAATGAGGGGCCGGCACCGGTCTGTCCGGAGGGGCCGATGCAGGAACGGGAGCGGATGCCTGCTTCCTGGGGGTCCCGCCTGTCCCGGTCCGGCGGGGTTCCGGAGGTGGGGCACAGGGGAAAGGGGGCGGCAGCTCACAGGACAGGTTCGGTGCGTTTCAGGTAGGGTGCAAGGTCCTCCCGCTCCGGTTGCGTGAAGACGGCGGCAAAGACCTCTCCGTCCATGGTCTCGTGGTCCAGGAGGTAGAGGGCGGTGATCTCCAGCTGCCGGCGGCAGCGGGTGAGAATTTCCTCACAGCGCCGGTTGGCCTCATCCACGATGGCCTTCACTTCCTGGTCGATGATTCCGGCCACCTCTTCGGAATAGGTGCGGGCCTGGGCCATGGAGCGGCCGATGAAGATCTCGTCGCTGTCGTTGCCGAAGGTGATGGTGCCCAGCTTCTCGCTCATGCCGTATTTGGTCACCATGGAGCGGGCAATCTGGGAGGCCTTCTGGATGTCGCTGGAGGCACCGGTGGAGATGTCCCCCAGAACCAGATGTTCTGCGCAGCGCCCGCCCAGACAGACGGAGATGCGCTCCTCCAGTTCCCGGCGGGACAGATAGCTGCGGTCCTCCGTGGGCAGGGAGACGGTCATGCCGCCGGCCGGCCCCCGGGGAATGATGGTGATCTGGTGGACGGGGTCCTGGGTGGGAAGTTCGTGGATTACCACGGCGTGACCCGCCTCGTGGTAGGCGGTGAGCCGCTTTGCCTCTTCCGTCACCACCCGGCTGCGCTTTTCCGGTCCGGCGATGACCTTCATCATGGCCTCTTCCAGGTTTGGCTGGGTGATGAAACGGGACTTCTCCCGGGCAGCCAGCAGAGCCGCCTCATTGAGCAGATTTTCCAGATCGGCGCCGGTGAAGCCGGCGGTGGCCCGGGCAACCTGGTTCAGGGAGACGTCCTCCGCCAGGGGTTTGTTGCGGGCGTGAATTTTGAGAATGGCCTCCCGGCCTCTGATGTCGGGGAGACCCACGTAGATCTGGCGGTCGAAACGGCCGGGACGCAGCAGAGCGGGATCCAGAATGTCCTGGCGGTTGGTGGCCGCCATGACGATGACGCCCTCATTGGCGGAGAAGCCGTCCATTTCAACCAGCAGCTGATTCAGGGTCTGCTCCCGTTCGTCGTGTCCCCCGCCCAGGCCGGTTCCCCGCTGGCGGCCTACGGCATCGATCTCGTCGATGAAGACAATGGCGGGGCAGCTCTTCTTGGCCTGTTCAAAGAGATCCCGCACCCGGCTGGCGCCGACGCCCACGTAGAGTTCCACAAAGTCGGAGCCGGAGATGGAGAGGAACTGGACACCGGCCTCTCCCGCCACGGCCTTTGCCAGCAGGGTCTTGCCGGTACCGGGGGGGCCCACCAGAAGGATGCCCTTGGGGATGCGGGCACCCAGGCTGATGAACTTCTGGGAGTCCTGAAGAAAATCCACCACTTCCTGCAGTTCTTCCTTCTCCTCATCGGCTCCCGCCACGTCCTGAAAGGTGACCTGCCTGTCCTTTTCCGAGTAGACCCGGGCTCTGGCATGTCCGAAGCGGTTCTGGGCGGCGGGTCCGGCGCCCCCTCCCCCGCCGGTCATCATGCGCTGACGGTAGAGAATCACAAGGAACACCCCCAGGACCAGGAATACCACCACATAGGGAAGGAGGCGGTACCACCAGGAGGACTGGACCCCCGGCTCATAGTCGTAGCCCTTGAGAACCCCGGAGGCAAGCTGCTGATCAATGAGCTCGTGCATATCCAGATAGAAGACCATGGGATCGGCCAGTTTATAGGTAAGGCCGGCAGTCTGGTCTCCGCTGACACGGAGCGTAAGGGAGAGCGTGCTGTCCCGGATGGTGAAGTACTGGACCCGCTCCTGCTCAAAATAGGAGCGGACGGTACTGTAGTCCGGGCCCTCGCTGCGGTCGATCTGCTGCAGGGAGGAGATGGCGAAGATCAGAGTCAGGATCACCAGCACGTAAAGGACCAGGTCCCGGGAAGTGATACGTCTCATCGGAAGAACATCCCTTCTGAAACGGCGAGGCCCTGTCGGTACGGGGCGGCCGGGGAAATGGGTCTGCTGCCGCAGCGGCGGACCGGAAGGCGGCGGCTATTCGCCGCCGTAAACTCTGGGTTTCAGAATGCCGATGTAAGGCAGATTGCGGTACTTCTCCGCGTAGTCCAGGCCGTAGCCCACCACGAAGGCATCCGGAATGGAGAAGCCCCGGTAACTGACCTCCACAGGGACCTTGCGCCGGCTGGGCTTGTCCAGCAGGGTGCAGATGCGTACGGAGGCAGGATGGCGGTGCTGAAAGATGCTCAGCAGATAGTGAAGGGTATTGCCGGAGTCCAGGATGTCCTCCACCACAATGATGTGGCGCCCGGAGATGTCCTCGGACAGGTCCTTGGTGATCTGCACCTGTCCGGTGGAGACCGTGCCGCCCCGGTAGGAGGACACCGACATGAAATCAATCATGCAGGGCAGGTGGATGGCCCGGCACAGGTCGGCCACGAAGATGAAGGAGCCCCGCAGGACGCTGATGAGCATGATTTCCTTTCCCGCGTAGTCCCGGTCGATCTCTGCGCCGATTTTTTTCACCGCCTGTTTAATCTGATCCTCGGTAAACAGCACTTCCTGAATATCGTCTTCCATCATGGGTCATTCTTCCTTTCCGCGTTTTTGCTCTCCGGAGCAGGAGAGTCCGAACGGATGGTCACATGCCAGGAGATCTCACCGGAGCCGGGAAGGAATCCGGTGTCCGGTCCCAGACCGGCTGCGGCAACCGCCGTGGCGCCCTGACAGAAAACCGGAAGGGCGTCACGCAGGTGTCTGGGAATTTTCAGGTCAATCATCAGCTTTTTCACCGTCCGGGAGGGGTGGCCGGGACGCTTCAGCACGTCTCCCGTCTCCCGGGGCCGGACGCTCAGGCCCACCAGGGTGCCACTCAGCCAGAAGTCCCAGGGGGTTTGGGGCTGAGCCAGGTAGGGCTCTTTGTGCACCGCAATGTGGAACATGCCCGCCTGCAGCTCTCCCGGCAGGGGGAGGGGGAGACGGGGGCAGCAGGGGGACGCCTGCTCCGGGGTGAGCACCAGATCGCCGTACTCCCGGCGGGCAAGGAGTCCGTAGGGCAGGTGAACCTGGCCGGAGGGGGCGCCGGAGCGGCAGAGGGCGGTGACGGATTTCAGGTGGACCGCGGCACAGTCCTGGTCTCCCCCGTTGAGCTGTGCGATGAGGCAGCGCACCGCCCGGACCGCCAGAGGGTCCGGGGCCTGGGCAATGCAGGAGGCGGGGAGGCGGAGGGCGGCGCCCTCCGGACGGGCCAGGGCGGTGAGCTCCCGGGCCTGGGCGGTGAGCAGGTCCTCGTCGGCACGGAGCCGGGCCAGGGCGGGGACGCTGCGCCGGGTGAAACCGGGGGCCAGCTGCTCCAGCAGGGGCATGACCTGGTGGCGCACCCGGTTGCGCAGGCAGTCATCGGTCTGGTTGGTGCTGTCCTCCACATGGGGAAGCTGGTGGATGCGCAGGTAGTCCTGGATTTCGGCCCGGGTTGTGTGCAGAAGGGGCCGGATGAGATTGTCCCGCCGGGGCGGAATGCCCCCCAGTCCCCGCAGGCCGGTTCCCCGCAGCAGGTGGAGCAGAAGGGTTTCCGCGTTGTCATCCGCATTGTGGGCGGTGGCGATGAAGTCCGCACCGGTGCGCCGGGCGGTTTCCCGGAGAAAGTCGTAGCGCATCTCCCGGGCGGTCTCCTCCACCCCCAGCTTCCGCCGGCGGGCCTCGGCGGCCACATCGCCGGAGCCCACGATGAGCTGTACCGGAGGAAGGACCCGGACACCGCTGCCGTCCCGGTCCGGGGGAATTTCTCCGCAGTACCGGCGGACAAAGTCCCGCACAAAGGCCTCGTCCCGGTCGGACTCCTGCCCCCGCAGGTGGTGATTGTAGTGGGCGGCCAGCAGGGTGAAGGGCCGTTCCAGACGCAGCAGGGTGAGCTGGTGGAGCAGACAGACGGAGTCTGCCCCGCCGGAGACGGCGCAGAGGATGGTGGTGCCGGGAGGAAGGCCGTCCGTCAGGGCGAGCAGGGTGTCCAGCATGGCGCTCATTCGCTGTGCTGCCACTCCACGCTGCTGAAGGTGGTGTATTCCGGCAGCCACTGCAGTTCGATGGTGCGGGTCTCCCCGTGGCGGTTTTTGGAGATGATGCACTCCGCCGTGTTGGGGTTGGGGCAGTCCTTGTTGTAGTAGCCCTCCCGGTAGAGAAACATGACGATGTCCGCGTCCTGCTCGATGGCCCCGGACTCCCGCAGGTCGGAGAGCTGGGGCCGCTTGTCCTGACGGCTCTCATTGGCCCGGGAGAGCTGGCTGAGGCACAGTACAGGCACGTCCAGCTCCTTGGCCATCAGCTTCAGGGAGCGGGAGATGTCTGAGACGATCTGCTGGCGGTTGTCCCCGGGGCGGACCCGGCCCCCGGCAGACTGCATGAGCTGCAGGTAGTCGATGATGATGAGGCCCAGATTGTCCAGGCGGCGGCACTTGGCGGCGATGTCTGCCACCGTGACGGTGGAGTCATCGTCCAGGTAGATGGTGGCCTGGCTGAGGGATTCGGCGGCGGCCAGAACCCGTTCCCAGTCCTCCTGGTTCAGCTTTCCGGTGATGAGCTTCTTGTTGTCGATGAAGCACTCCCCGGAGATGAGGCGGGTGGCCAGCTGCTCCCGGTTCATCTCCAGAGAGAAGAAGGCCACGTTCTTTCCGGACTGCTTTCCGGTGTGGAGAAGGATGTTCAGAGCCATGGAGGTTTTGCCCATGCCGGGACGGGCGGCCAGCAGGATGAGATCCGACTTGTTCAGTCCGGCGATGGCCATGTCCAGATCCGCAAGGCCGGTGGAGAGACCGGGCTGGGGGGAGTCGCTCTCGGAGAGCTGGGCCAGGTGGTCGTAGACATTCACCAGGACGGTGGACAGGGGGATCAGCCCCCGGATCTCCCGGACCTGGCGCAGTTCGAAGAGCTTCTGCTCCGCCAGATCCATCAGTTCCTGGCCGGTACCGGTATTCTGCCGGGCCTGCTCCAGAATGGACGAGGCGATTTCCGCCATCTGCCGCATCAGGGACTTGTCCTTGAGAATGCTGATGTAGCGGGAGACGTTGGCGGCTGTGGGGGTGAAGTCCATGAGCTGCAGCAGATAGCTGGCCACATCCTTCTGCTGGCTGCCGTTTCGCTGCAGCTCATTGGCGATGGTGACAACGTCCACCGACTGGGAACGGCCGAACATGGCGTAGATGGCCTCGTAGATCTCCCGGTTCTGGGGGAGGTAGAAATCCTCCGGCCGGACGCTTTCAATGACTTCCGAGAGGCAGCGGGGGTCCACCAGGATGGCGCCCAGGATCGCCTGCTCCGCCTCGGGGGAGTGGGGAATCTGTCGGGAGAGCAGGAGTTCTTCTTCAGTGGGCATGGACCGGTTCTCCTTTCATGCCGGGTCTGCCCCCTCCGGGGGGAGGGACAGAGAGACGGGGCTTACCTGGCCTCCACCACCAGGACGTTGACGGTACCGGAGACCTCATAGCCCAGCCGTGCCTTCAGGGTGTAACTGCCGCAGGATTTGATGGGTTCGTCCAGCACCAGACGGGTCTTGGGAATTTCGATGCCATGCTGAGCGGCGAGGGCCTCGGAGACCTCCTTGGCGGTGACGGCGCCGAAGAGGCGGCCCCCTTCACCGGCCCGGGCGGGAATCTTGACCAGAACGCCCTCCAGCTGCCTGGCGGTGGCCTGGGCGGCGGCCTTCTCCACGGCCTGACGGGCCTGACGGGCCTTCTCCTGCTGTTTCATGGTGTTGAGGTTTTCTGCCGTGGCGGCCACGGCCAGTTTGCGGGGAAGGAGATAGTTGCGGGCGTATCCGTCGGAGACGTCCACCATCTGGCCCTTCTTGCCCTGGCCCTTGATGTCCTGCTGCAGAATGACTTTCATAAATTCAGGCGCATGGTTACCTCCTGGCAGCACCAGAAGGAGGTATGCGCCCTGCACCTCCTTTGATTTGGGTTGAGGGGGCTGAACCGGGGGATCCCCATCTGCGGGGAAAGGGGGAGGCCTGGCGGTTCAGGCATCCAGATAGTGGTCAATGGCATGGGTAAGCTGGGAGGCCACCTCCTGGACCGACTTCCCGCTGACCTGTCCGCCGGCGGCTGCGGCATTGCCTCCGCCCCCCAGGGCCTCCAGAACGACCTGCACGTTGACGCTCCCCTGGGAGCGGCCGGACATGTTGACCCGCTCCCCGTCGGTGGAGATGACAAAGGAGGTGTCGCTGCCGATGATGTTCAGCAGTTCGTCGCAGGCCTGGGCCGCAGTGACCCGGTCGGTGACACGGTCGCTGACCGCGATGGCGATGCCGTTGCGGTAGAGTTTGGCATTCTGGATGAGGGAGTATTTTGCGATGGTGCCGGCAAGATCGTTCTGATAGAGCTTCTTCACCTCGCCGGTGTCGGCGCCGGAGCGGCGCAGGAAGGCGGCGGCCTCAAAGGTGCGGCTGCCGGTGCGCATGGTGAAGTTCTTGGTGTCCAGCATGATGCCGGCCAGCAGGGCCTCCGCCTCCACCCGCAGCAGCTGGTTGGGCTCCATGGTGTACTGGAGCAGCTCCGTCACCAGTTCGGAGGCGGAGGAGGCGTAAGGTTCATGGTAGTTGAGTGCGGCGCCCTCGATGTAGGTGGCCGCCCGGCGGTGGTGGTCAATGACGGCCACCCGGTTGCAGGACTGGAGCAGCTCCTGAGCCTGCACCTGTTCCGGCCGGTTGGTGTCCACCACCACGCACAGGGAGCGGGTATCCGCGATGAGGAGGGCCTCCTGGGCGGTGAGGAAGGAATCCGCGTACTCGGGGGCCCTGGCCAGACGCTCGTAGAGGGCCTTTGCCGGAGAGGGGGAGGACTCCCGGATGATGTGAGCAGGGGTGCCGTTCTTGCGGCAGAGGGCACAGATGCCGGAGGCGGCCCCTACGGCGTCGTTGTCCGGAGCCCGGTGGCCCATGATGAAGACGTGGGAGGAGTCGGAGACCAGGGAGGAGAGGGCATTGGCCATGACCCGGCTTTTCACCTTGGTGCGCTTTTCCGTCTCCTTGGAGCGGCCTCCGTAGAACTCGAAGGTGAAGCGGTTGCGGATGACCGCCTGATCGCCGCCCCGGGAGAGGGCCATGTCCACGCTCAGTTCCGCAAAGCTGAGCAGCTCCTGGAAGGAGTCCCCGTCCTTGCCGATGCCGATGGAGAGAGTTGCCTCGATGCCGCTGGGATTGTGCACCTGGCGGATGGTGTTGAGAATGTCGAACTTCTGCTCGATGAAACGGGGGAGATACTGCTCCTCGAAGAGATACAGATAGCGCTCCCGCTCATAGCGGCGGAGAATGCCGCCGGTCTGCTGGACCCATTCGTCCAGGCGGGAGTCGATCTCGGAGAGGATCTGGGAGCGGATGTTCTCCGTCAGATTCTTGGTCAGGTCCTCATAGTTGTCCAGAAGGAGCACGGCGCAGACCGGCTTTGTGGCCAGAAACAGTTCCCGGGAGCGGCTGAGCTCCGTGACCTCCACCCAGTAGGTGGCGGCCAGAAAGCCTCCCCCTTTGCCCTTCTCGCCGGTGCGCACCAGCTGACCGAAGACCAGAAAGCGGCGTTTTTCGTACTCCACTTCCTCGGGACACCGCTCCTTCCCCTCCTTCAGCCAGCGGATGTCAAAGCCGGGGATGAGGGTGGAGAGTTTGGCATCGTAGAGGTGCTCCCGCCGGTTGGTGATCTGAAGGAAGCGGTCGTTGGTCCATATGATCTCCCCGGTGTCCGGCCGGAAGATGATCATGGGCAGGGGGGTGTTGGCGGCGGAGTCCTGGGAGGCGGCATCTGCCGAACCGGCCACGCTGTCCAGATATTTGGCCAGCTCCCGCTTCTGGCGCCGGGCGACGGTCCGGCTGTAAAGGGCCAGAACCACAACCACAGCCAGCTCGATTGCCGCCAGGGGGAGGGAGTAGGAGGCGGAAATCAGGGCGAAGAGAAACAGACATGCAAAGTAGAGCTGCACGCTGGGCTGGAACAGCTGAGAGAGCTTATGGTTCAACCGGAACGTCTCCTTTCTGTCTGCAGTGCCGGACTTTTCGGAGAAGAGGATCGGAGGGCGGGATGCCGGGCAGCGCATACCTCCCCGTATTATAGCAGAAGACCGGGGGGATGACAAGACAGTCCGGCAGGGATTCGCCCCTTCTCCAGAGGGAAAACCTGCGGAAAAAAGCCGGTCTCCCAGGCGGTTTTGAACCGACGGGGAGACCGGACGGAAAAACGGGAATGATTCAGATGTCGTGCTCGGCCCAGTCCAGGCTGCGGCCCACGGCCTTGTGCCAGCCGGCCAGGAGGCCGTCCCGGACCTGGGCGGTCATGGCGGGCTCATAGCACATGCCCTGGGCGTGAAGGGCGGCAAGTTCCTCCTCGCCGCTCCAGACCCCCACGCACAGACCCGCCAGGAAGGCGGCTCCCAGTGCGGTGGTCTCCAGCATGGCGGGCCGGCAGACGGGTTTGCCCAGGATGTCCGCCTGGAACTGCATCAGAAGGCCGTTCTGGCTGGCGCCGCCGTCGGCATTCAGGTTCTCCAGCGTCAGACCGGTGTCCTTCTCCATGGCGGTCATCAGATCGTAGACCTGATAGGCAATGGACTCCAGGGCGGCCCGGACAATGTGTTCCTGGGTGGTGCCCCGGGTCAGTCCCACCAGAGCGCCCCGGGCATACATATCCCAGTAGGGGGCACCCAGGCCGGTAAAGGCAGGCACCAGATAGACCCCTCCGGTGTTGGGCACCTTCTCCGCCATGGCCTGGGACTGGCTGGCGTCGGAGATGAACCTCAGGCCGTCCCGCACCCACTGGATGACGGCGCCGCCCACAAAGACCGAGCCCTCCAGCACATACTGGGCCCTCTCGGTGCAGCCGGCGGCGATGGAGGTGAGCAGGCCGTTGCGGCTGCGGATGATCTGCTCCCCGGTGTTCATCAGAAGGAAGCACCCTGTACCGTAGGTGTTCTTCACCTGACCGGCGTGGAAGCAGGTCTGTCCGTAGAGGGCGGACTGCTGGTCGCCGGCGATGCCGGTGATGGGGATGGTCATGCCCTGGAGGGTGGTGGTGCCGTAGCGGTAGCTGGAGGGATGGACCTCCGGCAGCATGGACATGGGGATGCCCAGGGTGTCGCAGATGCGTTTGTCCCAGCACAGGTTGTGGATGTCAAAGAGCATGGTGCGGCAGGCGTTGGTGTAGTCGGTGGCGTGGACCTTCCCGCCGGTGAGTTTCCAGAGGATCCAGGTATCCACCGTGCCGAAGATCAGATCGCCGGCCTCCGCCCGCTCACGGGCGCCCTCCACATTGTCCAGGATCCATTTGATCTTGGTGGCGGAGAAGTAGGCATCGATCAGCAGACCGGTGCGGTCCTGGATGTAATCCACCAGTTCCTGGTCCTTTTTCAGCTCCTCGCACAGGGCGGCGGTGCGGCGGCACTGCCAGACGATGGCGTTGTAGACCGGCTCGCCGGTGTTCCGGTCCCAGACGATGGTCGTCTCACGCTGGTTGGTGATGCCGATGGCGGCCACCTTGTCGGCGGCGCTGCCTGCCTTGGCCAGAGCTTCCGCCAGCACGGAGGACTGGGTGGCCCAGATCTCCAGGGGATCATGTTCCACCCAGCCGGGCTTGGGATAGATCTGGGTGAACTCCCGCTGGCTGACCCCGCACATCTCGCCTTTGCGGTTGAAAAGGATGCAGCGGTTGGAAGTGGTTCCGGCGTCCAGCGCCACAATATACTGTTCCATATTCCTTCTCCTTCCTGACCTTCCTGGGCCGGCGGGGCCTTACGGATTGTGCCCCGGCGGCGGTCTGCCTCCTCTCCGCGCCGGAGAGCTTCCGGCACAGCGGCGGAGGGAGCACTGTTGCCCCATTGTAGCACAGAACGGCCCGGCTGGCAAGGAATTGATTAGAAGAATGAATTAATCCCCGGAGAGCAAAAAGGACCCGGCATCCGCACAGGGCAGATGCCGGGCAGAGAGAGAAGGAATGCGATCCGCCGGCCTCCCCCGGAGGGGGAGGGGCCATCGCAGAAGAGGGATGCAAAGGGAGGGCGCGGCAGCGCGGCTGCCGCGGGGGGGCGGAGAGAAGCGGGCAGAGCCGGCGTCTCGGAGGGCCCCCAGGTCATGCGAGGAGGATGGCAGGGGGAGAGAGGGTGACAGTGGGGCCGTGGGCCTCAGGGGGATCCGTCTCCGCCTTCTCAGAAGGTCCAGACATCCCGGGTGGCGGAGCGCAGCTCGAAGATGGCTTCGGCCAGGCTGTCGGTCATTCTCTTCCAGGCATGTAAAAGGGTGTTCATGGTGATATACCTCCGGAATGCAGCAGCGAAATTTAAAATTCTGCAAGTTGGCTCCTGGCTGCATTCAAAATCAAGGTGGAGCCCCTGCTTGCAAGGGTATTCTACCCTGCCCTGGCAGGGGTGTCAAGCACAAGTTTGCCCGTTGGATCACTTTCATGGCTTTGGCTGAAAATCCGCTCCGGGCAGGGAAAAACTTGGGCAGAACGCCCTAGCCCGGGACCTGAAATGAAGGAATAAATTCATATGCAGGGATGACTTTCAGAATGAGATGGGGAGAGGCCTTCCGAAACCCGGAAGAATTCCCCTTCAGTTGGGAACGACAGGGGAGAACTTCCAGGGATCCGGCCGGGGGCGAAGGCAAGGGGAGCAGATCATGCAGGATTCTGCCCACAAGGAAAACAGTTCCCATCCGGGGAGCTGTACCCCGCTCAGCGAAGGGGGAGGGGGACCTGATGCCGGGAACCGGGGCCATTGCACCGGAAACCGGCCGGGCAGAGGTATGCTCTGAAAATGAATTTTTATTACTGAAATCCTGCATAATGGAGGAAACCATGCAGTCAGGGGGAGCCGGGGGAGCGGAGGCCCGGAGGAGAGGCCTGAAGGCCGGAAGGGGGAACGGAGCTGGCCCCGGCGGGCGCAGCGGGAAGAGGGGGCCCCGGAGGCGGTGCCTCCGGCAGAAGGGGGCCATTCCGGAGGGGTATGCCTGGCAGAATGACGGATTTCACCGGGCAATGTGATGGGAATGCTGTTAATTTTGTAAGGAAACAGGGTTGACAAACCGGCGGTTGGGTTGTATCATGTAGGAGATAATTAAATCGATTAATCAATTATTGACGGTGATCTTCAAATGGAATCTTCCAAAGGGGGTATCGCCCCTCTGCTCATCCTGCCTGTCATCTGGGGCAGCTACTACGTGGCCAGCCAGAAGTGGGTGGGCTACACCTCGGTGTTCACCTCCGGGGTGGGCATACGGCTCATCACCTTTGTCTTCCTGACGGTGATCATGTGGAAGCGGGACGAGCTGAAGCTGCTGACGAAGACCCGGGGGGTGTTCGGGCGGCTGCTTCTCATCGGTACCCTGGGTTTCCTCCTGGACCTGACGGCCTTCATCGGGCTGTCCATGTCCTCGGCGGCCAGCGGGACGGCTCTGCTGAAGTGCGATGTGCTGATGGTGAACCTGATGAGCATGGTCATCTACAAGCAGCGCTTCACCTGGAAGGCCTGGGCCTGTACCCTGGTGATGCTCTTCGGCGTCTTCCTGGTGATGGGCATCGACTTCAGAACCTTTGATATCGGCAACGTGGGAAACATCTTCTTTCTGCTCAGCGCCTTCTTTGTCTCCTGCAATGCCTTTGTCATCAAGAGCGTCCAGCTGGACTCCAGGAATCCCACCTGTGATGATGTGATTGCCTACTACAACAACTTCGTCACCCTGATCTATTTCACCGTCACGTCCCTGATCATGAACACCCTGGGACAGTTCCACGTGGTCCTGGAGAATCCCTGGGCGGCCCTGTCGCTGCTGCTGGCCGGTCTGGGGCAGACCCTGATCTATGTGGTCTACTATTATAACCTGCGCAACTATCCGGTGTGGATGGTAAAGGTGTTCCTGCTGTTCATGCCAATTGTTTCCACCATCATCACCTTTGTCCTCTTCGGCGAGGTGATGGTCCCCACCCAGTACATCGGCATGGCTGTGGTCATCGCCGGGGCACTCGGTATCCTACTGGAGCAGAAGCACCAGTGACATAGAAAAGGAGAGGTTACCATGAAAGTTATCATCGGCTCTGACAAGTCCGGCTTCCCCCTGAAAGAGGCGGTCAAGGCGCATCTGATCGAGGAGGGACACGAGGTGGAGGACGGCGGCACCCTGGATCTGGATCACGTCAAGCCTTTCTTCGTCACCGCGGCTGCTGTTGCTCCCAGAATCGCCAGCGGCGAGTTCGAACGGGGCATTCTGATCTGCGGAACCGGTGCCGGCATGGCCATTGTTGCCAACAAGTACAAGGGTGTCTATGCCATGTACTGCGGCGACCCCTACGATGCCCGCATGTGCCGTGCCATCAACGATGCCAACGTCATGACCATGGGCGGCTGGAAGACTGCCCCCGAGCTGGGCATCGAGATGGCGGATATCTTTCTGTCCACCCAGTTCACCCAGGGACTGGAGCCGTGGCGTCAGGAGTTCCTGAAGGGTGCCAAGGTGAAGGTTGAGGACCTGGAGAAGGAAATCTACGGCTGAAACCGGAAAGGAAAAGAGCCATGAATGTAAAAGAAGTCAAGCTGTTTGCCAACGATATCCGCCGCGAGACCGTGAAGTGCATCGGTCACCTGGGTGTGGGCCACATCGGCGGAGCACTGTCCATCGTGGACGTGCTTGCCGTGCTCTACAGCGGCGTCATGAACATTGACCCCAAGGATCCCAAGAAGGACGACCGTGACTTCCTGGTCTGCTCCAAGGGGCACGCCGGTCCCGCCGTCTACTCCACCCTGGCCCTTAAAGGTTACTTCCCCATGGAGATGCTTAGCACCCTGAACGTGCTGGGGACCAACCTGCCCAGCCACTGCGACATGAACCGTACCCCCGGCATCGATATGACCACCGGTTCCCTGGGCCAGGGCGCCAGCACCGCCATGGGCATTGCCTGTGCCAACCGCATCAAGGGCTATGACAACTACACTTACCTGATCCTGGGTGACGGCGAGATCAACGAGGGTCAGGTCTGGGAGGCCGCCCTCTTTGCCAACGCCAAGAAGCTGAGCCATGTCATCGCCTTTGTGGACTACAACAAGCTGCAGCTGGACGGTCCCACCGACACCATCTGCCCTCTGCTGGACATTGCCGCCAAGTTTGAGAGCTTCGGCTGGTATGGTCAGGATGTGGACGGACACGACGTGGAGGCCATTGCCGCCGCCATCGAGAAGGCCAAGGCCCAGGACAGGCCCTCCGTGATCGTTCTCAACACCATCAAGGGCTACGGCTACAGCAAGATTGAGAACTCGCCCAGCAACCACAACACCACTGTCTCCCCCCAGCAGATGGAGGAGGCCCTGGCCGAGATCGCTGCCGCCCGGGCAGCCATTGAGGCGGAGTGAGAGAAGGAGGAGAATACCATGAGTGTAAAAGTTGCTGCCGGCTACCAGAACTGCGAGATCGAGCCCAGGAAGGCATACTGTGATACCCTGATTGAAATGGCGAAGGAGGACAACCGGGTCTGCGTGCTGGATGCGGACCTGATGGGTGCCTCCGGAACCAAGCCCTTCCAGGCCGCGTTCCCCGAGCGGACTTTTGACTGCGGCGTCCAGGAGGCAAACATGATCGGCGTGGCCGGCGGTCTGTCCTCCCGGGGCTTCATCCCCTTTGCCCACACCTTCGGTGTCTTTGCCGCCCGCCGTGCCTGTGACC
>CAYXVN010000045.1:0-15718 GCA_964468565.1 uncultured Oscillospiraceae bacterium | reverse complement strand
GCCCCTGCGGCGGAGGGTGCGGGGGAGATTGTGCTTGCCTGGGCGGAGCTTCTCCGGTATAATGAAACGGATAGGAGGGATGCAGATGAGTGCGCTGCGACAGAAATTTGTGTCGCCCCGGGAGGCGGTTGCCCTGGCCGTCCGCTCCGGAGACTGGGTGGACTACGGCTTCGGAGCCGGGTTTCCCCAGCTGCTGGACGAGGCCCTGGCGGACCGCCGGGACGAGCTGGAGGATGTGAAAATCCGGGGCGGTCTGGTGATCCGGCCCCGCATCGAGGCGGTGGAGTGCGATCCCCAGCAGAAGACCTTCCACTACTACAGCTGGCACATCGGGGACTATGAGAGGAAACTCCAGGCCAGGGGGCTGTGCCGGTTCGTCCCCACCATCCTCCGGTACCTGCCCAGCCTGTACCGCCATCATATCCGGGTGGACGTGGCCTTCGTCCCCGTCTCCCTGCCGGACAAGGACGGCTACTGCGGCCTGGGCCTCTCCAACTACGCCTGGCGGACCATCTTGGAGAATGCCCGCACGGTGGTGTTCGAGATCAACGAGCACTATCCCCGCCTGCAGGGGGTGGACGGCTCCCACCGGGTGCACCTCTCCGAAGCGGATTACATTGTGGAGGGGATCCACGAGCCCCTGCCCATCCGGCAGTACCGGGCCCCCTCCCCCACGGACATGCAGATTGCGGAGCATGTGGTGAGGGAGATCCCGGACGGGGCGGTGCTGGCCCTGGGCGTGGGCGGCATTCCCTTCACCGTGGCCAGCATGCTGGCCCGGTCGGAGGTGAAGAACCTGGGCTGCCATACGGGGACCATCAGCGACGCATTTCTCACCCTCTACCGGGCAGGCAAGCTGACCAACGCGACGAAGGAGATAGACCGGAACCTCTCCACCTGGAATCTGGCCATGGGCTCCCAGGAGCTGTACGACTGGCTGGAGGCGGAGCCCCAGCGGTTCCATCCGGGGGACATCGACTACGTCCACGCCCCGGAGCGCATCGGGTCAATGAGCAATGTGATCAGCATCAACGGAGGTGTGGAGCTGGACCTGATGGGCCAGGAGAATGCGGAGTCTGTGGGCTCCCGGGAGCTCTCCGGGACCGGGGGACAGCTGGACTTTCTGGAGGGCGCCTTCCGCTCCCCGGGGGGCAAGGGATTCATCTGCCTGGCCTCCACCCACCGGAGGAAGGACGGGAGCCTGAAGTCCAACATCGTGCCCTTCATCCCCGGCGGCAGTACGGTATCCGCCCCCCGCTCCCTGGTCCAGTACGTAGCCACCGAGTACGGGGTGGCGAAGCTGGCCGGCCTCTCCCTGCGGGAGCGGGCGGAGGCCATGACCGCCATCGCCCACCCGGACTTCCGGGAGGAGCTGGCCAGATACACCCGGGAGAACTTCCGCTGAGAGAACCTGAATGCGCAGAATGCCCTCCCCTGCCGGCAGCATCGGCGGGAGAGGGCGTCCTGTTTTTTGTGGGGGATTTCTGCCAGGGGTCATCTTCATCCCGGGACGGGCCCGCTCCGGTCCGGGGGCTGGCAGGGCACCGGGGCCCCCGGGGAAGGGGGACAGCCCTGCCCCGGGAGTTCTCCCGGTCCTTACACCGGCGCCTTCAGAGCCAGACTCAGGCTGTCCGGCACTCCTCTCGGGCCCCGGATGGCCTGGATATGGTAGCTGTCCCGGAGAAGGGGGAAGGGAAAGAGATCCGGGGGATAGCGTTTCTGGAGCCGGAGATACATCAGGGCCTGGATGTTGAGGCGGTCATCCCGGGGATGAAAGGGAATTCCGGTCTCCGTCACCTCACATCCGTAAAGAATGGCGGATACGGGGGCGGCGGCGTACAGGAAGACGGTATCCCCGGTCCGGATGCCTCTCCCCTGCTTCCAGCGGATGACTTCCGTATGGTCGAAAGCGTGGACGATATCGAAGTAGGCGGGATTGGCGGGGACCAGCCACTCCTTGGGAGGCCGGAGTTCCTGCTTCTGCCTGGCCGATGCGGTTGCCGCAAAACTGCGGTCGATCAGCCGGCAGACTGTGTCCAGGGGGACCGTGCCGTCCAGCAGGACGGAGATCCAGCTGCCCCGGCTGAGGTGATACCCCGGGAAGCAGCCCTCCTCTTTCAGAAGAAGATCCCTCAGAAGGGGATCGTCCAGCTTCACGTCCAGAATATCCAGGATTTCGCTGCGGTTCAGTCCCAGCCTGGTTCCGGGCACGTCCATCACCAGGCCGTACCACTTCTGATTGTCCTCGTGGCGGAACACGGCGTAGTTGGGGAAGCGGACCCAGAGATACTCGATCTGGCTGTGGTACCGGGTGGTCACATAGGTGAAGACCCGGTCCCGGAGGGAGGGGATACGGGTGCTCATGATTACCTCCTCGGACTGGTTCCGTGGCCCCGCTGCGGCCTGCCGGCCGGGGGTCCGGGCTTCCGGGTGTCTGTGCCTCGGCCTTCCCCGGCTTCGGGGGAAGGGGCCGCTCCGGCATTCTCTCCGGTGGTGGCAGTGGTGGGAACGGGCCGGCATCGTCTCCCTTTGGTCAGGGGAGGACTTCGCAGGTGATCAGGGCCTCCCAGTGGTCCTTCTCCCAGTGGGACAGGGTGGGGTACGCATAGTGAAAAAAGGATCCGGACCGGGGCAGGGACTCCGGCGCGGGGCAGCTCAGCAGCAGTACCGCTCTCTCTCCGGTACAGGCGGCGGGATCCAGCTCTGCGGCACAGAGGATCATGCTTCCCGCCATGGGTACCCCGATCCCAAGGAACTCCCCATACCAGTCGAAGGCATTCCAACAGCTGCGGAGGAGGGTATCATCCCGAAGCGCAAGGCACTCCTCGAGGAAGATCAGAAAGTCCCCACAGGCGGTGTTGCGCATCTGGTGCAGGAGCAGGGTCGCCCTGTCCATGGTGGCGGTGCCTACCACCTTCAGGGAGCCCGGGCCGCTGATCTCGTTGCCCAGCAGGCTGCGCACCGACTCCCGCTCCAGACAGGACCAGGCGTATTCGGTCAGGCAGTAACAGGGAATGTCGCCTGCCAGATACTCTGCCACCCAGCCCTGGCGGATCATGGCATTCAGAGCCTGGTCCACTGTTTCCAAAGGGGGATTATCATAAAACGGGCCGAAACAGAAAAAGAGGGCGAGGAATGTCCGATCGACTACACCCAGGCGGGTGAAGGTTTTGAGCAGGAAGATGGCCATGTCGGGCATGCGGCGCAGCCGCTTGATGAAGCTTTTGCTGCCGCCTCTCTGGGCCGGAATGGGGCGGGTGCTGGTCAGGGTTGACGGCAGGGAGTCCGGTTTCTCCCGATCTCCCTGTCCCCCGTCCTGGGAAGGGGCAGCACCGGGTTCTGCACCGGCAGCCGGTGTCCGGGGTGAGTCCCCCGTTTGGGTGGGAAGATCCGGACCGGCCGTGGGGAGGACGGGCTGATCCCGGGGTCCGGAGGACTCCGGGGCAGGTTCCGTTGCCGCCTTCCCGGAGGCAGCGGGCGGCGCCTTCTTCCCTTCCGGGGCAGTATGGTCCCCATCCGTTCCGGCAGCGGCAGTCTCCTGCCCTTCCGGGGGGAGGATCAGCAGGTGCTCCAGCAGGGCATAGCTCAGCGCATAGCCGAAGTGGAGCCTCAGCGCCTTGGACACCTCCGGATCTGGTGGCGTCTGCTCTCGGGTCCAGCGGATGAAGTAGCGGTACAGGTTCAGGGTGCCGGCGGCATCCAGTTCCCGCAGCTGCTGCTCCGGAAGGGCAGACAGGTGCGCCTGGGCGGCGGACAGCTCCTCCCGGAACTCCTCCTCCAGGGTGCGGATGGAGCAGAATGTGCTCACCACACCGTTCAGTTCCTGGTCCCTGTACACTGCCTGGAGAAGTGCTTCCAGATCGTTGAGGCTTGGAGGCAGGGAGGCACAGGGATCCCCGGTGGTCTCCCGGAGTTCGCCCAGGGCCGTTTCCCGCAGGCTGAGGGAGAGGCGGAGGGATTCCCGGCACTCCTCTTCCGTGGGGAACTGTCCCCGTTCCAGGCGATCTGTCAGGCGCTGGAAGTGCTGGGCAGTGGACTCGAAAAGCAGGTTCAGATTGTGCAAATCATCACATCCTAAGAAAAATGCATCGCGGTACCGGGCGGGGTGATGCGATGGGGTGGGCGGAAATGTTCCCCTCCGCCAGACAGTATACTCCGGAAAGGAAATCCTGAAAAGGCCGAAATTCCGGGGGCACATCCGGCAGGGTGTCTGCAGCCCGTAAGGTCCATGGGGCCTCTCTCCGGTTTCCCCGGCAGGGAGCCCGGGCCGGCGGAGATCCCCCCGGAGGGGCTCAGGAGGCGGGGTCCGGAGGCGGATCTTCCCGGGGAGGGGGATCCGGTTCCCGGCCGGCTGCGTGGGAGGCCTGAAATGTGTGCCAGAGGCGCTGGAGGGTCTCCATGGCCCGGAGAAAGGCGGTGACCTGGGCGGATTCCGAGAGGCCGGTTTTGCACCAGATGGCGTAGTGCTCGCAGTTGTTGCGCATCAGGTCGTAGCTGTGCTCTCCCAGGCGGCTTCTGGCCCGGCGGACGGTTTCCTCCGGGGAGTAGAGATGGAAGGGGGGCAGGTTCCGGAGGGAGGGGATGCCGGCGGCCAGAGCCTGCACTTCGGCGGGGAGGGCATCTTCCCGGGCAGTGTCCTCTTCCGGGAAGCGGAGGAGGAAACAGGAGCCGGTTCCCCCGGTGAAGTGCTCCAGGGTGGTGGTGTGCACCCGGGCGTCCCTGAAGTCCCCCTGCTCTCCTGCGTATTCGTAGATACAGGTTTCGCTCTCGAAAATGCCGTAGTGGTCGTAGAGGCCTCCCAGGCGGTGGACCCCGATGACATCTCCGAAATGAGGCTGAGCCGCCTCCGGATTCAGGAGCAGTTCCTGCAGACGCCGGCGCATGGCATCCTCCTGGCCCAGGGCAATCTGCTCACGGTCCCGGTCCACAATGCGGCACTGGCCGGTGATGCGGCTGCGCTGAAGCCGGTAAGGACCCTGGGAGAGCAGATCTTCCCACAGAAGTTCCTCACCCAGGGCAGCCAGGGGCACATCCGGAAGTTCCCAGCTGCCGTCCCAGATGGACATGACCATCCCCTCCCCTCTTCTGCGGTGTGGAGCGGGCCGTCTCCCGCCGCGGCGTCCATTATACAGGGTTCGGGGCTTTCCGGCAAGGGGGTCAGTGGGATCCGGTGGGGTTGCAGTTGACAGGGGCGGCGCGACTGGTGTATTATGTCAACGGCCAGGGGAAATCTGGAGAATCTCACCGCATTCCGGGACAGGCGGACAGCCGGCCCCATCATGGCACCTCCCCCTGGGGCTTTTCCGCTGCCGGCAGGGGCAGCGCCTGTGCCCTGGACGGCCCGGCGGATGATGCGGTTCATCGGGAGGGGCCCGCAGGAAAGGTCTGCCGGGGGGCGGTCCGGGAGGCTGCTGCCCTTCTGATCTGCAGCGCGGGGAGGTATGGTTGTGAAAGAGTCCGGTCTGGAGGAGGAACTGTGCGCCTGTGCCGGAGCCTGCGGGTCTGACCGCTGCGGCATCGTGCCGGTGGATGGGGTGGACGGGTTTGCGGAAGCATATGAGCGGCGGATTCGGGAGATCCCGGACAGCCCCCTGTTCTGCCGGCATGTGGAGGACCTGCTGACCGCCAGGCAGCGCTTTCCCTGGGCGAAGTCCCTGGTCATCCTGGTCTTCCATGCTTCCCCCGGGAGCTGCAGGGCAGATATGCCAGGGGATTCTTTCTTCGGCCGGGAGAGGACCGGGGATTCGGGTACGATCTGCAGCGCCTGGAGGAGCGGTTCTCTCACCGGGGAATCCGGGCAGAGGGCGGAGATGGGGGTTTCCATGTCAGTATCGGGCCCCTGCGCTTTCCGGCGGCCGCCGCCGGACTGGGAATCATCCGCCGGAACGGCTTTTTCTGTACGGAAAAGGGCTCCTGGAATGTGCTGATGGGGTACGCCATCGACACGGCTCCGGAGCACAGGGAGAGGCCGGAGGTGCCTCCCTGGGGGGAGCACTGCGACCTGTGCCGGCGGGCCTGCCCTTCCGGAGCTCTCCAGGGGCCCTGGGCCTTCAGTCCCCTCCGGTGCGTCTCCTGCTGGACCACCTTCGGCAACCGGAATCCTCCCCGGGGGATGACCGGGGAGATGCCGGGGGAGTGGATCTGCGGATGGGATGCCTGCCAGGACACATGTCCCTTCAACCGCACCCACGACTGGAGTGCCGGGGAGCACCCTGCGGACCTGGAGGCCGTTGCACCGCTCCTGGTGCCGGAGAACCTGCCGAATCTCTCCGATGCCTTTCTGGTGGAGCAGATCATCGCCGGAAGCGCAGGCCATCTCCATGGGGGGAGACGTGGAGGCCCTGGGGGAACACCCTCGATGGTCTCTCCCCAACCGGCAGGAGATGAGGGGGCAGAATCCGGAGGGCTGACCGATCGGCTGGGATTCTCAGTCCCCCGCCCCAGGTCCGGATACTGCCCCGGCGGCAGCGGGGGGGATGGCGGGAGATGAGAAGGTACAGACCGGATTCATCGGCAGAGGGAGTCCGCTGTTCCGGGTTTGGCGGCTCTTCCGGAGTGCAACCCGCTCCCTTCCGAGGAGGGGGAACCATCTCAGGCTGGCACAGCAGAAGCGGACATGATGACGGGTCCGGAATCCCTCTGCCCGGAAGGTCCGAAGTCAGAGCAGGGGACGGCACCGCCGGATCTGTTCCCGCCGGGAAACGATGGTCCTCCCGCAGGGTGGTGTGGGGTGTGTCGGCACGACACCGACCAGAACAGCTTCCGGGGCGGAATCACACAGCATTTTGGCAGATGCTGATGCGAGCCGGGCCCGGGGTTGAGTCAGCTGGCGGGTAGTGGGCGGATGAGCAGAGAGGAGAGAAATGCATGGCGGAGCGGGATGGGAAGGCGGCGGTCTGGCAGGACGAAATTCCCGATGAGGTTCTGGAGAAGGAGAACTACCGTGCCAGCCACAATTTCCGCTGGCTGGGCAGTTCCATGAAGGCGACCGAGGAACTGTGCCTGACGGTCTGCGGGGTGGAGCGGTGTGTGCCGGACAAGTCCTTTGGTCCCACCGTACGGCGGGACTGGCATGTGCATTTCGTCCTCCATGGAAAGGGTGTTCTGGAGACCGGCGGCAGGACCTGGACGGTTACCCGGGGGCAGATCTTTGCCACCCTGCCGGGGGAGGAGGTCTTCTACCGGGCAGATGCATCGGACCCATGGTACTACACCTGGGTGTCCTTTTCCGGAACCAGGGCCGCCTACTATATGGAGAGGGCAGGCATTACGCCGGATCACCCGGTGCGGGAGTGCGGAGTGGAACCGGAGCAGTTTCTCACCTTCACGGAGAAAATCCTGGAGCACCATCAGCTGACAGTGGCCAATGAACTGATCCGCACTTCGGTTCTCTACGAAATCATGGCCCTTCTGGTGCAGACCGCCCATGTTCCCCGGGGACAGTCCGGCAGCTGCGACTACTCTCAGGATACCTACATCAATGCGGCCCTGGAATACATCCACCACAATCCCGGCCAGGTTCAGGTGTCCGAACTGGCGGAAATGATCGGCATCTCCCGTTTCTACCTCACCCGCATCTTTCAGGAGAAGCTGCACCTCTCTCCCAAGGAGTACATTTTCAACTTCCGGCTCTCGGAGGCCAGCCGGCTGCTGCGCAGCACAAACCGGACGGTCCAGGAGATTGCCGGGCAGATGGGGTATGCCAGTCCCTTCTCCTTCTCTCAGAGTTTCAAGAAGGTCTACGGCGTCAGCCCGGCCCGCTACCGGGAGCAGATCCGGCGCAGTCAGGTGGAGTCCGTTCCTGAGGAGAACGAAGCCTGCGAGGGAGAAGAGTCCTCCCCTTCTCATTCAGAATGATACAAAGCACAGACCAGCCCAGAGAGTCGGTCCACAGCCCCTCTCTGTGCTGGTTTTTAAATGTTGAGATTTCTTGCGGCTTCTTGAGGGGGTGGATGGAAAAAAGGTGGGAACCGGCTCTGAGCCGGTCCCCACCCCCATGAGGCAGAAGCTCTGTTTCTGATTGTTGCGCCGGATTGGTTTTGTAGCAGTCAGGAGCTGACCTCTCTGCCCATGTAGTAGAGGGTTCCCGTTTCTGGATCACGGCTGAAGTAGGCAAACCACTCGTCCCAGATCATCCGGTTCTCAAAGGGGCGGTGGCTGTGGGCCCGCAGCCCGATGACCACCTGCTCCTGGAGCGGCACTCCCTGGTTGTTGAGCCATAGTGTATGGGTATTCCTGCCGTTCTGGTAGGAGATGCGGTCGTTGTAGTCCAGGCCATAGCGGTTGCAGAAATAGTTGCAGCGCAGGTAGGAGTCGGAGGTCTCGTCCGTCAGGTCGAAGTTGAACATGTCGTATTCACCCATGGTGGCCATGAAGGGCACGATACAGGACTCATCCAGCTCCTTGGGCAGGAAATACTCGGTAGGAGTGGCACCGGTGGTCAGGGCGGAGGCACCGGCGCTGCCCACGGCGGTGATCATTCTGGGCAGGGCCAGACCGGCGTAGATGGACATGCGTCCGCCGTTGGACTGGCCGGTGGCGTAGACACGGCCCAGGTCCACCCTGTAATGGGCGGCCATGTAGCTGATCAGCTCACGGGTGAACACGATGTCATCGGCATTCCCGTAATCCTCCACATTCCAGCTCATCTGGGGAACCTTGCCGGCTGCCCGGACCTTCTCCAGCGTGCCGGAGGGGCAGACCGCGATGAAGTTCTTCTCCTCCGCCAGTTTCCACCAGTCGCCCTGGCGCATGGACAGAAGGCCGCTCTGGCCGGTGCCATGGTAGTAGATGACCATGGGCAGCGGATCGCTGCTTTCCGAGTAACTGCTGGGCACGTAGACGTACCACTCCCGCTGGTAGCCGTCAATGACCTCTTCATGGCGGATGAAGGTGCTGTCCGGTACGGAGCGGGTCAGACTGTTGCTGTAGGGGCTGCCTGTCCCGGAGCGGGCATAGAGAGTGACGAAGTCATAGGCGGCCTCCGTCAGGTCGGGATCCGTGTAGGTGCAGTCCTGTTCCGTAACCCGGACCGTGCCAACCTTCTGATCGTAGGTGAAAATGCTGGAACTGAAGGGATTCTGGTTGTACTGGACCCCGTCTGCCAGCTGCTGTACGTTGTAATCCGTCACGTCGTTGGCGCGTTTCCAGTAATCGATGACCCCGTTCGTTCCCGCGTCCAGGGTTTCGGAGATGATCCACACGGGGGCGGGAGTCTCGCCGTAGGTGACGTCCACGGCATTTCCGTTCACCTTATACTGGGTAGCCCCGATGGTCTGCAGTTCTCCGGAGGTGATGTTGCTGCTGCCGTCCACGAAGACGGCGCCGGAGATGATCATGGGGTTGACCAGCAGATAGCGCTGCATCATCTCTGCGCCGCTGCCGTATCCGACCCACCGCCAGTTGAAAATATCGTGGTAGACATAGGTGGTGCCGTTGAACTGATTGTAGGTGTCTGCAAAGTAGGCGGCCTCCTCCTCGGCGGAGCCCCACTTCTGATTGGCCGGTTCAAAGATGAAGAGGTCCACCAGATCCCGGTTGGCGATGTCGATCCAGCCGCTCAGGAGCAGGAAGGTATCCGTCCGCATCCCATCGGGGACGGCGAGGAAGTAAGCGGAGGCATCCCGGCGGGCCCCCTGGGGCACGTAGATCTTGTAGGTGCGGCCGGTGTCCAGAGTGCCCTCCCAGAGCCCCTCATAGTAGGCACCGAACTGGTCCAGAGGATCGATATCGGTTGCAGGTGTCTCGGGGAAGGACTGGGCTGCCAGGGTATTGACGCCGTCGGGCAGTTCCTTCAGACGGACGATGATGCCTGCGGCCTCACTGCGGGTGACGCTTTCGTCCGGAAGTGCCCTGCCGTTCACCGGCTGGAGGAGACCTGTGCCCATGGCCCACGCCATGGCCTGTGTGGCCCAGCCGGCGACGGAGGAACCGTCCCCATAGGCGGAGAGGTCTGCCCCCTCGGAGAGGTCGGCGGCTTTGCAGGCCTGGGCATAGCGGGCGGCCATCAGGGCCAGCTGCTGGCGGGTGACGGTATCGCTGCCGCCGAAGCGGCCGTCCGGATAGCCCTCGGCAATGTTCTGCTCCGTAATCCAGGCGGCAGCGGCGGAGAACCAGTCTCCCGGAGCCACGTCAGGGAAGCCCTTCCCCTGGGCTGCAGGGCTGCCTGCCAGCTGGTAGAGCATGGTGGCCCACATTGCCCGGGTGATTTCACTGGTCGGATCGAATCTGCCGGACCCGACGCCGTTCATGAGCCCGTACTCCCTGGCCTTCTCCACATCCTCATAGTAGGGGGCATCCAGGGGGACGTCCGTGAACGTCTGGGTACGCTTGCCGGCTGCTGACGCGCCCATGGCCATCAGGGACAGGGTCAGGGCCAGAGCGGTCAGGATGGCGCTCAGTCTCTTTGCGGTTTTCCTCATGGTTTCTGATTTCCCTCCTTGTCTGTTCAGGCAGACGGGCAGGGGATTTCCCGACTTCTTCTCCCCTTCCCCGCCTGTATGGCGCTGCACCGGGACCGGGAGCACGACATGCCGGGTGCAGAGGCAGGTCGCGCTGGGTGCCGGAACCCCTGCATTGCGGTGCAGAGGTACCATCCCAGCCCCATTATAGTACAAAGAGGATATTTCAGCAACAGAAAATCAGAATTATTGTAAAAGGATTCAGCCTGTCCGGCCATCAGGAGCAGAGTTCTTTGGAACTGCGAAAGAGCACCTGCCAGTTCACTCTGGTAAGACAGCAGCGCCTGTTCATCCCTCCGGAGGGCAGATCCGGCGCAGTCAGGTGGAGTCCGTTCCCGAGGGAAGCGTATCTTCCGAGGGAGAAGAGCCCTCCCCTTCTCATTCAGCAGGACACAAAGCGCAGACCGGCGCAGAGATTCTGCCCACGGCTCCTCCCTGCGCTGGTTTCAATATGGCTGACCATCTCCCGGTTCCGGCAGTGCGGACGGGATTCCGGTCCCGCGGATTCCGCCCGGCTTCCTGCAGGAGAATGCAGGAAAAAAGAGTGGGAACCGGCTCTGAGCCGGTCCCCACCCCCATGAGGCAGAAGCCCTGTTTCTGATTATTGCGGATTTCCGGGCCTGGCCGGAGGAGATCAGTGCTCCACCGGTGTGGAGGAGGCCCAGTAGTCCTGAATGTTCTTTGCCAGGGTTGCCCGGTCCGCCACGCCGGCCAGGTACTCCTGCATTCTGGCGCCAACCTTGGTGATGTGGTCGGCGGGGTCATAGTCGTAGTTGGGGATCAGTTTGCCGGCATCCACGTAGGTCTTGACTGCGGCACCCAGGTCGTTGTTGCAGGGGACGGTGTTGTTGCCGAAGGGGGAGACCATGCCGCAGGTATCCGAAACCAGAGTCTGGCCTTCTTCAGAATACACCAGCCAGTCCAGGAAGTCGAAGGCGGCCTGGCGCTGCTCGTCGGTGGTATATTCGCTGTTGTCCACGTAGAAGAACTTGGAGCCGCCGCCCACCAGTTTGCCGCTGAACTCATCGCTCATATTCTGAGGTACGGGCATGATGCCGATGTTGCCGGTGTAGTCGTAGTCGATGATGTCGTTCCACTCCCAGCAGCCGCCGAACTGGAAGGCAACCTCGCCCTCGGACATGGCCTGGTGGACCTGGTCATCCTCCACCGCGATGGGGCTGTCCTTGAAGAGGTTGTACTTCATAAGGGCATCAAAGGTATCCATAAGGGAGTTGAAGCGGTCATCGCTCATCAGATCCACTTCGCCGGCATAGAGGGACTGTACGAAGGCCTCCACGTCAGGCCGCTCTTCGTACACCTGCTGGATGTAGTGGGCAGCCAGAGACCAGTCGGGCTTCAGAATGGCGGTGGGAGATTCCATGCCGCCGGCAACCAGCTTGTCGCAGAAGGCGGTGAAGTCGTCCAGGGTCTGGATGGAGTTGGGATCAAAGTCCTCGCCGGTGACGTTCTTGATGGCATCCGCGTTGTAGAGAATGCCGCGGGCTTCCACGCAGACCGGGAACCCGATGACCTTACCGTCCACGGTGATCTCGAAGTCGGTGTCGTCCACCCACTTCTGGCCGGTCATGTCCGCACCGTAGGTCTTGCCCTCGGCATAGACGTCCTTGGCGTCCACCATATTGATGGTGTAGGGGTCACCGGAGGCATACTTGGTGGACAGATGGGCGGAGACGGTGTCGTTGGAGATGTAGAACTCGATGTGGACGTTGTGGTCCTCCTCGTACTTCTCCGCAGCCTGCTCCAGGTACTCGGTAATCTCGCTCTTGGTGTTGAAGACGGTGATGTTCACCTTTTCTCCCGAGGCGCCGCCGCCTCCACCGCTGCCGGACGTGCTGCTGCTGGAGCTGCTGCCGCCGCCGGAGCTCCCCCCGCTGCCGCCGCTGCTGGAGTCGCCGCCACCGCAGGCAGTGAGGCAGGTCAGCGCCAGAGCGGACGCTGTCAGGATGGCTGCCAGTTTTCTCAGTTTCATTTTTGTTTCCTCCTCGTTCAATTTTTAAAGCCGCAAAGCGGCTGTATCCATGTTATCCGCTGATGACCGGCTCCAGGGAGCAGCGGAACAGCCGGCAGTCGTGACCGGGCACCGGGACCCGGAGGTAGTCCCGGGCGGTTCCCAGATCCTCTCCGCTGAACACGTCCGTCATGTGCACGCACATGCCGCTGTGATAGGGGATTCCGGCGTCTGCGAAGATGCACAGCACCTCCTGCTCCTCCGTATGGAGATTGTAGCAGGCGATGACAAACTCCCCGCCGGACAGGATTTTCAGGAAGGTGAGAAGCTGTCCCCTGATGGTGCGCAGAGGATCGATGGCATCCGCCCTCTCCTCCTGGGGAACCGGAACAAAGACGCTGCGCTCCCCCATCACGTAGGGGGGCCGGCACTCCTCGTCCTGACTGATGGCGATCAGCCGCTCATTGCGGACCAGGTCGCGCATGGCCGGACTGAGGGTACGGAGATCGGCACCCAGGATCAGGGGGGTCCCCGCCAGACACCAGAGGGAGAACTGCATCCGGTACTCCCCGTCCGTACAGGGTCTGCCGATTGCCACGTTTCCCTGGCCGTACATCCCCACCGTCAGCATGTCCAGGTCGTTGAAGCAGTAGGGGCCGGACTGGGACAGGTGGTCCAGCTGGGACTGAAAGATCTTCAGGAAGGAGCCACAGGTGTCGAAGATGTCCGTGGTGGAACGGTAGGTGTGAGCCCCGATGGATCGCATCCAGTTCCAGGCCTCCCGGTGGCCCCAGTTGCAGGCGGCGAAGAGAATCTCCCGGCCGGTGGCGCGGAGAGCCATGCTCATGGTCAGGAACCGGTTGCGGCAGTCGGCGTTTCGAGGGAAGTTGCCGAAGTCGTACTTCAGGTAGTCGATCTCCCAGGAGGCAAACTGGGCGGCATCCTCGTACTCGTGGTCGTAGCTGGAGGGGTAGCCGGCGCAGGTCAGAACCCCTGCGCAGGAGTACATCCCCAGTTTCAGGCCCCGTGCGTGGAGATAGTCGGCCAGGTAGCGGATGCCGTGGGGGAACTTCTCCGGATCCGGAACCAGATGGCCCTGGGCATCCCGCTCCTTCAGGGCCCAGCAGTCATCGATGATCAGGTAGCGGTAGCCCAGATCCCGGTACCCCTCCGCCACCAGAATGTCTGCCATCTCCAGGATCAGATCCTCGCTGATGTCCTTGCCGAAGGTGTTCCAGGAACTCCACCCCATGGGAGGAAGTCTCCCCGCTCGCTCTGTCATCGTGCCATCTCCCTTCTTCGGTCTGCCTGGGGCCATTGTACCGCCTTTACCCCAGTCTGGCCATGATTTCATGTTGCATGAAGCATATCTTTTGTGCACTCTCCCCTGCTGCCGACCGCAAACCGGGTATCCGGGCTGCGGGTTTGTGTCGGGACGACACAGAGCCCCAACCTGCTCCGGATGGTCCGGGCTGCAGTCAGGGCGATGCGTCCCCCTTCCTCGTTGTCCCGAAGTGATGGACGGATACGGCAGTGTCGTGCCGACACAGTGTGCAATCTGCACCGGAGAGATGCCGGGTCTGGATGATCTGTGTTCTGTCCCCCTCCCAGGATCTGTCGCAGCCGCAGACCTGGGGACCGGCAGGAGGTTTTCCTGGAGGGAAATCACAGAGGATGTGGCGGAACGGATTCCAGGAACAGAAAAGCCCCTTCTGCGCGCTCCGGCGGTGAAGGCCGGTATCAGCAGAAGGGGCAGAAGTATTGGAGTGTTGAAGCGGAGACAGGCCGTGGCTTCGGATCTCCCGGTGTGCCTGGTGGTGCCTCCGGGAGAGGTTCCGGGGGTGATCCGGGAGCGGGAGCAGCGAAGAGTTCTTCTCCTGTCCTGTGGAGGAGTTGCCGCTCAGTTTGCCTCGATGTGGCTGCGGATGCGCTGGGTGATCATATCCAGGGCCACCAGGTTGCATCCCCCCTCCAGCACCACGATGTCCGCATACTGGCGGGAGGGTTGGACAAACTGTTCGTGCATGGGTTTTACGGTGTTCAGGTACTGACTGACCACGGAGTCCAGAGAGCGTCCCCGCTCCTTGACGTCCCGCATGATCCGTCGCAGAATGCGTACATCAGCATCCGTGTCCACAAAGATCTTGATGTCCATCAGATCCCGCAGGGCCTTGTCCGCAAAGATAAGAATGCCGTCGATGATGATCACCTTGGTGGGCCGGACCTCCACGGTCTCCTCCGAGCGGTCGTGGATGGAGTAGTTGTACACCGGGCACTGGATGGGCTCCCCGGCCAGAAGCTTCTTCAGATGCTCCACCATCAGATCGGTTTCAAAGGCGTCCGGGTGGTCATAGTTCAGGCGGGAGCGTTCCTCATAGGTGAGGTTGTGGTGAGCTCGGTAGTAGTTGTCATGGTAGACGAGGCTGACATCGTCGCCGAAGGTGTCCTTCAGCCGCCGGGTGAGGGTGGTTTTCCCCGAACCGGTGCCGCCGGCAATGCCGATGATCATGGTCTTCACAGAGCACTCCTCCAAATCTCTCAGTTCCCGGGTGGAGAGAGCGGGTCCGCTCCCCTCCCGGCCCGGAGAAAACGGGGCAAAGCCCCATTTCCCCTCCTCAGTATACCACCGGGAGGGAGGTATGGGAAGCCGTGAGACGAAAAAGGAAAGAATTGCCGGAATCAGGCCGAAATGGAAGAAAGAAGGAAAGAGAAGAGGGATCCAGGTCCCCACAGGGCAGGCTCCGTGTGGAGACGACACAGTGTCTGACAGACAGGGTCCTCCGGTCCGGGAACAGATTTCCGGAGGAGATGGTGCCATGCCGCTGCCTGCGGGTCCCCTGCTGCCGGCTGTCTTTCCTCCGGGGGGCGGGTGTGTCGGCACGACACAGCCGTTTGCGTTGAGGGAGGGGTCCGGCACTCCAGATGCGGCAGCCTTCCTGTGTCGTGACGACACAGACCTGGATCTGCTGCAGGCAAGGGAAACACAGGACGGACGAAGCAGATGCCCCGTCCGTACATTGGTACGATCAGATTTTCAGGTTGATGAAAGCTGCTCCTGCCGGCCGCGCTGCCCTGCCCGAGCAAAAAAGAAGCCGGGCACCAGTTTCCTGATGCCCGGATTCCTGAAGTTGCGGAGGCAAGACTCGGACTTGCGACCTCCGGGTTATGAGCCCGACGAGCTACCCACTGCTCTACTCCGCGATAGGATGGTGCCGGAGACCTGCCTCAGCGGCTCCCTCCCGACAACACGTGAATTTTAGCACAGGAGCGGTTCGCTGTCAAGCCCTTT
>CAYXVN010000044.1:0-15740 GCA_964468565.1 uncultured Oscillospiraceae bacterium | reverse complement strand
CCCACGGCACCGGCAAGACCCGCCGGGTGCTGGTGTTCGCCAAGAACGCCAAGGCGGACGAGGCCCGGGCTGCCGGCGCAGACTTCGTGGGCGATATGGACCTGGTGGAGAAGATCCAGAAGGAGAACTGGTTTGACTTCGATGTGGTGGTGGCCACTCCCGATATGATGGGTGTGGTAGGCCGTCTGGGCCGTCTGCTGGGCCCCAAGGGCCTCATGCCCTCTCCCAAGGCCGGTACCGTGACCCCCAACGTGACCCAGGCTGTCAACGAGATCAAAGCCGGCAAGGTGGAGTACCGTCTGGATAAGACCAACATCATCCACTGCCCCATCGGCAAGGTCTCCTTCGGCCCCGAGAAGCTGAGCGAGAACATGAACACCCTGATGGGTGCCATCATCAAGGCCAAGCCCGCTGCCGCCAAGGGCCAGTACATCAAGTCCTGCACCGTGGCCTGCACCATGGGCCCCGGCATTCACGTCAACGGCGCCAAGTTCGCCTGATCGGATACCCTATCGGTTCAGCCGGAGGTGTGCCTCCGGCTGTTTCCTTTTTCCGGGAGAGAAGAAACCGGCAGGTTTCCTGTGCCCTGCGGCACAGAAGACCTGCCGGTTTTTCAGACAAGATGGAAGGGATCAGTTCTTTGCCTTCTGCGCCTTCAGCTGCTTTGCGAAGGTCTGTACGCCTTCTACAATGAGGAAGGCGGCAAGCACGACCATGGCAGCGGCGAAGATCAGCTGGAAGTAATCGCCCCAGGCGTTCAGGGCTCCCAGTTTGCTCTTGATGGTCAGGCAGAGGCTGGTGATGGTTGCGGCCAGCATGAAGATCATGGGGATGTAGAACATCTTGTTGTTCTTGCCCACTTCTCCAAGCCAGGCGGCCACGGCCATCAGGGCCAGACCGGCCAGCAGCTGGTTGGCAGCGCCGAACAGGCTCCAGATCTGGGAGAGGCTCAGGCCGCCAAGAACGCCGCCGATGCCCACCATGATGAGAGTGCCCACCAGGGGATTGGCCAGGATACGGCGGATGCCGGTGGCATCCTTATAGGTGGCCTCGCCCTCCTTCAGGAACAGCTCGGAGAACATGAAGCGGCTCAGACGGGTGCCGGTGTCCAGACTGGTGAGGGCGAAGACGGAGACCGCCAGGGTCAGCAGAGCCCGGACCGTATTATAGAGGTGGGTGCCCTCCGTATCAAACATGGAAGCGATGCCGGAGGCAAATGCAACGGAAGGAGAGCCGAACTCTCCGGCCAGGTACTTGTCGAAAACCATGCCTACGGCGATCAGAGAGACGATGCCCAGAGCAGACTCAATGAGCATGGAGCCATAGCCGATGGGCTTGGCATCCGCTTCATTGGCCAGCTGCTTGGAAGAGGTACCGGTGGAAATCAGGCTGTGGAAGCCGGAGCAGGCACCGCAGGCCACGGTGATGAACAGGGCAGGGAAGAGGGTGCCGATGCTGGTCTTCCAGCCGGTGAACATGGGAATGGTAAAAGTTGCGTTGCCGGTGAAGCCGGAGATAAAGATGCCGACCAGGGCCAGGATCATCATGCCATACAGCAGAAAGCTGGACAGATAGTCACGGGGCTGCAGGAGAATCCACACGGGGACCAGGGATGCGACCGTAATATAGACGCAGATCAGAACGATCCAGGCGGTACGGCTGAGGCCGATGCCCACGTTCAGACCGAAGACGATCATGGCGCAGATGCAGACGATGCCGCCGATGGTGGCAGGTACGGTTCCCACGCCCATGCGGTTGGTCAGCACGCCGTAGATCACTGCCAGAACGATGAACAGCACAGAGATCATGGCGGTGGTCTGATTGCCGGTGGGAGAGGTGACAATGCCGAAGCCCTCCTCTGCCACGCTGTAGAAGGTTCCTGCCACCACGTTCACGAAGGAGGCGATGACCAGAATCAGGACCAGCAGAGCGAAGATGGTGAAGAGCCTCTGTGCCCGGCGGCCCATGGAGTCGTGGATGATCTCGCCCACAGACTTGCCGTCATGCCGGATGGAGGCGAACAGGGAACCGAAGTCCTGCAGACCTCCGAAGAAGATGCCGCCGATGATGCACCACAGGAAAACGGGCAGCCAGCCGAATACGGAGGCCTGGATGGGCCCGTTGATGGGACCGGCACCGGCGATGGACGAGAAGTGGTGGCCCATCAGAACGATGGGTTTTGCCGCCACATAGTCTACGCCGTCCGCCTTGGTGACGGCAGGCGTGGGACGCTTGGGGTCGATGCCCCACTGTTTGGCCAGCCAGCTGCCGTAGGTCACATACCCTATGATAAGCAGTACGATGGCGGCCACGATGATCAGGATCGCAGTCATTGAAACATTTCCTCCTCTTAACTTACAGCTTCGGTTCAGTGAGCCCTGCGAAGATCTTCTTCAGGTGCTTTCCCTGGTGGTTGCAGGCCCAGGCACCGGAAGGGACTTCCAGGGCAAACAGACGGAAATGGCTCCAGCCCTGGAGCGTAAAGCGATAACTCCGGTAGAACTTCAGACCTGGAATCTGTGCCATGGCATCCGGTTCGATGCGGTCTGCCAGAATCTCCAGAATCACGTCACTGCTCCGGTGAGAGGCGTGGGGTTTCACCCGTGCCATGCCCGTGTCCCAGGCGATCCGGGAGAGCTCCTCCAGCCGGGAAAGGGTCAGGACCTTCTCCAGGGCAAAGAACACATATTCGTTGGTCTCTGCCTCAGAGAGACGGGCACTGTGTACCAGGAAGAACCCCTCTTCGTGAGAGTGAAAGACCGCCTCCGCGACAAAGGGAGGAGCCGGGTCCCTGCGGTTTACGTCGTAGTAGGCGGTATAGGACGCCAGGAGACGGGGCAGAACCTCCAATGCGGTCACAGCGCCTCACCTTCTTCCGGCTTTCCGAAGCGGGCACCCGGAATCTTCTCTCTCAGTTCCTGCATCAGTGCCTCAGCGGCCCGCGTACCCGGAAGCTGGACCATGGCAATTTCCTCTCCGTCATGGCAGATCACCAGATTCTCCACCTGGAGATCCCCCTTTCCGCAGCAGAGCCTGGCGGGAACCAGCTGCACCCGGCGGAAGCAGCGGGTCACGTCAGCGTAGGGGATGTACCAGACCTTGGCCATCCGGCGAAAGAAAAGAGCCCTCTCGCCCAGGCGGAGTACCCCGATGGGGTGTCCCGTCCGGTAATCTTCGTCCAGACGGTCGGTGGGAGACGGTGCGGCCAGCAGAGGGCGGAACTTCATGAACTTCACCTCAGTCCGAAAGTGTGCAGATCTGAATCCGGGAGACGTGCAGGATTCCTTTCCGCAATTGTCATTATACTCGCTGGTTCATAATTTGTTAAGAGCAATAAGCATAAAAATTACGAGGAAAAAAGGGCATATTTTCAGCGTTTTCCGCGTTGTTTTCCCACTTTCCGGAGAGGAGACAAAAATCCAGAGGCTGAGAATGCAGGATTTTAGGCATTTCTTCCGAGAACAGGAGAGGGCTGTGCATTGGCCACTGCACGGCCGGGATGCAGGGGACGCCAAGGAGTCCCGGAACCGTACAGGACGGTTCCGGGGCAGGAAAATCAGGGATGGCTGCGCTTTCGGAGGAAGGAGAACTTCGTCTCCGAGCAGATCACCGCGGTGAAGATGAGGGCGAACCCGGCCAGCAGGCGGGGGGTCAGGGGGTCTCCGTAGAAGAGAACCGAGAAGAGGACCCCGAAGACAGACTCCAGAGAGAGGAGGACGGCGGCGGAGGAGGGATCGGACCATACCTGGCCCACATTCTGAAAGAGCAGTGCCACGGTGGTTGCCATGACGCACAGGTAGACCAGAGGAAAGACAACGTCCGGTTCCTGCAGGGCCTGGAGAGGGAAGTCCTCGGTGAGGGCACCGCAGATCCAGGCGTAGAGGCCGGCAAAGGCAAACTGAAAGCAGGTCAGCAGGTAGATGTCCTTTCCGGGGGAGACCTTTTCTACGGCGGTAATGTGGGAGGCGTAGAAGACGGCGCAGAGAAGGGTCAGCAGATCTCCGGTGTTGATGGTGAGGGAGTCATTGAGGGAGACCAGCCCGATGCCCGCCACACAGAGCACGGAGGCCAGCAGGTTCCAGCAGTCGGGACGCTCTCCGGCCACTGCCCAGGTGAAAAAAGGCACCATGACGCAGTAGACAGCGGTAAGGAAGGCGTTCTTGGAGGGGGTGGTGAGGGCCAGGCCAAAGGTCTGGACGGAGTAGGCCAGAAAGAGAAAGGCCCCGATGATCGCACCCCGCCACAGATAGTCCCAGGTGAAATTCTTCCATTTCCGCAGACAGACAAGGGCCAGCAGCAGGGCGCCGGAGGTGAAGCGGATGGCCAGCAGGAAGAAGACAGGCAGATCATCCAGGGCATTTTTCATCATGAAGAAGGACGTACCCCAGATGAGTGCAGAGGAGAGAAGCATGGGCTTGGCCAGAAGGCGCATGACCCGGGGGGACATGAGAATCATCTCCAGGAAGAATCTGCGACCATTATGGACCTCAGGCGGAGAAAGGTCAAGAGCGGCATGGGAAAGTCTCTCTTTTCACTGCGCTTCCCTTCTGCTAAAATGGGAGAGAGGTGAGCAGAATGGGTCTGGTGCTGGGAAGGGACTTCTACGACCGGGATACGGTCACGGTGGCCCGGGAACTGCTGGGCAGGCGCCTGGTGCGGGTGCTGGAGGACGGCAGGCGGCTGGTGTGTCGCATTACGGAGACGGAGGCATATGTGGGACCTGTGGACAAGGCCTGTCATGCCTATCATTACAGGCGTACCGCCCGCACGGAGACACTTTTTGCCTCCCCGGGCACCGCCTATGTCTATCTCATTTACGGCATGTATCACTGTCTGAACATTGTGACAGAGCCGGAGGGCACTCCCTGTGCGGTTCTGCTCCGCTCCGGAGAGGCGGAGGAGAACGGGGAGGCCATGGCCTGGCTGCGGTTTGGCCGGTCCCTGGAGGAAATGAGCCCCCAGCAGCGAAGGAATTTTCTCAACGGCCCCGGTAAACTGTGCCAGGCTCTGCAGATCACCCGCCGGTACAACGGCCTGGACCTGACGGACGAAGGGGGCTGCCTGTATGTCTGCGACGGGCCTGCGCCCCGGGAGATCCATACCGGGACCCGCATCGGAATTGATTATGCGGAGGAGGCGGTGGAGTTTCCCTGGCGCTTCTGGATCTGATGTATTCCCGGCTTTCGCTGGAAATCCGAGGATGTTCAGATTGCCCGGGGCAGACACGTCAGACATAGGGAACAGGAGGCCGGTCCGGATGGACAGGCCTCCTGCAGTGGGGATTCAGAAATCGAACCAGCGGATCTCGCCGGCATTCAGGTTCAGCTCAATGCTGTCGCAGTCCCGGAAGACGGTGGTCTGCTGGGGGCGGTCGGTGTTGTTGGCGACGCAGTATCTGTGGCTGTCCGGATAGGTGTGAACCTCAACGAAGGGACTGGTACTGAACCAGCGGTGCAGGTCCGCTTCTCCGTAGGAGGCCCATAGAATGGCCCGGTGGAGCAGGCGGGCGTTGCCCAGACTGTAGGGCAGACCGCTGAGATAGACGCACCGGCCGGCTCCGTATTCGTTGGCCGCCAGGTGAACCGTGCCGTCATGCTGGCACAGCACCTGGCATCCTTCCAGCGCGTATACGTCTCTGGCCCCATCTCCGAAATCGGGTCTTTCGGTGCAGTCTGCCAGGATGAAGTGGTCCGGGTGTTCCTCCCAGTTGTATCGGTCGTATCCCAGGGTAAGGCCGGTCTCCTTCTCCACCCCCAGTGCACAGGCGAGCTGGAAGTAGTGGCCCTGATACTGGTGACCGGAGGGTTCCCCCACTCCGATGAATCCGCCGCCCTGGCCAATGAATCCCCGGATGGCAGAGGAGAGGACGCTGTCTTCCCAGACACTTCCCCCGGTGTGGGCGGTGTCGCCGTCACCGATGCTCAGTAGGACATCGATTCCGTTCAGGACGGAGGGATCCTCCCGGACCTCCTGGAAGCTGAGAAAGCGCACCTGGAAGGGGGCCCCGGAGAGAATCTCGATGACTCCGGCGTAGGAGCGGTTCTTCCGGAAGTAGCGGGCGTGGTGCACCATATGGCAGCCCCAGGAGCGCATCTTCCCCCAGCAGTTGAGCACCGCCACCGTCCGGGTACACCAGGGGGTGGTCCCTTTCACGTTTTCGTACAGTTCCCGGAATTCATTGCAGATGCCGGTGAGGCAGTCCAGAAATCCGGGGGCCTCCAGGGCCAGTTTCAGGTACCCGCCGTAGCCGATGCGGTCGATGGGGCTGCGCAGGATGGCCCGGCGGGCACAGATCCAGTTCTCCCGGGCCTCCCGGATGGGCTGGCCTCCCTCGTGGAAGGTATCCGGGAAGAAATAGGGCAGAAAGCGGCCCTCGGTGTACCGTACCCCGGGGATGTCGCTGATGAGGCGCAGAGTGGAGCCGTTGCCCACGCTGCCGACCACCGCATCCAGTCCGATGGACCGGAACTCCTCCAGGAAGGGCTCCGTGCCGATCCAGTGATCGCCCAGGAACATCATGGCTTCCTTCCCGAAGGAGTGGGTGATGTCCACCAGTTCCCTGGCCAGGGCGGCGACTTCCCGGCGCTGGAAGGCCAGAAAATCCAGGTATTCTCTGGAGGGGGTGCGATACTGGCTGTTGTAATATCCCTGATCGATGATGAATTCGGGCCGGAAGCGGTAGCCCACCTCCCGCTCGAACTGCTCCAGAATGCAGGGCGAGACGCTGGCGGAGTAGCCGTACCAGTCCACGTACTTTTCCCGGCGCAGATCATCGAATATCAGCGTGAACTGGTGAAAGAAGGTGGTGAAGCGGATCACATCCACATGGGGGTTCGTCTCGCAGAAGCGGCGCAGCCGTTCCAGGGACCATGCCCGGGTTTTGGGCTGGCGTACGTCGAAGGTGATCTGGTGTTCAAAGTCCGTCCAGCCGTTGGTTACGGCATTGTACATGTGTACCGGGTCCCAGATCAGGAAGGCGAGAAAGCTGACGGTGTATTCATGCCAGGGTTCAGGCGCATCGAGGATGACGCAGCCGCTTTTCCGGTCCCAGCGCCAGGCGGAGCAGGGCAGGGGAACTGCGGCGGTGCGGTCCATGACTTCCCACCAGCGGGTGATGTCGTCGGTGTCGTTGACCTGCATCAGTTCCGGGCTGATCCCCTGCATCAGGGGAATGTGCAGGGGACCCTGCCGGGTGGTATGAAAACCGGTCATGATGTAGCACTGCTGGATTTCGTCCGGATTGGCACGGGCCCAGCTGTTGTCCTTGCGGGTGGTGTAGTAGGTGGAGTAGATTCTGGCTCCGGATGCGGCCAGTTCCAGGGGGAACTCGGTGCCATCGCAGTCCCGGATGGCATCTGCTCCCAGGCGGTGGAGAACCTCCAGGGTTTCCGGAACCACGTCCAGGTCGGTGGGAATGGTTACCCGTCCCGTTGAAGAGTGAATAAGCATTGCGCAATACCTCGATTTGTCAGCCTTTCACACCGCCGCCGGTGACGCCGGCGATGATTTTTTCGGAGAGGAAGATGTACAGCAGGAAGGTGGGCAGGAACACGATGATGACTGCAGCGAAGAGCCCGCCGTAGTTGCCGGTGTACTTCATGGAGTTGATGATATTCAGAAGTCCGACGCCCACAGGAGTCATCTCGGTGGTGCTGGTGAAGATCAGAGCCAGGAAGAATTCGTTCCAGACGGAGAGGAAGTTGAAGATGGTGACGGTGACCACTGCCGGCTGGACCAGAGGAAGCATGATGAGCCAGAAGGTCCTGGAGGGGGTGCAGCCGTCCAGGGCGGCGGCCTCCTCATAGGAGCGGGAGAGGGTGGAGAAGAAGTCCATCAGGTAGATGGCCGTGTAGGGCACCCGGAGCATGATGTACAGAACCACCAGCAGGATGGGTCCCTTGATGTCCCACCGAACCGCCAGAGAGTACAGCGGCATGACGATCATGATGGCGGGAACGCTCATGGAGATGACCAGAGCGATGCGCAGGGTCCGGCTGCCCGTGAAGTTCCAGCGGGAGAGAACGTAGGCGGCGGGAGCCGCAATGAGCAGCACTCCTGCGCAGGAGACCGTGGAGTAGATCAGAGAGTTGCGGAAGAAGATGGACACATTCTGCGTCTTCCAGGCAGCCACGTAGTTTTCCCAGTGAAATCCTGTGGCGAATCGGAAGACCTCACCCAGGTGGATCTCCCGGGAGGTGGACAGACTGGCAGCAAAGATCCAGAGGAGGATCACAGCGGTGAAGGCCACCCAGAGGATGACGATGAGGTAGCCGGGCAGCAGGCGCAGTTCCCTGGCCCAGTTGATTTTGCTGCGGGATTTGGATTCTTTCCGTTTCATGACACGCCTGCCTCCCTCAGTATTCCAGATCGGTGTCCCGGAGCAGTACGTTGGACACCACGTAGACCACGACGATAATGATGGTGAGGACAACGCCCACTGCGGCACCTGCTCCCGCATCCCGGGTTACCACTCCCTTGCCTCCGAATACCGTGTTGTACAGGTATACCACCGGGACGATGGTGGAGCCCTGGGTGTCCACCGGGGAGAACAGCTTGGTCCAGAGGAAGAAGGTTGTGGTGTTGATGCTCCAGAAGGTGACGGAGGTTCGGATGATCCCCCGCATCAGAGGCAGGGTGAGAGAGAAGAACTGGGTGATTTTGCTGGCTCCGTCCAGTGTGGCGGCCTCGTAGAGGTCGCCGGGGATGCCTTCGATGCCGCTGATGTAGATGAGCATGTAGTAGCCCACGCTGCCGAAGATGTAGGCGGCCAGCATGGCCCAGAATTTTGAGTCGCTCCCCAGCCACTGGAACTTTTCCAGCCCCAGCCCCTGCAGAATGGCATTGAGAAGTCCGTAATCGTAGCTGAAGACGTACTGGATCCACATGGTGGCAAGGGCAACCGCGCTGATGACATTGGGCAGGTAGATGGCGGCGCGGAAGAACTTCTTTCCCCGGATGCCGCTGGTGAGGATCACGGCCATCAGCATGGACAGGGCCAGGGTGATGATGCCGCCTACGATCCAGATCACCATCATGTTCTTCAGGGAGAGGAGAAATCCGGCGTTGTGAAAGATCGTGAAGTAGTTTGCCAGGCCGTTGAAGGACCACTCGCTGGTGGGAGAGGTCAGTTCCGACACCTGGAAGAAGCTCATGATGACGGTGCGGATGACGGGATAGATGTACATCAGAGCCAGAGTGACGATGGTGGGGGCGATGAACAGGGCGATCATTACTTTGTTTTTTCGCATGGGACGCTGGGCGTGGAACTCCCCGAACCTGCTCGGGGAGGAGACGCCCTTACACCTCCTTCCAGGCCAGATGCTGGTCCTGCTGGTTTCATAGCCAGGAAAGCCTGCGCAGGGAACCCCAAGCCTGCTCGGGGCGGAATGCGCTGTGCCTCCTTCGGCGGATGTGCCCTGAAACGGGGAGATCAGCCGGCACATCAGGTCCCGGGTGTCTTCCCGGGGCCTCCCCAGGGGGGAGATCCGGGGGAAGAACCCGGGTCGGTGATGCCGGCCCGTTCCGAAGAACAGGCCGGCATCCGGTTTGAAGTGGTGCAGCTGTCAGCCGGGTGCCCCGGATCTGCAGCCGTCAGCCCTGCTCCAGGGTTCCCAACGGGGAGCTATGTTACATTATCCGTGGAGGGCATCCATGGCAGCGGCGGCTTCCGCTCCGCTGGCGTACTTCCCTTCGAAGAGCTGGGTGAAAAGGTCCTTCATGGATTCCCAGGCGGGATGGGTGTTGAGTTCCCCGCACCAGGACATGGGCTGCTCCGCAGCCATCAGGGTCTCAACCGTGCCGCTGAGGATGGCAGGAGCTGTGTTGGTGGGGTCGGCGGGAATCTGGATGCAGGTATCGGCCATCTTCTGGTCGAATTCCCCGGTGACCAGCTTCATGCAGAAGTCGAAAGCGGCCTGCTTGTTTTCGCTGTAGGAGGTGATGGCCAGGGAGTTGGCACCCATGTAGGCGGCGGAGGGAGCGGCTCCGCCGTCCACAGCGGGATAGTTGAAGGTGCCCCAGTCCACCTCGGTGCCGGTGTCGCGGTTGACTTCAGCGGTGACATACTGGGCGCAGACCACCATGGCTGCGGTGCCGAAGCCGATTTTGCTCTGGCTGGCCGGGTACTCATCAGGGGCGCCTTCGGCCAGATAGCCGGAACGCTGCAGGTCGATGATTTCCTGGAAAGCCTGTACGGCCTTGGCGTTGTCTGCCCAGCCGCCCTGCTCACGCAGTTCGGCGATGCCTTCCTCGCCCAGATGGCGGACCAGGTGATAGTAGAAGGAAAAGTCGGTGTAGGCGGAGTCCTGGGCCAGAGGCGCGATGCCGGCGTCCTTCAGCTTCTGGCAGGCGTCCAGGAATTCGCTCCAGGTTGCCGGGGCGGAAGAGATGCCGGCTTTTTCAAAGGCGGCCTTGTCGTAGAAGATGCCGCCCACCTGGGGCTGCTCGGTGATGGCGTTCAGGGTACCCGTCCAGGCAACGGACTGGCTGTTGAAGACCGGATAGCTGTGCTCGGCATAGCCGGCAGCATCGGCCATGTCGGTCAGGTCTGCGGTCCACTGGGCGTAGACCTGGCCGATGCGGTTGTAGTCGTCCTCGAAGATGTCGATGTCAGCCTCGGAGTTCAGAGAGGCGGAGAGAATCTCGTTCAGAGTTCTGCCCTTCCACTCAATGTTGACGTGGCAGCCGGTCTCCTCCTCAAATGCATCAGCGCACTCCTGGATGACCTGGGCCTGGGGCTCGCCCTCAGACCACATGGACCAGAAGTTCAGGGTTTTGCCCTCATACTGCCGGTTTTCCGTGGCGGGTGTGCTGGTGCTGCTGTCCTTTGAGGCATCAGGCTTGCCGCCACCGCCACAGGCTGTCACTCCGACGGCCAGACAGGCCGCCAGAAGCAGACTGAGCAATTTTCTGATAATCATTTGGTATCCTCCTTCTTTTCCATTGCGTGTGGGTCTGCCCGGAAACATCCGGGCCTTTCCTACCATTATAATGGCTGCTTTTTTTACGGCTACCATGATGTTGCTCTGTTTTTTATATATTTTGCTCTCCTGAAAGGATGAGGCAGTGCATGATCGTTTCAATTCTGGACAGAAGTGGTGCTCAGGGTCCGGGGGTCCAGGCTCATAGGCTCTGCGCCGGAAGATCTCTGTCCGGACCGGAGCAGAACCTGCAAACCTGCATGCTTTCAGGTCTTGCCCGGGAGGCCGCGAAGGATTATAATACTGATATGCCCCTATGCCCCAGCCCGAAGAAGGAGGACAGCCATGAGCACCATCCGCTACGATATCGGACCGACCCTGGACCAGGAACCGGAGCTGCGCCTGCTGTATGTCAGCGTGGCGGAGTACAGCAGGGAGTGGAACAGTTTGCCCCACTCCCATCCCTGCACGGAGATCTTCTTCATCACCGGTGGAGCCGGCTATCTGATTCTGGGCAGCCGGGCTCAGCCGCTGTGCTGCGGGGATGTGGTGCTTCTGGGCCCCGGTGTGGAACACACGGAGGTCAGTTCCCCCCATGCCAGCCTGAAGTACATTGTGCTGGGCGTGGCGGGGCTGGAAGTGAGGGATGAAGATGCATGTCCAGGGTGTGCCATTCTTTCCATCCCGCCCGGAGACCTGCCGGAGATTCTGTTCCGGGAGATTGTGAAAGAGGTCCAGAGGCAGGAGCAGGTCTATGAGAAGGCCTGTCAGGGTCTGCTGAAGGTTCTGCTGATTCATCTGGGCCGCAGGGGGAAGTCAGTGGAACAGGTGGAGATCCCCGACTGCCTGGGAGGTATGGAGTGCGCTGTGGTGCGCAGGTACATCGAGGTCCACTTCAAGGAGAAACTCTCTCTGGATGAACTGGCCGCCCTGGTCCATGTCAGCCGCTTCCATCTCTGCCGCTCCTTTGCCCTGCAGTTCGGGGTCTCTCCCATCCGCTATGCGCTGGAGTGCCGTATCCGGGAGAGCCGGCATCTGCTGGTGGATACCCGGTTCACCCTGACGGAAATTGCAGGACTGCTGGGGTTCTCCTCTCCCAGCTATTTCAGCCAGACCTTCCGGCGCCTGACGGGGATGACTCCCGGAGAGTTCCGCCGGGGGGTCCGCAGGGGGAAGGACGAGGAGAAGGACGAGGAGAAGGACGAGGAGAAGGACGAGGAGAAGGAGAACTGATCCCGCCTCCTGCAGGGGGACGTTGAAACCGGCTTCCGCTTCCGGTGTGCTGCTGTCTGACGGGCGGAGCCGGGAATACAGCCCGGTTCCGGTCCCTCTTCAAGGGCGACGGAAAAGGGGAATTATGCCGGCTCCCCGGGGGTGATGGGCCGGATGGGTTTGGCCCGGGGCGATCCGATTGGAATCTGCCCCCCGGAACAGCCTTTCAGTATCTTTTTAGGGATTCTGTAAGAATCCTTCCCCAGGACCGGTGCGATCAGGCCGGTTCAGACCTGCCGGGGGCGCTCCCTCCGGAGCGCCGGGCGGGCAACGGTGTCCCAACCCGGGAGCGGAACAGGTCCGGGAGAAGCGGGAAAGAGGGACGGCATGGCGTATGCCATGCCGTCCCTCTGAATATGTGACCCGGGCAGGTTGTCTGAGTGCCTGGGATTGGAGGCTTACCGCAGTACGGCGCCGCAGTCCTTCTCCAGGGTTTCCAGGATGGACTTCACGTCGGCGTCGGCCTCTTCCCCGGTGAGAGAGCGCTCATCGGAGCGGAGCACCAGATTGAAGGCTACGGACTTCTTCCCCTCGGGGATGCTGGAGCCCCGGTAGATGTCAAAGAGAGTGACATCCTTCAGGAGACCCCGGGCGCCTTTGCGGATGGCCTTCTCCAGCTCGCCCACGGTGACGGTCTCCTCACAGACCACGGCGATGTCCCGGGCGACGGAGGGGAAGCGGGGCAGGGGGACGTACTCGGGGTCGGGTCCCTTTGCAGCCATAAGTGCCTTCAGGGCCAGCTCCCCGCAGTACAGTTCGGTATCCACACCGTAGTTGCGCTCCACCAGGGGGTGGATCTGTCCGAAGACCCCCACCTCATTGCCGTCCACCAGCACCTTCGCGCAGCGGCCGGGGTGATAGGAGGGGTTGTCCCGGCAGGGGACGAACTCCACGTTGACGCAGCGCAGTTCGGCAAGAACGGTTTCCACCACGCCTTTCAGGGTGTAGAAGCTGGTTCCCTCTCCATAGGTGCCCAGGCTGAGGATTCGGTCCTCAATGGCCAGGCCATCGGGGCCGCCCTGGAGGTAGATGCGGCCGATCTCGTAGAGGCGGGCCGCCTTGTTGCGGTAGTTCCAGTTGCGGGCCAGGATCTCCAGCATGGAGGGAAGAACGGTGGTGCGCATGATGGAGGTGTCCTCTCCCAGGGGATTGAGAATGCGGAAGGACACCCGGCGGGGGTCGTCCTCCGGCCAGCGGATATGATCGTAGGCGGTGGGGGAGATGAAGGAGTAGGTGATGATCTCATCGTAGCCGCAGGCGCGGACCACGCTGCCCAGACGCTGCTCCAGCTGCTGCTCCGGAGAGTAGCCGCCCCGGGTGGTCTCGCCCCGGACCAGCGTGGAGGGGATGTTGTTGTAGCCGTAGAAGCGGGCCACTTCTTCCGCCAGGTCAGAGTAGTGGGCCACGTCCCCCCGCCAGGAGGGAACGGTGATGGTCTCACCATCCACTCCGAAGCCCAGGCTGGCGAGGATGGCCTGCATGTCCGCCACGGGGATGTCCGTACCCAGAAGGGCGTTGATCTTGTCGGGACGCAGGTCCAGGACGGTGGGCTGGGGCACGTAGTTCAGAATGTCGATGACTCCGTCCACAACCTGGCCGGCTCCCAGCATCTCCACCAGCTCGCAGGCCCGGTTGACGGCAGGCAGGGTGTTGAGAATGTCCAGGCCCTTCTCAAACTTGCCGCTGGCCTCGGTGCGCATGCCCAGGGCGAGGGCGGTCTTGCGGATGGTGGTGCCGTCGAAATTGGCGGATTCGAAGACCACGTCCACGGTGTCCTCCACGATCTCGGAGTTGAGACCGCCCATGATGCCTGCCAGGCCCACCGCCCGGGTGTCGTCGGCGATGACCAGCATGCTGGAGGTGAGCTTGCGGACATTGCCGTCCAGGGTGGTCAGTTCCTCCCCCTCTTTCGCCCGGCGCACGATGATCTTTCCGCCCTTCACATAGCGGTAGTCAAAGGCGTGCATGGGCTGGCCGTACTCCAGCATGACATAGTTGGTGATGTCCACGATGTTGTTGATGGGACGCACCCCCATGGCCCGCAGCCGTTCCCGCATCCATTTGGGGGAGGGGGCGATCTTCACATTGCGGACCATGCGGGCGGTGTAGCGGGGGCACAGATCCTGGGCGGGAGTCTCCACGTCCAGCAGTTCCGGCAGGGAACCGGGACCGCCTCCCTGCACCACGGGCTCGTGGAGCTTCAGGGGAACGTGGAAGGTGGCGGAGGCCTCCCGGGCCAGACCGATGACGCTGAGGCAGTCGGGGCGGTTGGGGGTGATTTCGAATTCCACCACATGATCGTCGGCCCCGATCACCGGACGGATATCATCGCCGGGCCGGAGGCCCTCCTCCTGGAGGACAAAGATGCCGTCCGGGATGCAGTTGGGGAACTCCCGCTGCTCGGCCCGCAGATCCGCCAGGGTGCAGATGGTGCGCGTTTCGGGATTCCAGGCCACCAGATCGCCGCTGTGAAGGTTCTGGCATGGGGTGACGACCTGGGTACCGCAGGACACCTTCTCCCCCTCTCCCTCTCCCTCCCCGGTCCAGGTGAGGTCGGCATTCCAGGTGCCGGCTCCGGCATCGGTGACGGACTCCACCCTGGCGCAGATCACCTTACCGAAAACCCGGTCTCCGGGCCGGATGTCAGGGGGAATGGAGGGTTTTGCAGGATTGATGGGGTGATAGTCGTTGAGCAGGGCGGCAGCGGTGATGACCCCGTAGGGGAAGTCCCGCTCGTCCAGGTTCAGCTCCTTCATGGAACAGAGCATGCCCTTGGACTTGACCCCCCGCAGATTGCCCCGGGTGATGTGCTTGCCGCCGGGAAGCCAGGAGTTGTCCTTGGCAACGGGGATCCAGTCACCGGTATGGACGTTCCAGGCCCCGGTGACGATCTGGACGGGTTCCTCCCCGCCGATGTCCACCATGCAGACCCACATGTGGTCCGAGTTGGGATGGCGTTCCATGGAGAGGATCCGGCCCACCACCACATTGGAGATCTGAGCCCCCAGGTCATGGGTCAGTTCAACCTTGGAACCGGACATGGTCATGGCATCCGAGAACTCCCTGTCGCCGACGTCAAGAGGGACAAATTCATTTAACCACTTACGTGACAGATTCATTGAGAAGTACTCCTTATTTTTAAGATAGGGGAGAACACCCCGGGCGGGGTGCTCCGGGAAGCTGGCAGAGGGTTCAGAACTGCTCCAGGAAGCGCACGTCGTTTTCGAAGATCAGCCGCAGGTCGGAGATCTTGAAGCGCCGCATGGCGGTGCGCTCCAGGCCGATGCCGAAGGCCCAGCCGGTGTACACCTCGGAGTCGATGCCGGACATCTCCAGAACTCTGGGGTGGACCATGCCGGCTCCCAGCAGTTCGATCCACCCCTCTCCCTTGCAGGTGGGGCAGCCCACCCCGCCGCACTTGTGGCACTGGACGTCCATCTCGCAGGAGGGCTCGGTGAAGGGGAAGTGGTGGGGGCGGAAGCGGGTCTTGGTGCCCTTGCCGTAGAGCTGTTCCACCACGGTGTTCAGGGTGCCCTTCAGGTCCGCCAT
>CAYXVN010000043.1:0-15790 GCA_964468565.1 uncultured Oscillospiraceae bacterium | reverse complement strand
CGATGATGCCGACGCTCTTCTGGCGCAGGCAGTCCCGGAGGATCAGCTTCAGCTTGTTGCGCTTGTTGCGCTTGGTCACCTTGTCGCCCAGACCGGTCTCGTCAACGGCCTCATCGGACAGGTTGGCCCAGACCTTCATGTTGATGACGGCGGCACCAACGGCCTGGCACAGGCGGTCAACGCGCTCCTGGTCATAGGTGGCAATGATGTCAGCAGCCACGCGGGCGCGGGCTACCATACCTTTCAGCATCTCGATCTCTTCCGGGGTAACAACATGAGGCATAGAAATCAAGCTCCTTACATCTAAATTTTGATCGCGCAGAGACGGCTTGGGGAACCGCCTTTCGATGGTTCCCATTTTAGTCCCCTTCCCTGAGGTTGTCAAATACCGGATTTCTCGCCTTTCCATAGACTCTCTCTATGGATTTTTCCCGGAGGGGCCACGGCTTCTGTTCAACCTGTCCAAGAATGGGCCTGGAATTTTGTGCATCATACCCAAGGGCTTTCGTGTTATAATGGAAGGAATGATGAATTATCTGTCCCTGACGGCGCCTGGCTCCCCCTGCCAATCTTAATGGGATCTTTACACTCCTCCCCCGGGAGGACCCAGGCTCTGCGTCCCGGACAGCAAGGCGGTGCAATCATGACCCTGCTGCAGCTTCAGTACTTCAAGACCCTGTCCCGGGTGCTCCACTACACCCGGGCGGCCGAAGAACTTCACATCGCCCAGCCCAGCCTCAGCTACTCCATCAGCGAACTGGAGAAGGAGCTGGGGGTCCGGCTCTTCGAGAAGGAGAGCCGCAGGATCCGTCTCACCGCCTATGGGGAGCAGTTTCTTCCCTACGTGGAGAAGGCCCTGGCACTCATCGAGGAGGGGACCGGAGTGCTGCATCAGATGGCGGGAGACGCCGAGCGGGTGGTGCGCCTGGGCTACTTCCACTCCATCTCCGCCTCCCTCATCCCCTCCATGATGGAGGGACTTTACAGCGTGCCGGAAAACCGCAGCATCCGCATCCAGTTCACGGAGAACACCTCCTATGATATCTTCAGCCTGCTCAAGAAGGGGGACCTGGACCTGGCCTTCTGCATGCACCGGGACGAGTGGACCGAATCGGTGACCATCATGAAGCAGCCCCTCTACCTGGCGGTGCCCAGCAGTCACCCCCTGGCGGGGCGCAGCAGCGTGAACTTCCAGGAATTTGCCCGGGAGCCCCAGGTGATGCTGGACCACCCCAGCAGCCTGCGCAGCCGCCTGGACCGGATCTACGCCCAGCGGGGTGTCATCCCCCGGGTAGTCTTTGAGGTCCGGGAGTGCAACACCGCAGTGCAGTACGTGGCCCTGCGCTTCGGGGTGGCGGTACTCCCCCAGGTGCCGGCCATGGACACGGAGAAGGTCAGCGTCATTCCCATCGCCGACGGGGGAAAGGAGTTCGTGCGCACCGTCTACCTCTCCTGGAACCGCAGCAGTCCCCTCTCCCCGGCGGCACGCACCGTCCGCCAGTTCATCATCGACCACTACGCCACCGGAGAACCTGCATGAAAAAAACACCGCCCCTGCCGGGCGGTGTTTTCCGTTCACAGCACATTGCGCACCACACCCCACACCAGCAGCTGCGCTGCCAGCAGCCAGGCCAGAGGGCTCTCCCAGGAAGGGGGCTCCCCTCCCCGAAGAGTGCGGTACCCCACCTCCCCCAGCAGCACGGCAAGGGCCGGCAGGGCACAGAAGAGACCGGGGTTGGCCTGCCAGGCGCCGGTCAGGTCCAGATGGAGCAGTGCCAGACACAGGTGGGACACCCCGCAGCCCGGACAGAGCAGACCGGTGACCAGGCGGAAGGGACAGGGGAGAAACACTCCGGTGCACTCAAGCCACAGGGCATAGAGCAGTGCCAGGCAGGGGAGCAGCAGCACGGGAAGCAGCCGTCTTACAGGAAGGTTTCGCATCGGTTCAGATTGTCCTGCACCAGGGCCAGCACGATGATGTTGAGGCCCAGAATCTGCAGAACCATGAAGATGATGGCCCAGCTTCCGGAGGGCTGCCCGTTGTACATCCGGAACCGGTTCACCTTCTCCCCCATCCTGTAGGCCCAGAAGATGCCGTAGAGGCCGCAGGTCACCAGGCTCAGCACCAGGGAAAGCCCTCCGCTGGCATCCCCCTGCTGTCCGCTGACCGCGTTGAGATCATCGGTGGCCACAACAAACCAGTACAGACTGTAGATCCCGCAGGTGACGATGCTGAGTATGATGCATACGGGTATGCTGCGCTTTTTCATCGGCTTCACCTCGCGTTCAGGCAGAATGCGCCCATTATAGCAGGTTTTGAGGTCTGCTGCAAGGCTTTTCCCCCTGCCGGGGGGAATCCGCTGCTTTCGCCCTGCAGAAAGGACAGGCGGCAGGCCCCCGGTTTCCTCCGGCTTCTCCGGCCCCTGCCTCCCGCCGCCCCCGGACCGGCCATCCCGGGGAAAAAGTGGTTGCATTTCCCGCCCTCTCAGAGTAAAATAACTCCCGATCACCGAAGATGGAGGGATGGCAGATGCTGCAGCAGTATCTGGAAGTCGGAAAGGTCACCAGCACCCACGGCGTCATGGGCGAAGTACGGGTTCAGCCCTGGGCGGATTCCCCGGAGTTTCTCTGCCAGTTCAAAACCCTCTATGTGGACGAGGCCCACTGGCCCATCCAGGTGGAGCGGGCCCGGGTCCACAAGAACATGGTGATCCTGAAGTTCGAGGGCATCACCGACGTCCCCGGTGCCACAGCCATGCGCAACGCCATCCTGTACATCGACCGGGCGGACGCCCATCTGCCCAAAGGGACCTTTTTCATTGCCGATCTCATGGGGGCCGAGGTGCGCGACGCCGCCGATGGCCGCGTTCTGGGAAAACTGGAGGATGTGCTGGATCTTCCCGCCAACAACGTCTATGTGGTCCGGGGAGGAGAGCGGGAGCTGATGATCCCCGCCGTTCCCGCCTTCATCGCCGAAACCAACGTGGAGGAGGGCTACATCCGGGTCAACATGATGGAGGGGCTGTAGCTCCACCCTCCCGTGCCGGCAGCCCTTCTTCCGCTCAGACTGTCCTGCCCTTCGCCAAAGCGTGCCGGCTTTCCGCGGAGGGCCTTTTCGTCCCCTCCGGGGGGAAAGCCCCCCGGAGCCGCCCCCCTCCCGGGACATCCCGGCACTCCTCTCCCGGTGCGGAATCCCTGGGGCCCAGGGGTTTCTTCCCCGGAGGTCTCCGGCCCCGGGCTGTGCGCTCACAACCTGCAGAATTTCCGTTCTTTTTCAGAATCAGGAAGCTTTTTAAAAAAAAGGCTTGAAAACCGAGGGGGGGCGTGTATAATAGACTGCGGAGGATGGATTGACCATCTGAATCAACATCAGAAAGGACGAACGTATAATGAAGAAGAGGCTTTTGGCATTCCTTCTCGCGGCTGCGACGGTCCTGTCCCTGGCTGCCTGCGGAGGCGGCGGCGGCAGTTCCGGAGGAAGCAGCAGTTCCGGTTCGCAGTCCTCCGGCAGCGGCTCTGTCAGCAGCTCCGGCGCCGGTTCCAGCTCCAGCTCCGGCGGCAGCAGCAGCAGTGGCGGCAGTGCTGCAGGTGACTTCAAGATCGCCATGATCACCGATTACGGTGACATCACCGACCAGTCCTTTAACCAGACCACCTATGAGGCCTGCAAGTCGTTTTCGGAAGAGAATGACGTCCCCTTCACCTACTACAAGCCCACTTCCAATGATACCTCTGCCCGTGTGGCCTCTGTGGAACTGGCTGTGGCCGAGGGCTACAACGTCATCGTCATGCCCGGCTACGCCTTCGGCGGCACCATTGTGGACTGTGCCTCCGAATATCCCGATGTGAAGTTCATCGCCCTTGACGTGGCTGCCGGCGACCTGCTGGAAGCTGCCGTCCCCGCGAAGGGCGAGACCTACAGCTATAATGCCGATGACTATAACCTGGCAGACTATGTGGACCTGAGCAACGTCTACTGCGCCGTCTACCAGGAAGAGCTGTGCGGCTACATGGCCGGCTATGCGGCGGTGAAGCTGGGCTACACCAAGCTGGGCTTCCTGGGCGGCATGGCGGTTCCTGCGGTCATGCGCTACGGCTACGGCTACATCCAGGGCATTGACGCCGCAGCCGGCGAACTGGGCATCACGGTGGATCTGAACTATGTCTACGGCGGCGAATTCGCGGGCAGCCCCGAGGCCAAGGCCGTCATGGATACCTGGTATGCCAACGGCACGGAGATCATCTTCGCCTGCGGCGGCAGTATCTTCACCTCCGTGGTTGACGCAGCCAAGGAAGTGGAAGGCGCCAAGATCATCGGCGTTGACGTGGATCAGCAGGGCACCATCGCCTCCTATGCAGCCGGCGACGGCGATCCCTCCGACTACATGGATCTGACCGTCACCTCCGCCATGAAGGGCCTTGCTCCCACCACCATCGACACCCTCTCGGACGTTGTCCTGGAAGGCAAGTGGAGCGAGTATGCGGGCAAGATCGAGACCCTGGGTCTGGTCTCCGGGGACGATCCCTCCGCCAACTATGTCCAGCTGGGCACCACCGCCTACGGCGACGGCTTCACCGAGGACAACTACAAGACTCTGGTGAAGGACATGTATGACGGCAAAATCCAGGTCTCCAACGACGTCTCCGTCATGCCCACCGTTTCCAACGTCAACATCAGCGATCAGGGTACCATCAAGGGCTGATTCCCTTTCTGATCCTCTCAACAGCACACAACAGTCCATGCGCTGCTGCCTTCGAACCATTTCGGCACGCAGCCCTGTTCCGAGGCAGCAGATATCCCGGTCGGAGCACAGGGGGCGAGCGGAAGCTCGCCCCCTGTTTTTCCTGAAGGCCACTGTCCCGTACATTATCATCCGAGAGACGAGAGAGAGGAGTGATTCGGACTTGGACAATTCCCCGTACGCCATTGAGATGCTGAACATCACCAAGCGGTTCCCGGGCATCATCGCCAACGACAACGTCACCATCCAGCTCAGGCGGGGCGAAATCCACGCCCTGCTGGGAGAGAACGGTGCGGGCAAGTCCACACTGATGAGCGTTCTCTTCGGCCTGTATCAGCCGGAGGAGGGCATCATCAAAAAGGACGGCAAGGAAGTCAAGATCAGCAACCCCAACGATGCCAATGAGCTGGGCATCGGCATGGTGCACCAGCACTTCAAGCTGGTGGAGTGCTTTTCGGTCCTGGACAACATCATTCTGGGGGTGGAGCCCACCGGGGCCCTGGGCACCCTGCAGAAGGACCAGGCCCGCAAAAAGGTGGTGGAACTGTCCGAGAGGTACGGCCTCAGCGTGGACCCGGACGCCCTCATTGAGGACATCTCGGTGGGCATGCAGCAGCGCACCGAGATTCTCAAGATGCTGTACCGGGACAACGAGGTCCTGATCTTTGACGAGCCCACCGCCGTTCTGACTCCCCAGGAGATCGAGGAACTGCTGCACATCATGAAAAACCTTGCTGCGGAGGGCAAGTGCATCCTCTTCATCTCCCACAAGCTTAACGAAATCATGGAGGTTGCAGACCGCTGCTCCATTCTCCGCAAGGGCAAGTACATGGGCACCGTGGATGTGGCCAACACCACCAAGGCGGAACTGAGCCGCATGATGGTGGGCCGTGATGTGGAGTTCGTCGTCCACAAGAAACCGGCTCAGCCGGGGGACGTGGTTCTGGACGTGAAGGGCATGACGGTGGCCTCCAAGGTTCACAAGAACAACGCGGTGAAAAACGTCTCCTTCAAGGTCCGGGCAGGAGAGATTGTCTGCATCGCCGGCATTGAAGGCAACGGCCAGTCGGAGCTGGTCTACGGCATCTCCGGCCTGGAGCCCCTGGTCAGCGGCTCCCTGTCCCTGTGCGGGGAGGACATCACCAAGGCCTCCATCCGCAAACGTTCCACCATGGGCATGAGTCACATTCCCGAAGACCGCCACAAGCAAGGACTGGAGCTGGACTACACCCTGGAGGACAACATGATCCTCCAGCGCTAATTCGAGCCGGAGTTCACCAGGAACGGTTTCCTGCGCCGGAAGAACATCCGCGCCTATGCCCAGCGCCTGATCGACCAGTTTGACGTCCGCTCCGGTCAGGGACCCATCACCATGGCCCGGGCCATGTCCGGAGGCAACCAGCAGAAGGCCATCATCGCCCGGGAGATCGACCGGAATCCCAGACTGCTCATCGCCGTGCAGCCCACCCGGGGCCTGGACGTGGGCGCCATCGAGTACATCCACAGCCAGATCGTGGCCCAGCGGGACGCCGGCAAGGGGGTCCTTCTGGTCAGTCTGGAACTGGATGAGGTGATGAATCTCTCCGACCGCATCCTTGTCATGTACGAGGGTGAACTGGTGGGAGAATTCGATCCCAAGACCACTACGGTAGAAGAACTCGGCCTCTACATGGCCGGCGGAAAGCGGAAGGAGGTGTCCGCATGAACAGCGACAACCGTTCCCTGGGCAGAAAACTCATCGAGAACGACGGGGTACAGACCATCCTGGCCTCCCTGCTGTGCATCCTGGGCGGTCTGCTCGTGGGCTTCATCGTTCTGTTTCTCATTGAGCCCAGCGGCGCCGTCTCGTCCATCCTGGCTGTCATCAAGAACTTCTTCATCTATCCCCCCGCCCTGCGGATGAAGTACTTCGGCCAGACTCTGACCCGTACCGTTCCTCTGCTGATGTGTGCCCTGTCCGTGCTCTTTGCCTACAAGGTGGGCATGTTCAACATCGGTGCGGCCGGACAGTATGTGGCCGGTTCCTGTGCCACCCTCTACTGTGCTCTGGCCCTGAAGCTTCCCTGGTTCATCTGCATCCTGGCCGGCATCGCAGCCGGTGCCCTGCTGGGCGGCATTGTGGGCGTGCTGAAGACCTACTGCAACGTGAATGTGGTCATCTCCGGCATCATGCTCAACTGGATTTCCCTGTACATGACCAACACCATTCTGGGGGCGGTAAAAAACCCCACCAGTCCCTATACCCTGGCCATCCGCAGCGTGAACCAGAGTGCCCTGCTGCCCACCCTGGGGCTGGACTCCCTCTTCAACGAGAAAAGCGTGACGATTGCCATTCCGCTGGCGGTTGTCATCGCCGTGATCATCTGGGTCGTTCTCAACAAGACCAAATTCGGCTATGAACTGAAGGCCACCGGCAACAACTTCAACGCCGCCCGCTACGCCGGCATGAAGGAAAACCGCAACATCATCCTCACCATGGTGATCTCCGGCGCTCTGGCCGGACTGGGCGCCAGCCTTCTCTACCTCACCGGCATTGAGGAGTGGGAGACCACCATCACCTCCGTCCCCAACATGGGCTTCAACGGCATTGCCGTAGCCTTCCTGGGCGGTCTGAATCCTCTGGGTTCCATTCTCTCAGCCTACTTCATCCAGCACATCACCTCCGGCGGCATCGGGGTGGACCTGGACTACTACAGCTCTCAGATCTCCTCCCTGATCTCCTCCATGATCATCTTCCTGTGCGCCTTTGTGGCTTTCTTCAAGCTGTTCATCCAGAACTCCCTGCGCAGGCGGGATGAAAAGAAGGCCGCCCGGGCGGCTTCCGCAGAAGGGGGTGCCGGCAAATGATTCTCCTGGTGCAGTATACCATTCTCTTCGCCTCGGTGCTCATGCTGGTGGCTCTGGGCGGCTGCTTCTCGGAACACTCCGGCATCATCAACATCGGCCTGGAGGGCATCATGCTCATCGGTGCGCTGGGCGGGGCTCTGACCATGAAGTTCCTGCCCACCAGCGTAGGCGCTCCCATCATGATTCTCAGCGTCATCTTCTTCAGCGCCCTCTTCGGCCTGATCGCCTCCCTGTTCCTGGCGGTGGCAACCATCTCCTTCAACGCCGACCAGACCATCACCGGAACCGCCATCAACATGCTGGCCACCGCTGCAGCCACCGTGGGTGTCAAGGCCATGAACACCCACGCCTCCGGCGGCAGCGATGTCTCCTCCGAGATCGCCTATACCTCCGCCCGGGAGCTGCTGACCGTCAAGATCGGCTCGTTCACCTTCAACTGGTTCATGCTGGTGGCCGTGGTGGCCCTTGTTCTCAGCTATTTTGTCCTCTACCGGACCCGCTTCGGCCTGCGGCTCAGGGCCTGCGGTGAACATCCCCAGGCGGCGGACAGTGTGGGCATCAACGTCTACCGGATGCGCTACGCCGGCGTTCTTCTCTCCGGTGTCCTGGGCGGTCTGGGCGGCATCGTCTACATCACCGCCGGCATCAACTCCTGGAAGTTTGAAAACGGGGTGGCCGGGTTCGGCTTCCTGGCCCTGGCCGTCATGATCTTCGGTGCCTGGCATCCCCTGAAGATCGCCCTGGCGGCACTTCTGTTCGGCTTCTGCCGCGCTCTGGGAAGCGTATACAGCGGCATCGGCTTCCTGGCCTCGCTGAACCTGAGTTCCACCGTCTACAACATGCTTCCCTACATCATTTCCCTCATCATCCTTGCCTTTACCTCCAAGAATTCCCGGGCCCCCAAGGCTGAAGGCATTCCCTACGACAAGAGCCAGCGTTAAGGGCTGCCCGGATTTTCCACTGCAGCGTGGCTGCCGTCCCGTGCGGCAGCCACATTCTGTCCCCGGACGGGCAGGAAAGGGGTTTTTTTCATGAAACCGTACAGACGCATCTTTGTGATTGTCCTGGATTCCCTGGGCATCGGCGCTTTGGAGGACGCCGCAGATTACGGGGACGCCGGCACCGATACCCTGGGACACATCTCCGCCACCGTAAGCCATCTGGACCTTCCCAACCTGCAGAAGCTGGGCCTGGCCAATCTCCATCCCCTCAGGCAGATGCCCCCGGCGGAGCACCCCATGGCCTACTACACCGCCCTGCGGGAGGCCAGTCACGCCAAGGACACCATGACCGGCCACTGGGAGATGATGGGCATTCTCACCACAAAGCCCTTCAAGACCTTCACGGAACACGGCTTCCCCCAGGAACTGCTGGATGAGCTGACCCGCCGCACCGGCCACAGGTGCATCGGCAACAAGAGCGCCAGCGGGACGGAGATTCTGGAGGAACTGGGGGAGGAGGAGATCGCCACAGGCAACATGATTGTCTACACCTCCGCAGACTCCGTTCTCCAGATCTGCGGCAACGAGGAGACCTTCGGCCTGGAGGAACTCTACCGCTGCTGCGCCATCGCCCGGGAGCTGACCATGCGGGACGAGTGGAAGGTGGGGCGGGTCATCGCCCGGCCCTATGTGGGAAAGAAGCGGGGAGAGTTCCGGCGCACCAGCAACCGGCACGACTACGCCCTCAAGCCCACCGGCCGCACCGCCCTGGATGTGATGAAGGACGCCGGTCTGGATGTGATCTCCGTGGGCAAGATCTATGACATCTTCGACGGGGAGGGCCTGACGGAGTCCAACAAATCCAAAAGCTCCGTGCACGGCATGGAGCAGACCATCGAAATCGCCCGGCGGGACTTCACCGGACTGTGCTTTGTGAACCTGGTGGATTTCGACGCCCTCTGGGGACACCGCCGCAACCCTGTGGGCTACGGGGAGGAACTGGAGCGCTTCGACCTCAGGCTGGGTCAGCTGCTGCCCCTGCTGGGGGCGGAAGACCTGCTGATTCTCACCGCCGACCACGGCAACGATCCCACCCACACCGGGACGGACCACACCCGGGAGAAGGTCCCCTTTCTGGCCTGGTCCCCCTCCCTGGAGGGCTCCGGTCCTCTGCCGGAGCAGTCCACCTTCGCCGTCATCGGGGCCTCCATCCTGGACAACTTCGGTCTGCAGATGCCGGAGGGCACCATCGGCACCTCCCTGCTGGGACAGCTGCGCTGAGGACCCGGAAACCTGGGCGCCCATCCCTGCGGACGGGCGCCCTCTTCATCTCCCCTCCGGGGCTCAGGTTCCCGGTGTGCCGAACAGCTTCTCCAGGTGCTCCACCGGCTCCGTGTGCTGGACACAGCGCACCGGCCGGCTGCGGTAGATCCGGTAACAGCCGTTGCAGGCCAGACAGGCGGACTCCTCCTGCTCCCCCCTCTGCATCCGCTCCACGAAATCAGGCTGACAGATCAGAGCCCGGGAGAAGGAGACGAAGGGGATGCCGGCGTCCAGCACCTCCTGGGCCGCAGCCCGGGAGAAGATACCCCCCACCAGAATCAGGGGGATGGTCAGCCCCTTCCCTGCCGCCAGTGCCTCATCCAGGAAGAAGGGCCTTTTCTCCCCCGCCCGGGTGTTGAAGCTGAGGCCGCTGATCTCCGCCCCGTCCGCTCCGGCCTCCTGCACCATGCGGAGAAGTCCGGGCAGATCCCCGCAGCCGTCGCTGTCCACCTTTACCAGGATGGCAAATCCGCTGCCGCAGTCGGCACGGATGCCCTTCACAATCCGCCCCACCAGGGCAAACCGGTTCTCCAGCGCTCCGCCGTACCGGTCCTTCCGGTGGTTGAACTCCGGATTCAGAAAAGTCGAGAGCAGGTAGCCGTGAGCGCAGTGGATCTGCACCCCGTCCAGTCCTGCATCCTGACACAGCCGGGCAGCGGTGCGGAAGGCCTTCTCCAGGTCGTCCAGTTCCCCCGGTGTGAAATCATCCGGCCCCCTGGCCGGCCGGCCGTTGGTGGCCACGTCCGCCTTCCGTCCGCTGTGGCTGAGCTGGGCGACCAGCCTGCCACCCCAGCGGTGGCACTCCCAGGCTGCCTCAGCCAGATACCGGGGATCCGTCTCCCCGTCCAGCACCGGCTGTCCGGGATCCGCCCGATAGCGCCGGTCCACCGTCAGATGGCCGGTAATCACAAGGCCCACCTGGTGGCGGGCCAGTTCCCCCTGAGTCTGTGCCCAGACCGGCGTCAGCTGCCCGTCCGCCCGGGCCAGGTGCTCGTTGGTGGCGGAGCGCACCGTACGGTTTTTCATCTCCATGGGCCCCAGGCGGGCAGGTTCAAACAGTCTGTACATGCGATTGCCTCCCTCTTCGATTTTTCCCCCCGATTATACCCGCGTGGCCCTCTTCTGTCCACCGGAGAGATTGCCCGGTGCACTGTTCTCCTGCATCTCCTTCTCCCTGCTTCGGCACAGATCCCTCTTTTCTCATTCTTCCGAAAGGATGGTACCGTTTCTTGGACCACTCTCTGCTGATCGAACTGTTCGGATACCTGGGCTCTGCCCTGGTCGTCCTCTCCATGCTCATGTCTTCCGTCCTGAAGCTGAGGATCATCAATACCGTCGGCAGCACCATATCCGCCATCTACGCCCTGATTATCCGCTCCTTCCCTCTGGCCCTGATGAACCTCTGCCTGATCGTCATCAATGTGTACAACCTGGTCCGCCTCCTGAAATCCGATCGCGCCTACGACCTGATCGAAACCGCACCGGAGGATTCCTTTCTCCGCTACTTTCTGAACCGCTGCCAGGAGGACATCCGCACCTTCTTCCCCCACTTTCCGGGAGAACCCGGGGAAGTCGACCGGGCCTTCCTTGTCTGCTGCAACGGCACTCCCGCCGGAGTGCTGCTGGGCAGGATGGAGGGCGGGGAGACGCTGGACATTCTCATCGACTACTCCACGCCCGCCTTCCGGGACTGCTCCGTGGGCACCTACCTGTACGGACAGCTTCCCGGACTGGGAATCCGCACCCTGCTGTTCCGCCACCTGAACAGCGGAGAGCATCTCGCCTATCTGGAGAAGATGGGATACACTCCCACTGCTCAGGCCTATATCAGAAATCTGCCCTGACCTGTCCCCTCTCCCCCCGGAAACCGGATGCATAACCTTGCAGAAAGGAGCACACCATGCCAAGCAAAAAGCGCAGAAAACACCCCCCACACCGCAATCCCCGACCCCAGACTCGCCCAAAGCCCTCCTCCGACATCCCCGTCCCCACGGCTGAGGACCTGAAACTCATGAAGCTTCAGCAGAATCTGAAACTGGATGAGATCATTCGCCGGGTGGAGCCCATCCCTCCCCAGCAGCGCAGTCCCTATGCCGCACTGGTCCTGGCTACTGCCTACACCGGCTTTCTCTCGGATGCGGGTACCTTCGAGTATTTCATCCGGTTCCAGAAGGCCCGCAGCACTCTGGAGGCAGTCCGCCAGAGTGCACAGAGTCTCTCTACCTGGTATGAGGCCATGGGCTTTGTTCTGCACTACACCCAGCGGGACCGGCTGGCAGAACTTAACCTGGCTCAGTGCTGCCGGATGGAGCCGGACGATGCTCACCTGCGCCGGATGCTGAATGACACCCGACGCAGCATGAGAATGCCTGTTTTCCAGATTCCCTTCTCCCGGCGGGTGGCCATGACCTGGGAGGACTTCTCCCGCTATGAGGCGGATCTGAAACAGCAGGTGGACGGCGCCGATGACGTCCTGGTGGAGGGAGTCTCTCCCCTGGTACGCTGTCTGTTCCGGGTCCTGAACACATTTCAGTGCAGTCTGTTCCAATCCGGGGGACGCAGCACCATCGCCTTCTGGCTTCTCGGCAGCGATGCCTGCTTTCTGCGCCTGCGCTATCTGCTCCGGCACGCCCCCGCCTCCCTGCTGGAGCGCTGGAACTTTCTTCTGGGACAGCCCGAGGACCCCTGGTTCGAAATGGAGAAGGAGGGCATTCCCCTGTCGTCTCAGGATGTTCTCGTCTGGGCAGAGCGGCAGGAGGATGGAACGCTGCGGCTGCGCATGTTCTGCCGGAACCTGCTCCCTCTGATCCGCACAGAGGGAGCGGACAGCGATCATGTACGCAGTCTGTTCCGGGATCTGCTCTTCCGCGCCGTCGGCGAACTGGCCATTATGGGGCTTCCCTACACCCTGGAGGTCCTGTCCCTGCCGGTTCCGGGAGAGCCCTTCCTTCTCAGCGGTCTGCGCGGCAAGCTGGAGGACCTGGGGTACCGTCTCTCCAACGATCCTCAGGTGTATGCCTCCCGGCCGGGGGATCCCTGGCCCCTGCCCCCTTCCGGAAGCGGTCCCCGCTTCGACATCCTGGAAGGTGTCACCTGGTGCCGCCCCCTGGTGGAGGAGTACCAGCAGGGAAAAACCGATCTGGTGGAGGACTGGCATGCCTACAGCATCTGCCCCGGCTTTGTATACTGGCCGGCAGAAGGCATGGTGGGAACTGCCCTGGAGGACTTTCGCAGCCGCCTGATCCGCACATTGCGCAGCGAGGCGGGGGAGGACGCCGTGGACATCATCGGATGGGCCTCCGGAAGCCGCTGGCACTACCTGGACTTCGTGGCCTGGGACAGCGTTCCGGTCTTCCGCAGCATTCGCGGGTTCTTCCACTCCGAATCCGTCTCCGGTGCCTGTTTCCACAGCTTCTTCCCCGCCGCAGACTCCGTTCCGGTGGAGAAACTTTAAGGGTTCTCTTCCCTGAAAACACAGAAAAACCGCCTTTCAGGCGGTTTTTCCCTGCTTTCGGAATCCCAAAGGGATTTCCCGCTGTTTTCGTCCTGGGAGACCCATTCTCACAGGTTTTCCCCCTCCCGGCTCTGGCCGAGGGGCACGGCCCGTCTCCCCTCCAGATCCGCCGCCATCTGCTCCACGGCAGCTGACACGTAGGCGGGCAGAGACATCTCCCGCACTCCGGCCACCACAACACCGCAGCTGTTCATGGGCACCAGATACTTCTTTGCCCGGCTGCCCCCCACGGCGGCAGCCATGGCGGGGGTGACCTCCCCCAGAATGGCATGGGCCACCAGAATGCCCACCGGTCCCAGAATGGCATCCGCATCTTCCACACCCCGGACCACCGGATTTTCCCCGGTGGCACCACAGTCTGCCCCTGCCCGCAGCATGGTGGCGGTGGCAATGCTGTTGGTTCCCAGAGCCCAGACCTGGGCCTTCGGGAAGCGGGCTTTCACCGCCTCTACAAACAGCCTGCCCAGACGGCCGCCCTGGCCGTCCACGACCACAATTTTCATATCTCCAAATGCACTCCCTCTCTCACCGCTCCCGCCCGGCCAGGCCCTCCGGTGAGCACATCCGCAGCAGGTCCCTGGACACTCCCCGTCAGGGAGGTGCCCCACTGCATGTGCCGCCGGAGAGGGGCCACTCAGGGAGAAAAGCAGGCCTGTACCTCGTCCATGCGTTCCGCCGCCATCTGAAAACCTTCCGCCCACAGCAGGCGCAGCTTCTCCGGATCCCGCTCCGTCCGGGAGACATCCAGAGTGGAGGAGGGCGCAAACACAAGAATCCTCCCTGCCTCCTCGGCGGCAAACATCTCTTCCCGGTCCTCGTTGTACTTCTCCGCCCGCTGTTCCATGGTGGCCACAAAGGCGGGATACGAGCGGTATTTCCTGCGGATCAGGCGGATGGCGGCATCCGGTTTGCGCCGGAAATCCCGGGGATGGGAGAGCACAACGATCAGGCGGTCGCATCCCTTTTCCACCGCATGCCTCCAGGGAACCGGGTCTGCCACTCCACCGTCCAGGCAGGGCTGGCCGTTGATGGTGAAAATGGGAAACAGGAGAGGCATGGCGCAGGTCGCCTGCATGACAATGGAGAATCCTCTGCCCTGCCGGGGGACCTTCAGGTAGTCCGCCTGTCCGGTGTTCAGGTTGGTTACCACCGCCTCCACCTCCCCCGGATAGGCCGCAAAAGCCGCAAAATCAAAGGGAACCAGCTCATTGGGAATGGTTTCGAACACAAACCTGCGGCCGAAGTAGCTGCGGTTGTGGGGGTCGCCCAGGTTGTGCACCCCCATGTAGCGGCTGTCCGGAGCAAAGCGGGTCAGCACCTCCAGGTTCCGCCTGGGCTGCCGGGAGAGATAGCTCACCCCACAGGCGATTCCCGCGGACACCCCGACCATGTAATCCGGCATGATGTCCCCCTCCAGCAGTCCGTCACACACGCCGCTGGCGAAACTGGAGCGCATGCCCCCGCCCTCCAGAACAATTCCTGTCTTCACGCTGCTCACCTTCCAAACACTGTTGTGACAGCCCGCCGGGCAGACCTGGCGGTTCTCTCTGCCCGTGAGGATGACTGCCCCATCCCCCTGTGAACCTCCCGCTGCCGGAGCCGGGGACCACAGCGGGGCGGGAAGCGCCTGCCGAAGACGGCAGCGATCAGGCCTTCACCCAGAGCGCCGTACCGATCCGGCACTCCCCCTGCTCCGGCCCTTCCGCCGGGATCTCTCCTCCCCCCAGCTTCCCCAGCATAGCACAGGCAGATCCGGAATGCAAGTGCCCCAGGCCCCTTCTCTGCTGCCCCGGCTCCTGATATGCCGGCCCCGGATCCCCGTTCCCCTGCAGCCCCACCCGGCCCCGGGCAGGCACCTGACTTACTGCAACCGCAGGGAGAACCGGGTACTTCTTCCCCTCAGGAGGAATGGCCTGCAGAGAAGTGCCCATTTCCCCCGGGGAACATCTTCCCGCAGAAGGAAAGGGCGGACAGCTGCAGCTGTCCGCCCGGATTCCTCCTGGGAGGCAATTCTCAGTAGTTCTCCGCCTTGAGCTGGAAGTAGCTCCTGGGATGGCCGCAGACCGGGCAGACCTCGGGAGCCTGCTTCCCCACGCAGATGTGGCCGCAGTTGCTGCACTGCCAGATCATCTCCCCGTCGCGGGAGAAGACCAGACCGCCCTCCACGTTGGCCAGCAGCTTGCGGTAGCGCTCCTCGTGCTCCTTCTCGATCTTTCCCACTTCCTCGAAGAGGAAGGCGATATCCTGGAAGCCCTCTTCCCGGGCCTCAGCGGCCATCTTCGCGTACATGTCGGTCCACTCGTAGTTCTCGCCCTCGGCAGCGGCCAGCAGGTTCTCCTGGGTGGTGCCGATGCCGCCCAGCAGCTTGAACCAGATCTCCGCATGCTCCTTCTCGTTGGCGGCGGTCTCCTCGAAGATCTTCG
>CAYXVN010000042.1:0-15849 GCA_964468565.1 uncultured Oscillospiraceae bacterium | reverse complement strand
CCTGGGTGCCGGCGTACTTGCTGGTGATGACCTTGTCGCCGACCTTGACGGTCATGACAACTTCCTTGCCCTCTACCATGCCGCCGGGGCCGACCGCGATGACCTCCGCGACCTCGGGCTTCTCCTTGGCAGCACCGGTCAGGATGATGCCGCCCTTGGTGGTCTCCTCCGCCTCCATCATTTTCACAATGACACGATCGGCCAGGGGTTTGAGCTTCATAACAGGTTCCTCCTTAGAATCTATATTGATTTCAGGTTAGATCAGTTCAGGCTCTTAGCACTCAAAACACCTGAGTGCCAATCACGGCTATGATGATACCCCCATCCGGAAAAAAAATCAAGCCCAAATTTCAGATTTTTCGAAAAAAATTTGAAAAGTTTACTTTCTGTTCACAATTAGACCGGCCGAGTGCTAAAACAGGGCCTCCGGGAGGGCCCGGAAGGACCCCAGACCACCCGGCCCCCGGCCAGACTGCCCCCTCTTCCCTGCTGTCCGGCCCTGCCTTCCCGGCCGGGAGAGGCAGAGGGAACCCTCCTCCCCGGCGATCATCGGCATCCGGCCCGGGCCCGTCTTCCCGGGGGGAGGGCCCCGATAACCGGATCAGTTTCTCCGATATTTCTCGTTTTTTGCGAATAGTCCGTATTTTCGGACTATAGTTCCGGTAGAATGGCTCCATTCAGATGAGAAAGGGGCTTCCGCCATGGAGTATCGATTGGTTTGGGTGCGTGAGCACATTGAGGTTTTTGACTGGAACGGCCGCTTCTGCTTTTCCGCCGACAGCGAACGGGAGGCCCGGGAGGAACTCCGGCAGGCCTCCTGAGCACTCCCCCCGGCGGGCCGGGGGGGCGGTTCCGGTCTCTCAGTCTCTGCTGCCCAGAGGCGGATAAAAGGAGACCGAGGAGGCCTCCAGTCCCACCTGCCGGGCCCGCAGGGCATATTCCTCCCGGTCCCCTGTGGTGAAGATGTCCAGACGTCCCGGCCCCTCTCCCCGGCACAGCAGGTCCCGCTCCTCCAGCAGGGCCCGGGCGGATCGGGCCATCTCCCGGGCGGGATCGATGAGTTCCAGACCGGGATAGAGCCGCCGGATGCTCCCCTCCACCAGGGGATAGTGGGTGCATCCCAGCACACAGCAGTCCACCTGCTCCCGGAGCACCAGGTCATCCAGCTCCCTACGCAGCTCCGTCTCCACCGTGGCCATGCCCTCCGGGTCCCCCAGGCTGTGCTCCACCAGCCGGGCCAGATCCGGACAGCCGCAGCTGAGAACCACCACCGCCCGGGGGCTCTGGGCCAGAATCCGGTTGGGATAGCTGCGGGAATTGTGGGTAAAGACGGTGGAGATGACGCCGATTCGTCCCGCCCCCGAGGCCACCGCCGCATCTGCCCCCGCCTGCACCGCGCTGAACACCGGGCAGGAGACCGCATCCCGGCATCTGTCCAGCACGCAGGAGATGGTGTTGCAGGCCACCAGCAGGGCCTTGACGCCCCGGCTCTCCATGAAGGAGAACATGTAGCGGGCCATGGAGACAATCTCCGCCTCCGTGTGATTTCCATAGGGCACATTGGCCCCGTCTCCAAAATAGATCACATCCTCCCTGGGCATCAAACGGCGCACCTGGCGGACCACACTGAAGCCGCCAATGCCTGAGTCCAGGATGCCCAGGGGGCTGTTCCGGTCAAACATGCATTTTGTCCTCTTTTCCGCCCGGAAAATGGCTCAGAGCCCCTCCGCCCCGCTCTGGGAGGTTCTGGTCAGCTCCCCCGTCACCAGATCCAGCTGATAGGACCCGGTATCGGTGGTCACGGACCAGACGGGCGTCAGGACCATGGGGCCGGGCAGGGAGGCGGTCCCCGCATAGCCCGCAAGAAAATCGTCCACCCGGCTGCACACATCGCCCAGGGTGGTGATGCCGCTGAACAGCTGCATCAGGGCGGTGGTGGTGGTAATGGTCTGCCGGTTGGGATCCGCCAGGGGCTCCCCGGGCAGCTGCTGCCGGGCGGTAAGGGTGAGAATGCTTCCCCCCTCCACCGTCAGAGAGATCTGCTGGCTGAAGAGGGGCACATTCTCCCACCGCTGCTGGAAGACGTAGACATTGTCCTCCTGGCTCAGAAAGTCCGTCTGGATTCCCAGCCGCTCCAGAAGGGCATGCCCGTCCTCCCGGGGATCTTCCGCCGGAAAGGCACCGGGGGGAAACTCCCCGAAGAAGGCCCCGTTGCTGTGAAACTGGAGAAAACCCCTGCTGCTGGTAAAGCGGTAGACTTCCGCCTGACTGGTCTCGGAGACCGCATCCTCCCCCAGCAGAGCCGTGGCCAGAGCCCGCTCCCGATCCAGATCCCGGGGAGATGTGAGGGGGGACAGTTTCCTGGCATCCGGAATGAGGCTGCGCTCCACGGTGATGCCCCGGGAGGCCATGACCCGGATGGCGTCCTCCACCGCCTGCTCCTGCAGGCTGCTCTCCTGGTACCAGCGCTGGACGGCAAAAAACAGCAGGCACAGGTTGGTGAGCAGAAGAATGAGAATGGCGATGTTCTTCAGTTTGGACCCTTCCACCAGATGCTCACTCCTCTCCCGCTCCCCGGCCGGCCGCCCAGCCGGCCTCCACCCGTTCACTTCCCGTATCATTGTACACCATAAGAAGTTCTTTCCCGGACAGCTGCTGGGCCTCCAGCGCGGCCAGTGCCTGCCGGGGAGGCAGCACCTGGGTGACCTCCTCTGCCGGAACATAGCTGCGGAACACCATCTCAAAGCGCTCAATGCGCCCGTCCCGGATGAGGAACCGGGCGCCGTTGCCCTGGGAGGCCACCACCGGGCAGGCGTTCAGCGAGACGCCGAAGCGCACCTCCAGTCCCTGCTCCGTCTCCCGGACGGAAAGAAGGCCCAGCCGGCCCTCTCCGATTCGCCCGCTGAGAGCGGACACCGCCAGACGGCGGCAGGCCTCCACCTGGTCGTAAAGGGAGGGGTCCTGACCGCCCCCCAGATGGAAGCGGTCCTCCGTACCCTCTCCCGCCTCATACACCGCCACGCCGTCGTCCGAGAGACGCAGGGTGTCGCCCCCGGAGCGTGCCACCCACTCGCTGTCCGCCCCCCGGTAGATGCCGTTGGCATTGACCGACAGTCCCAGGTTCTCCATCAGGCTCTCCAGAGATGCACTGCCTTCCTCCACCGGGTTGGAGGCCGTGTAAACCATGGGCTGGGGGGAATCCGCCGGCAGCAGGGTGTCCCGATCCAGGATGGCATACTCCTCAGACTGAAAGGCATAGAACGCCCCGTTTTCCGTCAGCTGCCCCAGGATGTCCAGCAGATGGTCCGGGTTTGCCACCTGGGAGCGGATGCGCCGGTAGAACCCGTTTCCCTCATCCCGGTAGGTCACCGTCACGGTCCCCGACTCCACCGCCAGCACCACACGGCGCACCGGACTGTCCAGGGCGATGGGATTGCCGGACAGCCATCCGCTGAGCACGGACAGGGGGATGGCTCCCTGAAAGTCCATCATCAGCCCCGGCTGAGTCTGCAGAAGTTCCTCCCACTCGTTGCGGGTAACCCCTTCCGGGGTCTCCGCCTCGGACAGGGTCTCCGACAGCATGCCGGCCACCTGACCGAAGAGGGAGTCGCAGGCCGTCTCGTCGTACAGGATGCCGCAGATGGCACTGTCCGAATCCCCGGGAAGCCGGGCCGCAATGCGAAGGGGCCTGACCGTCTCGCTGCGGTCCTCCGGAGCGATTCCCCCGGTCTGGGGCACAGCGGTCTCCTCCACCTTCAGGGCCCGGGTAATGTGCACCAGCATCTGATTCTGCCCCGCCAGCCACAGAGCGGAGAGGGTGAGCAGCACAATCAGGAGATCCTTGCCCAGCTCCACCAGACGTCGCCGTTTACTCATTGCTGGGTCCTCCGATTTTCAGTTCGAGACGCACCCGCAGGCCGGGTCCCTCCTTATCCACCAGAGTCAGCTCTCCCTGGTGCCGCTCCACAATCTCCCTGGCGATGGACAGGCCCAGACCGGTTCCGCCCGACTGGCGGGAGCGGGCCTTATCCACCCGGTAGAAGCGGTCAAAGATATGGGGGCGGTCCTCCTCCGGCACGCCGATGCCGTTGTCGTCCACCTCCATCCAGACCCGGGACTCCACCCGTCCGGCGGCGATGGTAATATGCCCGCCGTCGGGCGTATACTTGATGGCATTGGAGACGATGTTCATCATCACCTGCATGATCCGGGCCCGGTCGCCGATCACGTCGGGCAGACCCGGCTCCATCTCCAGGCTGAGGGTGTGCCGGTGCTTCTGGCACTCCATGTAGACCGCGTTGTACTGATCCAGAACCGCCTGAGAGAAGGAGAAACTGGCAAACTTGATGTCGTCCCGCCCGGATTCCAGCCGGGACAGGGTGAGCAGGTCCTGCACGATGTTGGTCATGCGGTCGCTCTCGCTGAGAATGACCTCCAGGAACTGCTTCTCCGTCTCCAGGGGCAGATCCCCCACACTGTCCGTCAGGGTCTCCGCGTAGGAGCGGATGTTGGTCAGAGGGGTGCGCAGTTCGTGGGAGACGTTGGCCACAAAGTCCCGCTGGTTCTTCTCGTTCTTGCGCTGCTCCGTCACATCGTGGATCACCACCAGGGCGCCTCCTCCCTCCTTGCCCTGGTCAAAGGGGGCCATCAGCAGCTGGAGAAAGCTGTCCCGGACCTGCATCTCCCCCTCCACATGGTCCGTTGCCGCCAGCACCTGGGACAACGGCGCCGTAGACTGGAAGAGATCCTCATAGGTGGTCTCCGCTCCGATGCTGCGGCGGAGCATGCGCTCGGCGGCAGGATTGTGATGAATGACCTCTCCCGCCGCATTGAAGGCCACCACCCCGTCGGTCATGCGCAGAAAGAGGGTGTCCAGCTTGCTTCGCTCATTGTCCACCTGCCGCAGCGTGGTCTGCAGCTGCTTGGCCATATCGTTGAACGTGTCGGTGAGCACCCCGATCTCATCCCGGGAGGACACCTCGATGCGGTGGGAGAAGTCCCCCTCCGCCACCCGCATGGCCCCCTCCGTCAGGCGCTCGATGGGAGTCACCATGGTCTTGGACAGCAGGAAGGAGAGCAGAATGGAGATCACTAGTCCGAAGGCCAGGGACTCCATGATCAGCATGAACATCTGATCCGTCAGGGCGGAGGCGGTGTTGCGGTTATCATAAATGTAGATAATGTAAGATGTGCTCCCCCGCCGGATGGGAATGGCCACATCCATGTACTCCGCAGAGAGGCTGCTCTCGTCCCCGGACTCTCCTGTCTCCAGGCCGGTGGACAGCACAAAGGCCAGATTGGGGGTGTACTCCAGAGGCCCCGTCTCCCCGTCCGGTCGTACCAGACAGGTTCCGGTACTGTCCAGGATGTAGAGCCGGCGGTTGCGGCTGTCCACACCCAGTTCCCCGTAGTAGGCCCGCAGCACATCCGACAGCATCTGGGCTCCGTCCTCCTCCTCGGAGGTGACCGTGGTCAGGTCGTGGGCCAGGCCGGGATCCCGGAACACTTCCGCCACCTGGGTGTAGAAGTCCTCCAGATAGAAGGCAGTCACGGAATTGATCAGAAAGGCACCCACCACCAGCATCAGGGACAGGATCAGCAGCACCATGATCATGACCAGTTTGGTGTGAAGGCTGCGCATGGACCGTCACCATCCTTTCCGGGATTCAGGGCCCGGCCGAACCTGCCCTGGCGCATACACGACAGAACCGGGCGGGGGCCCGGTTCTGTCCTATCTTCCGATTGGGTTTTCGGGGCTCAGTCCGCAAACAGGTATCCCATTCTCCTCCTGGTAAGGATGAAGCGGGGGGAGGCGGGATCGTCCTCCAGCTTCTCCCGCAGGCGGCGTACGGCCACATCCACGGCACGCACGTCTCCCACATAGCCCTCGTAGTTCCAGACCTTCTCCATCAGGGTCTCCCGGGAGAAGGCCTTTCCGGGCTGGGAGGCCAGAAAAGAGATGAGATCATACTCCCGCTGGGTAAGGTCCAGGGGGATGTCATCCTTGTAGACGATGCTCCGCTCCCGGTCGATGGTGACCCGGCCCAGACGGAGGGGCGGCACTTTCTCCACCGGAGAGGGCTGCATCTCCACCCGGCGGATATTGGCCTTGACCCGGGCCATCAGTTCCCTCATGGAAAAGGGCTTGGTGATGTAATCATCCGCACCCAGCTCCAGGCCCACCACCTTGTCCGACTCCTCCTCCCTTGCGGTCAGGATGAGGATGGGCGTGGACGAACCGCTGCTGCGGATCTTCCGGCACACCTGGAATCCGTCCATTTTGGGCAGCATCAGATCCAGCAGAATCAGGTCCGGATTCTTCTCCAGCGCCAGTCTCAGGCCGGTGGGGCCGTCGTAGGCCGCCATCGTCTCGTAGCCCTCCCGCCTGAGATTGAAGGTCAGAATATCCACGATGTTCTGTTCGTCTTCCACAATCAGGATGGTTTTACCCAAGTTGTCTCCTCCTTACTTCTTCGGGCTCTACAGCCCCAGCAGCACCTTGGTTTTCAGCGTCGTGGTGACGGTCTTGGCGTCAATGATGGTTCCATCCATCACCTGGCGCACCAGCTCGTCAAAAGGCATGGTCACCACATCGAGAAATTCGTCCTGGTCCAGATGCTGGCCGATGGGCCGCAGGCCCCGGGCCAGATACATGTGCAGCACCTCATCGCAGAAGCCGGGGGAGGCCACCGCGCTCCCCAGGTCGATCAGTTCCTCCGCCTCGTACCCGGTCTCCTCGCTCAGTTCCCGTCTTGCCGCCTGGACCGGGTCCTCCCCGGGCTCCAGCTTTCCCGCCGGAATCTCCAGCAGAAGCTTCTGCAGCGGATAGCGGAACTGCTTCACCAGGGGCACGTTTCCCTCCGGGTCCAGCGCCAGGATGCCCACCCCGCCCGGATGGTAGACCACTTCCCGCAGGGCAACGGTGCCATCGGGCAGACGGGCCCGGTCCACCACCAGCCGGACAATTCTGCCCTCGTAAATCGTTTCGCCGTCAATGCGGCGCTCCATCAGGTCCATGGGTCTCCTCCTTGCTCCCGCCGGAGCGGGATATGGACACTTTATCACAGTCTCAGACATTATAGCACCGGATCCCCATGCCGGCAATATGAAAAGGGCGGAGGGCAGGACTTTTTCCCCGGAAACCGGCCACCGCAGATCTGCTGACGGGAGAATCCTCTGCCCTCCCCGGGCTGCAGCGGGGCAGCTTTCTCCCATGAGGACTCCGTACACATTCCCGCTGCGCTCAGCCCCTGGGCCCCGGAAGGAGGACAGGGGAATCCTCTCCTGCCACCGGAGAGGGGGGAGAGGAGAGGAGGAATCCCGGGAACAGGACATTCTCACCCCTTTCCCCCGAAAAACAATCCGTGATTCTCCTGAAAAAGTGACTGGACAGATGCCGGTGCCTGTGTTACAATTTTCCCTGAGCCATTCCTGCCGCGTTCCGGGGGCGCGAAGGGGCCCCATTGCCTGCGCCCCATGCCCTCAGCTCCGGAGTCCTCTCCGGAACCTGACCCGGAACTCTCTCTGCAGTACCGCTTTTCCTCTCATCGTCTGCCTGCTCATCCGTTGCAGCCCTCCCGCCGGCCGGTGTCTCCCCCCTCCTCTGCCGTGGTTCTTCCCATGCCCGGCGCCGGGGGATTTCTGCCTGACGCGGGTGTTTGTCCCGGATTTTCATGTTCTCCATCCTGTGCACCCCGGTGCCGGATCGGGAGAACAGCCTGCGGCGTCCTGGGCTTCATTCTTCTGTCCGTCCTCCCCGGTGCGTCGGCTCTCCGGCCCCGGCCGGCCCCTCGGCACCAGAAGGCGGCCGCATGAAAAACCCGCACCGGTACTGTTTCGCCGGTGCTTTTTTCATTGCAATTCCCGGATTCCGGGCGTATAATGCCATATTCCAAACTGAAACCACAAAGGGGGTGTCCCCCAATGATTGTCATGGATCTGGAGTGGAACAGCGGCCGATACGGCGGCAGGCTGAACGAGGTACTTCAGATCGGCGCAGTCAAACTGGACCGCCTGGGGGGACAGGTGATCGATTCCTTCTGCGCCTACATCCGGCCAAAAGTCCATAAAACCTACAGCCCCGCCGCCGCCGTCCTGCCGGAACTGTCCCTGGCCCTGGAATCCCCCAGCCTCTTTCCGGAGGTGATGGAGCAGTTCCGCCTCTGGTGGGGAGACGATGAGGAGTTTGCCATCTGGGGGACCGCCGACCTGATGGTCCTGGCAGAAAATCTCTCCCACTGGTCCATGCCCAACTGTCTTCCGGATCACTTCTACGATCTGCAGTCCGCCTTCGCCGAGGCGGTCAATTCCGTCAATTCCCCCGCTCTGGAACCGGCAGTGGACTACTGCGGTATTCCGGAGACCTTTGATTTTCACAACGCCCTTTACGATGCCCTCTACACCGCTCTTGTAGGCGCCTTCCTCACGGCCAAGGAGGTGTCGGCCGCCCGCAGGGTGCCGGGAGAGTCCATGCACAAGGAGCGGACGGTAACCCGTCTGGGACTGCCCATCAAGAAGAACGGCCTCTGGTTCGGCCCCTACGACTCCATGGACGCCGCCCTCAACAGCCGGGCGGCCCGCCGGGGGGAGTGTCCCACATGCGGCCAGATCCAGCGCACCTCGGTGTGGTATTCAGACGATGGGCAGTTTTATTACTGCCGGCTGGTCTGTCCCGCCCACGGCGCCTATATTCTGCGGCTGGAGACCGCATGGGACAAGCGCAGACGTCTCTGGGCCTTCCCGGAGGTGGGAGAGACCACCCCGGACAACCAGACCCTTCTGAAAATGGCCATGGCAGGCGACACCTTCAACTGCCGCTCCCTCCGCACCGGCACCCGCCCCCGCCGCCGGCGCCACCGCAGGAAGCCGGACGCCCAGCCGGCACCCTCCGAGCCCTCCTGACCCCTCTCCCTTTGTTCCTGGAAGGAGAATCAGCATGGAACCAGCAAAACGGACGCTCGAGTCCCTCTCTCCCGGGCAGTCCGGAACCATCCTTTCCGTGGGAAATACCTCCGGCGCCGTCAAGCGCCGCCTGGTGGACATGGGTCTGACCCCTGGAACCCAGATCACCGTAACCAAAATCGCCCCCCTGGGCGATCCCCTGGAGGTCTCCCTCCGGGGCTATGAACTCTCCCTGCGCCGGGCGGATGCGGATCAGATCCAGGTGGGTCCGCCAGGGGTGCAGCCCAATCCCGCCCGCCAGGAGGCGGCCCGCCGGGCCCGCTCTCCCGAGGCAGTGCGCCGCCGTCTGCGGGATCACGAACACGAGCTGCTGGCCCACGGCCACGACTACGACCACTCCGCCCATGACACCCGGACCATGCGGGTGGCACTGGCCGGCAACCCCAACTGCGGCAAGACCACCGTTTTCAATGCACTGACCGGCTCCAACCAGTACGTGGGCAACTGGCCCGGCGTCACCGTGGAGAAGAAGGAGGGCACCGCCCATCTGGATGACAAACCCATCACCGTGGTGGACCTGCCGGGCATCTACTCCCTGTCCCCCTACTCCATGGAGGAGATCGTCTCCCGGGATTTCATCATCCAGGAGGAGCCGGACTGTGTCATTGACATTGTGGACGCCACCAACCTGGAGCGCAACCTCTATCTGACCGTCCAGCTGCTGGAACTGGAGCGCCCCATGGTGGTGGCACTCAACTTCATGGATGAGGTCTCCCAGCGGGGGGATCAGATCGATGTGGGAGCCCTCTCCCGCCGCCTGGGCGTTCCCGTGGTGCCCATCACCGCCCGCACCGGCGACGGCCTGGAGGAACTGCTCCTCACCGCCCACCGGGAGATGCATCTGGGGTTCACCGCCGAACCGGACGACCTTTACGACGACTATACCCACGATGTCCATCACCGCATGGGGGAACTGCTTCACGACTACGCCTACGCCGCCCATCTGCCCGCCCACTGGGCATCCATCAAGCTGCTGGAAGGGGACCGGATCGTCACCGAAGCCCTTCACCTGCCCCCTGAGGTGCAGAAGAAACTGGATGCCATCGTCCAGGAGTTCGAGAGCACCAGTCCCCTGGGAGACCGGGAGACTCTGATCGCCGACAGCCGCTACCAGTATATTGAGCAGCTGGTCTCCGAGGCCGTGGTTCGGGGGAAAAAAGGCGGGGCCGCCACCCTCACGGAGAAGATCGACCGGGTGGTCACCCACCGCATTCTGGCCCTGCCGCTCTTTCTGCTGGCCATGCTGGTGATGTTCCTCACCACCTTCGGCCCCTTCGGCTCCTGGCTCTCCGATCTGGTTGGCGCACTCATCGACACCCTCTCCGCCTCCCTGGAGACGGTTCTCATCTCCGCCGGCGTGGCCCCGGTGCTGGTCTCCCTGATCTGCGACGGCATCATCGCCGGGGTGGGCGGAGTTCTCACCTTCCTGCCCCAGATCGCCCTGCTCTTTCTCTTCCTCTCCTTTCTGGAGGACTCCGGCTACATGGCCCGGGCGGCCTTCATCATGGACCGGCTTCTGCGCCGCTTCGGCCTCAGCGGCAAGGCCTTTATCCCCTTGCTCATGGGCTTCGGCTGCTCGGTGCCGGCCATCATGGGCGCGCGCACCATGGAAAACGAGAAGGACCGGCGCATGACCATCCTTCTGGTCCCCTTCATGTCCTGCTCCGCCAAACTGCCGGTCTACGGCCTCATCTCCGCCGCCTTCTTCGGCCCCTGGGCCGGCCTGGTGGTCTTTGCCCTTTACGTCATCGGCATGGTCACCGGCATTCTCTCCGGCCTGTTCTTCAAGCACACCCTCTTCGCCGGAGAACCTGCCCCCTTTGTACTGGAACTGCCCCCCTACCGCCTTCCCTCCTTGGGAAACATGCTGACCCATGTGTGGCAGAAGGTGCGGGGCTTCCTGGTCAAGGCCGGCACCCTGATTCTGCTGATGTCCGTGGTGCTCTGGCTGCTGCAGACCTTCAGCTTCTCCCTCGCCGTGGTGGAAGATCCGGCAGACAGCATGCTGGGAACCCTGGGCAGCCTCATCGCGCCCCTCTTTACCCCCTGCGGCTTCGGCCAGTGGCAGGCGGCAGTCGCCCTCCTCACCGGCTTCATCGCCAAGGAAATGGTGGTCACCTCCCTGGGCATGTTCTACTCCTTCCCCCTCACCGCCGGCAGCAGTGCGGTGGCGGCCGCCATGTCCGGCTTCACCCCCCTGTCCGCCTTCTCCTTCCTGGTGTTTGTGCTGCTGTACGTCCCCTGCGTTGCTGCCGTCTCCACCATTTTCAAGGAGATGAACAGCCCCCGCTGGGCCCTGTTCTCCATCGCCTGGCAGATCGGATGTGCCTACGTGGTGTCCATGCTGGTTTTCCAGCTGGGCTCCCTCCTCCTCTGATCCTGAACTCTTCCGGGACAGGCGCCCTTGGGCGCCTGTCCCCTTCACGACACTTTCACACCGGACCAGGAAAAAAAGGCTTGACAATTGGGCAGAACATCTATATACTGAGGAGGTATTTCAGGGTGCGTGCTGACACATATCCCTGCCTGTTCCAGCCCCCTCCAGCCCGCTCCCCGGAGAACCCCCCATACTGTGCGCTTGAATGATGGAAACCCGGAGCAGGCGCTTTTTTTGTAGCCTATTTGATTAATTCAAAAAATCAATTTTCTGCAGGCAGCCTGCTCTGCCCCTGCAAAACCGCCGGCCAGGCCGGAAGAATGGATGACGCATATGACACTTGAACGGCTCAACCAGGTCAACGACGTACCGGTCCTCTCCGTCCGGGACCCCTCCTTCACCACCTACGGACGGGTGATCACAGGCTATGACTTCTCCGGTCTGCTCTCCTTCATGGAGCGGGAGACCGCCATTCCGGAGGACGGCAACATCTATGTGGCCTCCGTCCCCGCCATGGAGTCTGACCCTGTGGTGGAACAGATTCAGCACGTCTTCTACGGCGGCATGCCCATTGAAGTGGGCTACTGCAACGGCCGCAATACCACCTACAACGGCTTTGAGTACCACAAGGGCAGCGAGATCAACGTGGCGGTCACCGATTTCATGCTGGTGCTGGGCCACACCTGGCTGCTGCGTGAGGGCACTTACCGGGTTGAGGACGCCCAGGTCTTCTTTGTGGAGCGGGGAACCGCCATTGAGATGTACCAGACCACCCTTCACCTGTCTCCCTGCCGGGTGACGGACGAGGGCTTCCGGGGCATTGTGATCCTCCCCCGGGGCACCAACACCCCTCTGGCAAAGCGGATGGAGTCGGACGATCCGGAGAGCCGACTTCTTCTGCAGACCAACAAGTGGGTCATCGCCCACCCGGAGCGGGAGCCGCTGATCCGTCAGGGGGCCTTCCCCGGGCTTCTGGGCGAAAACCGGGAACTCCACTACTGATGGAGTCCAGAACATCAATCTGAGAGGCGGATACCTTTCCTATGATGAACCTCACCTGCACAGAATCCGGCTTTTCCCTGCAGCTCGACGGCCGGACCCTTCTGGAGACCGACCGGGAGACGCCCATGGTCTATGTGGGCTGCGGCACCGAGTCCGTTGACATGTACCGGGGCAATTTCGACATTCAGGACTACATCACCCAGCGCCGGCCCCTCTTCGTCACCTCCGTTACCCCGTCTGATGACGGCTGCGTGCTGGACCTCCAGGGCGAACTCACCGTCACCGTACAGCTCAGCGGAGAGTGCGCCGTCCTCTCCTTTGCCTGCCCCAACCCGGACTGGAACCGCTTCTGGTTCCGGGTGGCTGCCGAGGCCGGCGAGCACTGCTACGGCTGCGGGGAACAGATGTCCTATTTTGATCTGCGGGGCCGCCACTTCCCCATCTGGACCTCGGAGCCCGGCGTGGGGCGGGACAAGAGCACCAGCCTCACCTGGCGCTACGACCAGGAGTGCCGGGGAGGAGGCGACTACTACAACACCAACTTCCCCCAGCCCACCTTCGTCTCCAGCCGTCACTACTACCTCCATGCGGATTCCACCGCCTACGCGGACTTTGACTTCCGCCATCAGGACTTTCACGAACTGCAGTTCTGGGAGATTCCCCGCAGCATACGCATCGAGGCGGCTCCCACCTTCCTCGGTCTCCTGGAGAAGCTGACCGGCTTCCTGGGCCGCCAGCCGGAACTGCCCGAGTGGATCTACGATGGCATGATCATCGGTGTCCAGGGCGGCAGCAGCCGCTCCTTCCGCATCGTGGACGACTCCATCGCCCACGGCATCCGGGTCTCCGGGGTCTGGTGCCAGGACTGGGCCGGCGTGCGCTACACCTCCTTCGGCAAGCGCCTGTTCTGGAACTGGCACTACAATCCGGACCTCTATCCGGACCTGCCGGAAGAGATCAGGGCACTGCGGGAGCGGGGGATCCGGTTTCTGGCCTACGCCTCCCCCTATCTCTGTTCCGATGGGGATCTGTTCCCCGAAGCGGAAAAGGCGGGCGTCTTCGCCAGAAAGGCGGACGGCTCCATCTATCTGGTGGACTTCGGCGAATTTGACTGCGGCATCGTGGACCTGACCAATCCCCAGGCCTACCAGTGGTTCAAGGAAAACATCCTGAAAAAGAACATGCTGGACATGGGGGTGGAGGGCTGGATGGCCGACTTCGGGGAGTATCTGCCCACCGACGACCTGGTACTCCACAGCGGCCTGTCCCCCATGGTGGAGCACAACCACTGGCCCGTCCTGTGGGCAAAGTGCAACATGGATGCCCTTCAGGAGACGGGAAAACTGGGCCAGGCCATCTATTTCATGCGTGCCGGGGGTACCGGCTCCCAGAAGTACTGCCCTCTCCTCTGGGCCGGAGACCAGTCGGTGGATTTCAGCCGCCACGACGGCCTGTGCACCGTCATCTGCGGCGCCCTCAGTGCCGGCATGATCGGCTGCGGCCTCACTCACAGCGACATCGGCGGCTACACCTCCATGTACGAGGTTGTCCGCACCAAGGAGGTCTTCCTGCGCTGGGCAGAGATGAATGCCTTCACCCCCGTCATGCGCAGCCACGAGTGCAACCGGCCCTCCACCAACTTCCAGTTCTACGACGATGAGGACTGCATGACCGCTCTGGCCCGCCTGACCCAGGTCTACGTGGCCCTCAAGCCCCTCTGGAAGGAACTTGTGGCGGAGAACGCCCGGCATGGAATCCCGGTGCAGCGTCCCCTCTTCCTCCACAATGAGGATGACGAGGCCTGCTACACAAACCAGTTCGAGTACCTGCTGGGTCCCGATATCCTGGTGGCACCGGTGTGGCAGGGAGGGATCTCCGACTGGGAGGTCTACCTGCCCAGAGGCCGCTGGATCCACCTCTGGAGCGGCTCCCCCTGGCAGGGGGGTACCTGCACGGTACCCGCTCCCCTGGGCTGGACCCCCGTCTTCTATCGGGAGGACTCCCGCTGGGCCTCTCTGATGGAGGGGATCGGCCGCAAATACGGCGGATGGACCTGACTCTCCGCCCCAGACCCGTTCTGTTTGGCACAGCTCCGTGCCACGGAAATACACAATCCGAAGAAATCAGGAGGTAACCAAAATGAAAATGAAGAAGCTTATCTCTCTGGCTCTGGCGCTGGCCATGTCGCTGGCACTGGTAGCCTGCGGCGGCGGAGGCGGTTCCGGCTCCGGCGGCGGCAGCGGTTCCGGCGGCTCCGGCTCCGGCTCCGAGCAGCCCGCCAACGGCGGCGAGACCATCAAGATCATCTGCGGCTACGGGGCCGGCGGCACTGCCGACCTGGTAGCCCGCAAGTACGCCCAGGTGGCCAACCAGATTCAGAACAAGTACAACTTCATCGTGGAAAACGTCCTCGGCGGCGACGGCTTCGCGGCTGCCACCCAGTTCTCCGAGGAAGATCCCTCCACCAAGGACCTGCTGGTCTACGGCTACGGCGTCATCTACCGCCACGACCTGGGCAAGCAGTTCGGCACCGAAGAGGTTGATTTTGACCGTGAGCAGATGGACCCCATCGGCATCATTGACGACCGGACCTGGATCCTCTACACCACTCCCGACCAGACTCTGGCCAGCATCCTGGACAAAGCCAAGAGCGAAGGCGTGAAGATGTCCGGCGGCAACCCCCTGTCCGACTGCCACCTGGCCTTCGGCTCCCTGGTCACCCAGATGGGCGGCAAGGTCACCGTGGTCTCCGGCTATGACGGCGGCGCAGCCCAGAAGAAGGGCCTGACTGACGGCGAAGTCGACGTGTTCGTGGGCACCACCCAGGCGGCCATCGAGGATGTGGAGGCCGGTACCCTGATCCCCATCCTGGCCTTCTCCGACAAGCCCTTTGAGGGCTTCAAGGGCCCGGACGGCCCCATCGACGTTCCCACCGTGGCCGGCGACAGCAAGGCCGCGGAACTGGATCCCAGCATTGACTTCTCCGGCTCCATCCTGGCCGCCGGCGGCTCCCTGGCCACCCACCGTGGCGCGGACGAGGCCTTCATCGCCGACATGGAGCAGCTGATGAAGGACGTGTGGAACGAGGCCGACTTCAACGAGTGGATCGCCTCCCAGATGCTCAACCGCTTTGAGATCTACGGCGACGAGTGCGAGACCTTCATGAACGATGCCGCTGGCAAGGCCACTGCCGCTTTTGAAGTACTCAGCGGCCAGTCCTGATTCACACCGTACGAAACCTCTCTGACAGCTCATCTACCGGCGGACGGACCTGTCCGGTCCGTCCGCCCTGCCAGAATGGAAAAGGGAATACATACTACGGAACGAACGTGCCTGTATTGAGAGGAAGGAAGTTCCCATGAAATTTAAAATCAAGACCAATCTGGTAACCGGAATCGTATTCGGTCTGTTCAGCATCATTCTCCTGGTGACCATGCCCTCACAGATCCGGGTTCCCGCCTATGACTCCGGTGCCCCCAGTCCCCGCATCATTCCCGGCATCTGCATGA
>CAYXVN010000041.1:6887-16188 GCA_964468565.1 uncultured Oscillospiraceae bacterium | reverse complement strand
AACCAGATCTCCGCATGCTCCTTCTCGTTGGCGGCGGTCTCCTCGAAGATCTTCGCAATCTGCACGTACCCGTCCTTCTTCGCCTTGGAGGCGAAGTAGGTGTACTTGTTGCGGGCCTGGGACTCACCGGCAAAGGCCGTCCACAGGTTCTGTTCCGTTTTGGTATTCTTCAGTTCAGGCATGGTTGTCCTCCTTCTCTTGCTTCACGTGCTTTTCGGTTCCCCTTAAACACACCGGACCTGTCTCACGGAAAGGCGCCCCCTGCTGCACCTCTTCCTCCGGTGGCAGAGGTCCCGTGGATCCGGCACATTGGGCTGCGATATTCCTACCCTGCTCATACTAATACCATACATCAGGGAAAATTACAAGGCCTTTTTTGCGGAACCCGAAAAATTCCGCTGCGAGAGGACACACAGCCGGAACTGCCCTCCGGCCGACCCCCGATGTCGTGACCGCCCGGCAGTCTCAGATGACTGTTCTCTCCCCCCTGATCCCAACCCGGCCCCCAGGACCTGCGGGGGCCCGGGTGTTTTCCCGGAGCAGAACGTTGTGCCCGTTCACGCTGGCGTTCCCTTCCCCTGGGGTTTTCCCATTTTCTTCCGGCCCAGCACCAGCCAGAAGCCCCCAGACAGGGCGGTTCCCGCTGCCCATGCCACAGGCCAGACCGCCCGCACGCCACTGATGCCCCAGCACTCTGAACAGGAAGGGCGTCATGGCCCCAATCCCCCCCAGTGTCTGGCCGAGTTCAGCGGTCACCCCCGGAGCGTGGACATTCCGGCCGTTGCCCGGACCACCGCAGAGGTGTCTGGGCATTCACACCCGCTCTCTCTGACTGTCCCCGGTGTCTGCCCAGTCCTGTCCCCGCCTGTTCCGAAACACCGGTGTGCAGACAGGAAAAACCCCTGACCCCAGTCCTGTCAGGCCGGGTCAGGGGAAAAATCCGATTCGGATGAGATTGTGTCACACGGTCCACTGACTGTGAACGACTCCTACCAGCTGCCAGTCGGTCTCTCCCGGAGAAAACACCAGGCGCAGCGAAGACCAGTCCGTACCGTCAGTGCCCGGATAGGTGTAGTCCACAAAGCGGCATCCCTCATAGGCTTCACTCAGATTCTCCAGGGCATTCCCGCTCATGATGATCTGATCGATGCCAATCACCGGGGCCTTGGTGTAGTCCACATCGAAGACATAGGTTTCGAAATACTGCTTTGCCGTCATCTGGATGGGGTCCCCGGTCCCGTCGGCAAAGCCCCAGGTGGAGACGGAAGTGTCCTTTCCGATCTTTGCCACTTCCGCAGCACTCAGGGTACGGTCCGCCTCCCGGTTAACCGTGGAGTAGGGTGTGAAGGTCACCCCCCTCTCCGGGTCCACCATGGAAGCAAGATCCTGGTAGCGCCTGTCCCGGATCGTCTGCACGGCATAGCTTGCAGCACCCAGCAGCCTGAAGTTGCTGGTGGTATCCAGAGAGGAGGCACTGGAAGAAGACGAGGAAGCGGAGGAACTGCCGGCGCTTGTGTTCCCGGGAACGGTGACAGGGGTCCCAGACTGGTCGGATGCCTGGGGGAGAGGCAGAAGGGCACCCACTGACAGACCCAGGAGCAGGCAGAGAATACAGGAGATCACCACAGTTCTTTTCGTCATGCCCACCTCCCCTTCAGACTGTCTCGTGGTTCCCGACGGCTATTATACCTCTGTTTCCCCCGGCGGTCAACCGTTCCCGGGAAATGCGTGAGGGGAAATCCCGGAGAACCCATCATTTCTCCCGGGAAAAACGAGAACAGCCATGCCCGGCCGGCACGGCTGCTCGCGCTCCCGCAAGGACGGGCGTCAGGCTTCCGGGGACGGTTCTTCCGGTCCTCTATCCTCTGCTGCCGCCGCCGCTCTTTGGGCCTCAATCTGTCTGGCAATGGCCGCTTTCTCCTCATACAGCGACTCCAGAAGCCGGTCAATGGTCCAGCTGGCGTTGCTCTCCGTGAGGACCGCCTTGAAGTCAATGGGCGGCAGGTCCGAGTGGCGGATCACTTCCAGAACCTGATGGAAGAGGGCGTCCCCCAGGTTGCAGAAAACCAGAACCTTCTCCTGGATGGGCTCCCTGGCCTCCCCGGCCTCTCCCGTACCGGAGGCCAGCTGCCCCAGGGTCAGGTGATAGCGCTCCGGTGTCACAGGGTGCATGCGCAGACGGAGCATGGCAAAAATCTGCCGCAGCCTGGAGAACTCCGGTCCGGAGCAGTTAAACAGCAGTACGGTTCCCGCATTCAGTCGCATTTCTTCTCTTCCGCCTCCACGTATTCTGTCGGGCAGCTGTCCTCTCCGGCCCGGGCAGCGGCCTCCTCCTCCCTGGCCCGCTGGCGCAGGGTCTGGATTTCATCGAAGAAGCTGTCAATGTCCTGATACTTCCGATACACCGAGGCAAAGCGGACGTAGGCCACTTCATCGGTCTTCCTCAGATGCTCCAGAACCATCTCGCCAATCGCCACCGATGAGATCTCCCGGGCCATCTGATTCTGAAGCGTCTGCTGGATATCCTGGACGATGGCCTCCTGGGTGGCAAAGGACACCTGTCGCTTTTCGCAGGCCCGCATGATGCCGGCAAGAATCTTCTTGGGTTCAAACCCCTCATAAGTCCCGTCCCGCTTCAGAACCGTGATGGGAAGGGTCTCAATGTACTCGTAGGTCGTAAAACGCTTGTGGCAGTTCTGGCACTCCCTGCGGCGGCGGATACTGCCTCCGTCCTCCGCAGAGCGGGAGTCCACAACTTTGATCTCCGCACAGGAGCAGAAGGGGCATTTCATCAGGTTTCACCTCCAGGTGATAAGGGGGGTGGCAATGTCCGGCTCGTATTGTGATACAGTATAGCATAATATTCTGCATCTGGCTAGTGCCAGCCAGGAAAAAATTCACCGATATCGTGAATTTCCTCCCTCAGAGCCCCTCTTTCTCCCTGAGATATGGCGGATTTGCCCAGAGCACGGCGCTTGAACTGGAAACGGGACCGGGATATAATGGTACACACAGACAACGGTGCCTGGGCAGGGCGCCGCTGTCTGCTTTTTTTCAGCCACAGAAGGGGGACATCCACTATGGAACACCAGCATCCGCTGCCTTTTCCGGGAGACAGGCCCCACGAGGAGTGCGGCGTCTTCGGCATCTGGGATCCCGGGGGAGGCTGTGCCCAGACCACCTACTACGGACTGTACGCCCTCCAGCACCGGGGCCAGGAGGCCTGCGGCATTGCCACCATCAATGACCGGGAGCAGTCCTTCTACAAGGACGTGGGACTGGTCAGCGAAGTCTTCAGCCGGGAAACCCTGCAGCGGCTTAACGGAACCATGGCCGTGGGGCACGTCCGCTACGCCACCACCGGTGCCGGAGAGCGGGAGAACGCCCAGCCTCTGACCATCCGCTATGTGAAGGGTACGCTGGCGGTGGTTCACAACGGAAATCTGGTCAACGTGAAACAGCTGCGGCGGGAATTCGAGTACCGGGGCGCCATCTTTCACACCACTTCCGACTCTGAGATCATCGCCTACGCCATCGCCCAGGCCCGGCTCCACTGCAAAGCCGTGGAGGATGCGGTGTGTCAGGCCACAGCCGGCCTCCGGGGCGCCTTCTCCCTGCTGGTCATGTCACCCCAGAAGCTCATCGCCTGTCGGGACCCCTGGGGCTTCCGCCCGCTGTGCATGGGCCGGAAGGGGGATGCGGTGATCTTTGCCTCCGAGTCCTGCGCCATCGAGGCGGTGGGCGGCCATGTGGAGCGGGAACTGGATCCCGGGGAGATCGTGGTGGTCTTTCAGGGGAAGGTCCGCTCCATCCGGGACAACTGCCGGGGTCTGTCCAACCTGTGCATCTTCGAGTACATTTACTTCGCCCGTCCCGACTCGGTGATCTGCGGCCAGTCCGTCCACGCCGCCCGCCTCAACGCCGGCCGGCTTCTGGCCCGGCAGGCTCCGGTGGACGCCGATGTGGTCATCGGCGTTCCGGACTCCGGCCTGGATGCCGCCCGGGGCTACGCCATGGAGAGCGGCATCCCCAATGCCATGGGTTTCATCAAAAACCGCTACGTGGGGCGCACCTTCATCACCCCGGATCAGGCCAGCCGGGAACAGGCGGTGCGCATCAAACTGTCCGCCCTGCGGGATGAGGTGGCGGGAGCCCGGGTGGTGATGGTGGACGACTCCATCGTCCGGGGCACCACCTGCCGCCAGATCATCAACCTGCTGCGGGAGGCCGGTGCCAGGGAGGTCCACATGAGGGTCTCCGCTCCCCCCTTTATCTCCCCCTGCTACTACGGCACCGACATTCCCGACAAGGAGAAGCTCATCGCCTGCCACTACACCGTCGAGGAGATCCGGGCCCAGACCGGGGCGGACAGCCTCTGCTTTCTCTCCCTGGAGAATCTGCGCAAACTGGCCCCGGACGCCACCTGCGGTTTCTGCCAGGCCTGCTTCACCGAGCAGTATCCGGTGGCCCCCACTGCCTGAGTCCCCCCGGACGTCCCGCAGATGGTCCTGTCCTCCATCCGGACTCCTCCTGAAAAACAGCGGTTGCAAATCGCCCCCCGTTGGAGTAAACTGTCGGGGAAACACCTGGCATACCCTGGACGGGGACAGAGTTCCCGCTCCCTGCCGGGGCCCGTGCCTCCCCTGCGCCGCTGGCCTCCGGCCCGGTGCTCTCCCGGGGGACGGGGAAATCGGAATCTCCGGACCCCCTGCCGCACAGCACCAGAGAGAGACCCGGTCCTGACTGCTGCACTCCGCAGGGACCGGACTCCCCCCACGAAGCACCGGCGGGTCTCCGCCCCCCCGGCCTGAATCACACCCACCGGGTTTTCCCTGTGGGGGATGCCGGTTTTCTCTCAGCGCCACGAAAACAAGACGAAATCCCCCCGGATCTTCCCGGAATGCTGCACCGGCCTGCCTGGAGGAGGGCAGGCCGGAGGGAACCCCCCGAGGATTTCAGACGGAGGAACCTGTGATGGACATGACTTACTTTCAGGAGATGGAGGCAAGGATCCCCCAAGGGAAGGTCCGTACCCGCTTCGCCCCCTCTCCCACCGGATACATGCACGTGGGCAATCTGCGCACCGCCCTATACACCTGGCTCATCGCCCGCAATGCCGGCGGCACCTTCATTCTGCGCATTGAGGACACGGACCAGAACCGGCAGGTGGAGGGGGCCACGGAGGTCATCTACCGCACCCTGGCGGAGTGCCACCTGGACCACGATGAGGGCCCCGACGTGGGCGGGCCCGTAGGCCCCTACATCCAGTCCCGGCGGCGGGACATCTACGGGAAGTACGCCCGGCTGCTGGTGGAACTGGGACACGCCTACTACTGTTTCTGCGAGAAAACGGATTCCGAGGAGGACACCGGCAGCTTCACCCGCCTGGCGGACCCCTGCCGGGAGCTGAGTCCTCAGCAGGTACAGGCCAGACTGGACGCCGGTGATCCCTATGTGATCCGCCAGAAGATTCCCGCCGAGGGCACCACCACCTTCCATGACGCCATCTTCGGGGACATCACCGTGGAGAACTCCGCCCTGGACGACCAGGTGCTGCTGAAGCGGGACGGTCTTCCCACCTACAACTTCGCAAATGTCATCGACGACCACCTGATGGGCATCACCCATGTGGTGCGGGGCAGCGAGTACCTCTCCTCCGCCCCCAAGTATGATCTGCTCTACCGGGCCTACGGCTGGCAGGTCCCCACCTATGTGCACTGCTCCCCTGTCATGAGGGATGCACAGAACAAGATGTCCAAACGCCATGGCGACCCCTCCTACGAGGATCTGAGGGCCCAGGGCTATCTCACCGAGGCCATTCTCAACTATGTGGCCCTGCTGGGCTGGTCCCCCCGGGGGGAGCGGGCGGAACAGGAGATCTTCTCCCTGTCCGAGCTGGCCGAAGTCTTTGATCTTGGGGGCATGTCAAAGTCCCCCGCCATCTTCGATGTGGAAAAGCTGACCCATTTCAACGCCATCTACCTGCGGGCCATGTCTCCGGAGGATTTTGCCGCCGTGGCAGAGCCCTACATCCGTCAGACCGTCACAAATCCCGGCCTGGACTCCTCCGCCATCGCCGCCCTCCTGCAGGAGCGCTGCGGAAAGCTGGCGGAGATCCCGGAAAAGGTGGACTTCTTTGAGGCCCTCCCCCACTACGATGAGGCGCTGTTCACCAACAAAAAGTCCAAAACCAACCCCCAGGTCTCCCGCCGCATGCTGGAGGCCGCCCTTCCCGTGCTGGAGGCCCTTCCGGCCTGGACACAGGATACCATCCACGACAGTCTCCTGAACCTGGCCAGGGAGCTGGGGGTGAAAAACGCCACCCTCCTGTGGCCGGTGCGCATTGCCGTCTCCGGAAAGGCAGTCACCCCCGGAGGAGCGGTGGAGATCTGCCGCATTCTGGGCCGGGACGAAACCCTGAGGCGCCTGCACCTGGGTCTGGAGAAGCTGGCCTGACCTCCCCCACAGGACCCGGGGTTCCTCCGGTCCGGGGCGGCTGCTGCCCGGCGGCACGCTCCCTTCAGAAATGGGATGCAATCAGAACAGCGGAGAGCCCTTCGGCTCTCCGCTGTTCTTCTTTTTCATGGAAAAGGCGCCCCGGGACCCCCTTCAGCCCCCGGAACTGCCCTCCCCCTCCCGCCGGGAACCCGATGGGGATCACAGCGCATAGTACTGCTCCGCATCCACCGGTTCCAGCCACTCGTTGGAACTCTCCGTGCCGGGAATCTCAAAGGCCAGATGGGAGAACCAGCTGTCCTTCGCCGCCCCATGCCAGTGCTTGACTCCCTCCGGGATGGTGATCACGGTGCCGGGGGTCATCTCCACGGCCTCCTTGCCCCACTCCTGATACCAGCCCCGTCCGCCGACGCAGATGAGCATCTGGCCGCCGCCGGTGGCAGCATGGTGGATGTGCCAGTTGTTGCGGCATCCGGGTTCAAAGGTCACGTTGGAAATGGGGAACTCCTTTCCGGACACGGGGGCCAGGTAGCTCTGTCCCACGAAGAACCTGGCATAGGCGTCGTTGGGGGCTCCGATGGGGAAGGCGATGGTCTTCTGATACTTCTCCCGGTCGGTCTCTGCCGGGGTCTCCTCCGGCCAGACCTCCCTGGCCAGACGGAACGCTGCCCAGCCCTTGGGCCAGCCGGCATAAAAGGCCGTATGGGTGATGACGGCCACCATCTCCTCCCGGGTCACGCCGTTGGCTTTCGCATTGCGCAGATGATGCACCAGAGAGCTGTCCGTCATGCCCGACGCCATCAGGGCCACCACCGTGATGATGCAGCGGGTCTTCCGGTCGATGTCCCCGTTGTTCCAGTTCTCTCCGAAGAGAACGTCGTCATTGTAATGGGCAAACTCGGGGGCAAAGTCCCCCAGCTCGTCCCGGCCGGCTGTCTGTACGATTTTTGTCATTTCTGTCTCCTCCACCGTTCTGATCTCCCGCTGACTTCTGCGTCAGCATCGTCTGCCTGTCCTGCCGGGGATCAGACCCCGGCCTGCAGCAGGCTGCATCTCACATCCTCCAGCAGCTCCCGGATGGGCAGGTGCTGGGGGCAGGCCTTCTCACAGGCGCCGCAGCGGATGCAGGCATCCGCCCGCTTCCTTCCGTGGGCGTCCACCAGCCAGCCCAGCTGGTTCAGGGCCCCCTCCCGGCCGTACAGCGTATTCAGATTCATGGCTGCAAAGGAGCCCGAGATGCCCACACCCTCCGGACACACCTTGGCACAGTAGTCGCAGCCGGTGCAGGGAATCAGGGGAATGGCCGCCAGAGCCTCCCTGGCCTTCTCCAGGGTGGCCCGCTCCCCCTCCGTCATGCCCTGAAAGCCCTTCATGACCGCCAGGTTGTCCTTCATCTGCTCCACGCTGCTCATGCCGGAGAGCACCGTGATGATGCCCTCCAGGCTGGCGGCAAACCGGAGGGCCCAGGAGGCACAGGAGGACTCCGGCTCCGCCTCCCGGAACACCTTCTGTACGGAAGCCGGAGGATTGGCCAGCATGCCCCCCTTCACCGGCTCCATGATCACCACCGGTCTGCCGTGGGCACGGGCCACCTCGTAGCAGCGGCGGGACTGGACGGAAGGGCTCTCCCAGTCGGCGTAATTGATCTGAAGCTGCACGAATTCCATCTCCGGGTGCTCCGTCAGGATCTGATCCAGCTCCTCCGGGGTGGAGTGGAAGGAGAAGCCCACATGGCGGATCAGGCCGGCGGCCTTCTTCTCCTGAACCCAGTCCCAGAGACCGAAGTCATCAAAGACCTTCGTGCGGCTCTCCCCCAGGTTGTGGAGCAGGTAGAAATCAAAGTACCCGGCTCCCGTGCGCTGCAGGGATGCGTCCAGCTGTCCGGTGGCATCCTCCCGGGTCCTTGACCCGATCCAGGCCGCATTCTTGGTGGCCAGCTGGAAGGACTCCCGGGGATAGCGCTCCACCAGGGCCTGCCGGATGGCGTCCTCGCTGCCCTCGTAGGCCCAGGCGGTATCAAAATAGGTGAAACCCGCCTCCAGAAAGAGGTCCACCATCTGTTTCGTCTGCCCGATGTCGATGGCCCCGTCCTTCTGGGGCAGCCGCATGAGCCCGAAACCCAGCTTCGGAATGTTCTCACCCAAATACATGTTTCCCTATCCTCCCCAAATTACGAATCCCCGCAGGAGTTGCCTGCCCCTGCAGAGACCGGCTCTCCTGCCCCCCTCGTGCCAGAGTCCTACAGGGACCGGCCCAGCTGAAAGGCCTCCTCCATGCAGCGGCTGCGGGCCGTCATGGAGGGGGTGCCGCAGCCGCCTCCCAGAACCATGCCGCAATTGCGAAAATGCATGTAGTCGCAGAGTTTCTCATAGTACACCCGGATGGGGTGAAAGACATCCTCTCCGCTGTCCCAGGCCGCCGCAATGAGAACCGTCTTCAGCTTCCTGGAGGAGAGCTTCAGGGTGAAGGCGTAGAAGCGGTCGATGACCATCTTCAGCTGAGCCGAAATCCCGAAGTAGTACACCGGAGTGACAAAGGCCACCAGGTCCGTCTTCAGCAGAGCGTCCCGGATCTTCCCCATATCGTCCTTCCGGGCACAGGGACCGTCCATCCCGCAATGGTCACAGCCCATACAGGGATGAATGTCCATATGGGCGGCATCCAGCACGGTGACGCTGTGTCCCCCCTCCCGGGCCCCGCGGATAAACTGTTCTGCCAGCAGATTGGAGGAGCCCTGTCTGTGAGGGCTCCCCTCCACAACCGCAATGTTCATGCCAACTCCTCCTTGCAAATCGTTCCGGTCCCCTCCATCCGGAGACCGGTCCCCCTGGGAGCAGGGGATCTC
>CAYXVN010000041.1:0-6787 GCA_964468565.1 uncultured Oscillospiraceae bacterium | reverse complement strand
CACCGGTCATACCTGCCCGGTGGGGCGTGGCCGCAGAGACTGCTCCGGGGCAGTCTCCCTGCCCCATCCCTGTTTGGCAGCCCAGTTCATGCCTTCAGGGCATTTTTCCGCAAAACCGGCGGGACGGAGGAACCCTGGCCCGCAGACTCCGGCAGAGGGACAGGGGCATCCGGTGTTCACACCACATTTCCGGCCTTCTGCTTCCCGTTCTGGGCCATGACCCCGGCCAGCGCGTGGGGAACATAGAGTTCCTCCAGATAGTCCGTCTCCTCCTGACTCAGTTCCAGGTCCACCGCCTTCACCGCCCCATCCACCTGAGCGGGTTTCGTGGCCCCCACCACGGGAGCCGTAACCTTCCCCAGCAGCCAGGCCAGAGAGATCTCCGTCATGGACACCCCCCGTCTGGCGGCAAGTTCTTCCACCCGGCGGATGATGCGGCTGTCCGCCTCGGCAGTGGCATCATACTTGAAGCGGGCATAGGAGTCCTCCTCCATCCGCCTGGAGGTCCCCCCCAGGGGCCGGGCCAGCCGGCCGGCGGCCAGAGCGCTGTAGGGCGTCAGGGCAATGTTCTGGTCCGCACAGAAGGGGACCATCTCCCGCTCCTCCTCCCGGGCGATCAGGTTGTAGTGTCCCTGAAGCGACACGAACTCCGTCAGGCCGTTGCTCCGGGCAAAGAAGTTGGCCTTGGCCAGCTGCCAGGCAAAACAGTTGGAGATGCCGATGTACCGGGTTTTGCCCGCCTTCACCGCCTGGTGGAGGCCCTCCATGATCTCCTCCATGGGGGTGTGGTAGTCCCACATGTGGCAGATGTAGAGATCCACATGGTCCATCCCCAGATTCTTCAGACTCCGGTTGAGGTACTCCTCCACATGCCTCTGCCCGCTGACTCCTCCGTCCATCTCCTCCTGGGTACGGGGGGTGAACTTTGTGGCAATGACGTACCCATCCCGGGGAGCAGACTCCCGCAGAGTCCGCCCCACAAACTGTTCGCTGGTTCCGTTCTGGTAGACGATGGCGGTATCGAAGAAATTGATCCCCAGATCCAGAGCGTGGCGGATGATCTCTCCGGATGCGCTCTCGTCCAGGGTCCAGCGGTGCTGTCCCGTGGCCGGGTTGCCAAATCCCATGCAACCAAGGCAGATACGGGAGACCTTCAGATCGGATTTTCCCAACGTCACATATTTCATCCTGCTTCCTCCTTGCGCCGCAGTTCATGGTCCGGCCAGTGCAAGCGGGGCTGCCCCCCGCTGCCTGTGTGAGGCAAAGCCGGCAGCCGGACTCCCCCGCCGCTTTGCCTCCCCTCCCGATCCGTTCTTCTCCTATACAGAATACTCCAGGGCGGCTTCTCTGTCCAATGCCTGTTCAGCAGCCCGGTCCATGCCTGCGGGGCATTCTTTCCTCAGCCCGCCGGCGCGATCGGGGGATACCGGTTCCGGACGGTCCGCCCTCATCCCTGGGAGCTCTCCGGATCCGGACCGCCCGGTCCTCTCTCCCCGGGTTTCTCAGCTGTTCCGGCAACGCCGCTGCCGGATTCCGCAGCCGGGGTCTCCGGTCCCCTCAGATCCGGAGCGGCCTTCAGATGTTCCAGAAAGCGCTCCACTGCGGGGACCGCGGGCATTCCCCGCTTCCAGGCCAGAAGGGTATGCAGAGGCGCCATCCCCGCCACGGGCCGGCAGACCAGTTTGCCGGGATCCTGCATGGGGACGGCATCCCGCAGCGTGATGAGACAGCCCAGACCCCGGGCCGCCAGAACCGCCCCGGAGTTCACCAGCGAGATCACGTAGCGCATGTTCTCATCCCGCCCGTACTCCCCCAGCCAGCTGCGCAGCACACTCTGCCAGCGGTGGGATACGATCAGGGGCCTGCCCGCCAGATCCGCCGGACGCACCTCCTCCACCTCAGCCAGAGGGTCCTCCGGCGGCACAAAGACCGCAAACCGCTCCGTGGCCGGCAGCCGGATGCACTCGCAGTCATCCAGGGTCACCGGCTCCAGCAGCAGGCCCAAGTCCACGGTTCCCCGCTTCAGCCGCTCCAGCACCTCATCCGCCGTGCCGCTGAAGATCCTGAACCGCACCAGGGGATATCTGCGGGCAAAGCTTCCCATGCACTCCGCCAGATTCCCGAAGGCCGCAAAGTCCCCGGTACCGATGGCCACCGTCCCCTGAAGGTACTGCTCCGATCCCGTCAGCTCCTGCACGGTCCGGTCCGCCAGGTCCAGAATCTCCTCCGCCCGGCGGCGCAGAACCATTCCCTCCGCCGTCAGGGTCAGCCGCCTTCCGCTGCGGCAGAAGAGCCTGACCCCCAGTTCCGCCTCCAGCTGACTGAGCTGGCGGCTGAGGGTGGGCTGCGTCAGGTTCAGAACCTCCGCCGCTCCGGTGACGGTCTCCTCCCGGGCCACGGCGAGAAAATACCGCAGAACCCGCAGTTCCATGGCCACTCCTCCTTTCGGCCAGCCCTCTGGCCCTGGTTTCTCCCAAGATTTTGGGCATAATGCGAAACCGACAGGGACTGTCTGCACAGTTCCTGTCGGTCTCTTCTCCACCGGGGGAAGTGGAGCCCCGGGTCAGTCCACAATCTCCACAGAGACGTGCTTTCCCAGTCTCTGAGCCATGGAGCGGACGAGGATACGGATCTCCTTGGCGATGCGTCCCTGCCGGCCGATTACCTTGCCCATATCCTCGGGCGCTACCTTCAGCTCGAGAACGGTCTCGTCGCCGTTTTCCGTCTCGGTGACAACCACCTGGTCCGGGTGTTCCACCAGATTCCGGGCGACGTAGGTCAGAAGTTCTTTCATGGACAACCTCCCGCCTTAGATGGCGCCGGCTTTCTTCAGCAGGGCGCGGACAGTCTCGGTGGGCTGGGCGCCGGTCTTGATCCATGCCTGGGCACGGTCATTGTCCACCTTCAGTTCCGAAGGGGAGACGGTGGGGTTGTAGTAACCGATTTCCTCAATGAAACGGCCGTCGCGGGGATAGCGGGAGTCCGCCACCACAATCCGATAGAAGGGAGCCTTCTTGGCACCCATGCGGCGCAGTCTGATTTTGACCATATATATTCACCTCCAAAAGAAATGTATCTCCACCTATGCTATCTGGAAAACACGGACAGCCCGTGTCAAACCAGTTCCGGAACCGGGCGGCTCTCAGCCCAGCTTCAGTTCCGCCGTGGACAGCAGGCCGCCCAGGATCAGGGCCACGCCCAGGACACGCATGAACGCCCGGGTATGCTCCTTGAACCACAGCTCCAGGGTGTGGGGTGCAACGGGGTTGATGACAAACAGCAGGCCGAAGATGGCCCAGCAGATGATGATGATCACGCCGGCTCCGGAGCGGTAGGCCAGAATGTAGGCAAACACCATCATGATGGTGCCCATGACAACCTGCTGCACGAAGGACAGACCCTTCACCGTCCATTCCTCCTTTTCAGAAAGGCCGACCGGGGATTCCCCCTCTGCGGCCCTTCTTGCCCATCATTTTACGCATGTTCTTGGGGACCTTCCCGCCGGTAAACTGCTTGGACATGGCCTGCACCAGGTCATACTGCTTCAGCAGCCGGTTGACCTCCACCACCTGGGTGCCCGCTCCGGCGGCGATGCGCTTCTTGCGGCTGGAGTTGAGGATTTTGGGATCCTCCCGCTCCGCCGGGGTCATGGACTGGATGATGGCCTCCATCCGCACCAGCTGGTGGTCATCCAGATCCGCACCCTCCAGATCCCCGGGGCGGATGCCCGGGATCATGCCGGCAATCTCCGACAGGGAGCCCATCTTCTTGACCTGGGCCATCTGCTCCATGAAGTCGTTGAGGGTGAAGCGGTTCTTGCGCAGCTTCTCCTGAAGGACCAGAGCCTGCTGCTGGTCAAAGTTCTGCTCCGCCCGCTCGATGAGGGAGAGCACATCCCCCATGCCCAGAATCCGGTTGGCCATCCGGTCCGGGTGAAAGACCTCAATCTGGTCCAGCTTCTCCCCCACGCCCACAAATTTGATGGGCTTGCCGGTCACTGCCTTGATGGAGAGGGCCGCCCCGCCTCTGGCATCACCGTCCAGCTTGGTCAGCACCACACCGCTGATGTCCAGGGCGTCGTCGAAGGCCTTGGCGGCATTCACCGCATCCTGTCCCATCATGGCGTCCACCACCAGCAGGATCTCGGTGGGATTCACCGCCTCCCGGATGGCCTTCAGCTCGTTCATCAGGGCCTCGTCAATGTGGAGACGGCCGGCGGTGTCCAGGAAAACCAGGTCGTTGCCGTGCTGTTCCGCATGCCGGATGGCCGCCTGGGCAATCTCCACCGGGTCGGCCTGACCCATCTGGAACACGGGGATGTCCAGCTGAGAACCCACCACCTCCAGCTGGGTAATGGCGGCGGGACGGTAGATGTCACAGGCCACCAGCAGGGGGCGTTTGCCGCTCTGCCGGCGCATCAGGCCCGCCAGCTTGGCCGCGTTGGTGGTCTTGCCCGCACCCTGCAGCCCCACCATCATCACCACCGTAGGCGGCTTGGGGGCAATGGTAAGCTTGGATGCGGTTCCGCCCATCAGCTCGGTCAGCTCCTGGTTGACGATCTTGACGATCATCTGCGCCGGAGACAGGGCCTCCAGCACATCGGCTCCCACCGCCTTCTCCGTGACCTGAGCCACGAACTGCTTGACCACCTTGTAGCTCACATCCGCCTCCAGGAGGGACAGGCGGATCTCCCGCATGGCCTCCTTCACATCGGCCTCAGTCAGCCGGCCCTTGCCCCGCAGCTTCTTGAAGACGGCGGACAGTTTTTCGGAAAGTCCCTCAAACGCCATTGCTTACTCCTTCAGCAGAGTCTCCACCCCGTCCTGGATCCGCACCGCCAGGGCATCCAGCTCTGCATCGTCATATCGGTTGCTCAGCTCCACCAGTGCTCCGGCATCCCGCTCCAGGTCAAGCAGCTGCTTGTGCATGATCTGGTAATGGCGGATGATGCCGGTCTTTTCCTCCAGGTCTTCCAGGATTTTGGCAGCCCGGGCGATCACGTCCCGGACCCCCTGACGGGTGATGTGGTAATTCTCTGCAATCTCCCCCAGGGACAGATCCTCGTTGTAGTAGAGGTCGTAAAACTCCTTCTGCCGGTCTGTCAGCACGTCTCCGAAGAAATCGAAGAGCATGCTCATCCGGTAGGCCTGATTTTTCACGGGTACCGACCTCCTTTGAACCGTGAAATGTAAAGCCGGGATGCTTTACCTGGGGAATCCTAACACAGTCCGGTGTGTTTGTCAAGCAAAATTCCTTGCCAATTTTGACGGTCCCTTTGTCATTTTCCCACAGGCAGCCCCAGGGGGGTGCCCCCTGGAGGCTGCCGGGAGGTCATGGGGACTGCTGTCCCGCCGCCGGGGCAGGCTCCCCCTCCCGGTCCGCCGCCCCGGTGTCCCTGGGGCCCCTCAGAAAATGGCCGCCTGCGCTTGCCTTCCGGGGACATATCTGCTATCATGGTCTGCGGGATGGGCGGAGGAAGCTTCTCCTCCGCATCCCCAGGAAAGGAACGGAATCTATGTCAGACATGATCCGCCGGGAGCTGGCCCCCGGCGTGTGGCTTCGCACCATCCATACGGAAAAATTCAAGAGCGCCTTTCTCTCCCTGTCCATGCTGGTCCCCCTGCAGGCCGATGATGCCTCCGCCAATGCCCTCATCCCCTGGGTTCTGCGCCGGGGCACCCGCAGGCATCCGGACATGATGAGCCTGTCCGCCGCTCTGGACAGCCTCTACGGCGGCATGGTGGAACCTGCCGTGCGCAAGAAGGGGGAGACCCAGTGCGTGGGGTTCTGCGCCAGCTTTCTGGATGACGCCTACACCCTGGGAGGGGAGCGGATCCTGGAGCCGGCCACCGCCCTTCTGGGGGAGCTGCTGCTGGACCCCCTTACGGAGGGGGGCGTCTTCTCCGGGGCCTACACCGCCGGGGAGCAGACCAACCAGCTCAACCGCATCCGGGGACAGATCAACGACAAACGCGCCTATGCCACCCACCGGCTGGTACAGCTCATGTGCCGGGGGGAGGCCTTCGGAGTGGACAAGATGGGGGATGAGGCCTCCACCCTGGCCCTCACCCCCGCCGCTCTCTGGGAGCGGTATCAGCACCTGCTGCGCAGCGCGGAAGTGGAGCTCTACTACTGCGGCAGCGCCCAGCCGGAGCGGGTGGAGGATGCCCTCCGCCGGGCCCTGGACTCCCTTCCCCGCGGCGAAAGGCGCACACTTCCCGGCTGTGACACCCGCCCCTCTCCCCCAGGGGAGCCCCGGTCCGTCACCGAGACCCTGGATGTGGGCCAGGGCAAGCTGGCCATGGGGTTTCGCACCGGGGGCATATGCTGCCGGACGGAGGACTACCCCGCTCTGGTGCTGTGCAACGGCCTCTTCGGGGGTACCACCCTGTCCAGGCTCTTCCTGAACGTGCGGGAGCGGCTCTCCCTGGCCTACTACGCCAGTTCCATGCTGGAGCGCCTCAAGGGCCTGGTTCTGGTCTCCTCCGGCATTGAGCCGGAGAAGTTCCAGGCGGCCCGGGACGAGATTCTCCGTCAGCTGGAGGCCATCCGCCAGGGGGACTTCCAGGACCGGGAGCTGGAGGGGGTGCGCCGCACCGTCATCGGGTCCCAGCTGGGGGTTCTGGACGACCAGCGCCGCCAGGAGGACTTCTGGCTGGGGCAGGCCGCCGCCGGTCTGGAGGAGGACCTCCCCTCCCTGGTGGCCCGGCTGGAGCAGGTCACCCGGGACCAGGTGGCCCGGGCCGCCGCCCGCCTGGAGCTGGATACGGTCTATTTTCTGCGAGGA
>CAYXVN010000040.1:0-16258 GCA_964468565.1 uncultured Oscillospiraceae bacterium | reverse complement strand
AGGAGTACACCCTCCTGATGCCCCAGATGCTTCCCGTTCACTTCGGCATGATGCAGAAGCTGCTGGAGGGAGAGGGCTACAAGGTGGACATGCTGACCACCAACCACCGGGGCATTGTGGATGAGGGGCTGAAATACGTCCACAACGACACCTGCTACCCCGCTCTGCTGGTGATAGGGCAGCTGCTGGATGCCGTGAAGCACGGAGGTTACGACCCCCACAAGGTAGGTCTTCTCATCACCCAGACCGGAGGCGGATGCCGGGCCAGCAACTACATCCATCTGCTGCGCAAGGCCCTGGAGAAGGCCGACATGGCCTACATCCCCGTGGTCTCCATCAACCTCTCCGGCCTGGAGCACAATCCCGGCTTCTCCCTCACCCCCTCCCTGGTCCGCAAGGCCATCTACGCCATGATCTACGGGGACATCATCGTCAACGTGGCAAACCAGGTCCGTCCCTACGAGGTGGACTCCGGAGCCGCAGACGCCATGATTGACCGCTGGACCCACCGGCTGGTGGAGGGCTTCCAGGCGGGAAAGGGCATGACCCGCCGCCAGATGCAGAAGAACTTCGATGCCATCTGCGCCGATTTCGCCTCCATACCCGTTCAGGGGGACCCCAAGATCCGGGTGGGAGTCGTGGGGGAGATCTATGTGAAGTTCGCCCCCCTGGGCAACAACAACCTGGAGAAGTTTCTCCTCTCCGAAGGGGTGGAACCCGTGGTGCCCGGCCTCACCGACTTTGTCATCTTCAAGGTCTACAACCGGGTCGCCGACGTGGACCTCTACGGGGGCAAATGGATCAAAAAGGCCGGCTGCCGCCTTCTTATGAGCTACATTGAGGCCTGCCAGCGGGACATGATCGCCGCCCTGAACCGCTCCGGCCGCTTCCGGGCTCCCGGCACCTTCCAGGACCTGCACAGACTGGTTCACGGGTATCTGGGAGACGGCAACAAGATGGGAGAGGGCTGGCTGCTCACCGCCGAGATGCTGGAACTGATCCACACCGGCACCAACAACATTGTCTGCACCCAGCCCTTCGGCTGCCTGCCCAACCATGTGGTGGGCAAGGGCATGATCCGGCGTCTCAAGGACGATTACCCCTACTCCAACATTGTGGCCATCGACTACGATGCCGGGGCCACCCGCATCAATCAGGAAAACCGCATCAAGCTGATGCTGGCCAACGCCCGGGGTCTTGCCGGGCAGGCCGCTGCCCAGGCTGCAGAGGCCGGGCAGGCACAGCCTCAGCTGTCCCACGCCTGAAATCAAGATGCAGCCCCCGTCCGGCATGGCCGGGCGGGGGCTGCTGCATATGTCGGTTATTTCTCCCAGGACAGGCTGATGTTCAGATCCACCGCCTCCGGGATTCCGCTGATTCTGCCCTTATCCGAGTACTGCCACACGGTATACTCGTAGTAGAACCTGGGCTGGGAGTTGAAATCCGCAACCCAGAAGGGGTACTGCTGCACCTGATCCAGCTGGTACAGTTCGTAGGCGATGTACCGGTTGAAATAGATCATGGGCTGGTATCCCGCCTCCTCCACCATCTGGCAGAAGGCCAGGGCGGCGGCGGTAACCTGGGGGGCCGTCATGTGGTCCGTCCGGGCCTTGTCCGTTCCGATGTTCTCCCAGTCAAACACAACGGGACCGTGGAAGGGCGTATCCCGGATCTGATCCAGCACGAAGCGGGCCTCCTCCCTGGCCTCCTCCACCGAGATGGCCTGAGAGAAGAAGTAGACTCCGGTCTCCAGTCCCGCTGCCATGGCACCTTTCAGATTGCTCTGAAAACGGGCGTCCGCAAAGATCGTGCCGCTGTTCACCCCGTAGTAGCGTCCCCCTGCCCGAATGATGGCGAACTCCACACCGGCATCCGCCACCTTGTTCCAGTTGATCACACCCTGGTGGGAGGAGACATCCACCCCCAGAGAGGTCTTCACCCCTTCCATGGAGCAGACCATCCGCCCGTTCACCAGAGAGAAGCTCTCCGGATTCCAGGGGCTCACCGGCACGTCCGGAACCACATCCACCATATTGTTCCCCAGGGGAATCTGCTGGGGCGGCTGGGGCGTAACAGGCGTCTGGGGATTCACCGGGTTTTCCGGGAGAGCAGGGTCCTCCTGGGGATCTGACCCCTCCGGAAGGTCTTCCTGGGGATCCGATTCCTCCGGGAGATTGGGGTCCTCCGAGGCATCCGGTGTTTCCGGGACAGACTGGCTCTCCAGGACATCCGGTCCCTTCGGGGGATCCGATACTTCCGGAATGTCAGGCGCTTCCGGCCCTCCCGGTCCTGCCGACAGTTCCGGGTCCTCCGGGTCCCCGGGAGTCTCCGGCTGTCCGGACACATCCGGATCTTCCGGCTCTTCCGGCTCCTCCGGTTTCGCCTCCTGATTCTCCATCCAGTCCAGGATCCGCCAGACGAAGGCTGCCAGTTCCGAACGGCTGATGGGGGTATCCGGCGCAAAGATCTGCCGGCCCTCTCCGTCAAAGGTCCCCTCCACGATTCCGGCCAGGAACAGACCGGTCACCAGGGGATCCTCCGTATCCGCAAAGGGGGACCCCTCCGCCGGCGGAATGCTCAGGGCCCTGGCCGCCAGGCGGGCCACGAACAGCCGGGTCCCGGAGGTGTTCAGGTTCTCCGGCACCTCCCCCTGCTCCATCCAGCCCTGCTCCAGCGCATAGTCCACATACCCCTGGGCGTAATGGGTGCCCTTGGGGCTCTCCGGATCGCCTCCCCCTGCGGTACGCACCACCAGAATGATGGCGTCTCCGGCCCGCACCTCGTCCAGAGGGCCGAAGAGGCCGCTGTCGTAACCGCGGATCAGCCCCCGGCGTGCCAGATCAGCCACGTAGGGGTAGTACCAGGCGATCTCCTCCACATCCGGGAAGGAGTTCACCCAGTCCTCCGGTACCGGGGGAACCTTGGGCGAAGCGGCGGCCAGCGCCGGCGTAAGGGTCAGAGCGGCAGTCAGTATCATTGCTGCCATCCGTCTCAAGATGTTCTGGCGTTTCACAATCCATGTCTTCCTTTCGTCCGAATCCGTTTCTGAGATTCTAGCAGAAAAATCCCCGGGACGCAAGAGGAAAGATGGGTTTCATTTGAGGGCATCGGAAACCTTCTGCATCACGTCCTCATGAGTGCGGTCCACCAGGTGGGTGTAGATGCGCCCGGTGGTGGCGGGGGTGGAGTGGCCCAGCGCCTTGCCGATGTCAAAGAGGCTGGCTCCCTGAAGGGACGCAATGGTGGCAAAGGTGTGCCGCAGCCCGTGAAGGGTCACATGAGGCAGCCCGTGGCGGCGGATGAACCGGGTGAAGGACAGAGACAGCACGTTGGGGGCGTAGGGCTTCCCGTTGCGGTCCAGCACCACGTACTCGCTGTCCAGTTCCAGGTCCATCTGGCGCTTCTTCTCCCGCTGCAGCAGTTCCAGCATGTCATCGGCCACGTAGAGGGTGCGGATGGAAGCCCGGTTCTTGGTCTCCTTCTCCACCACGTCACCGCCGCAGCTGGTGCGGGCCTCCCGGATGATGACCACCCGCCGGTCCATGTCCACGTTCTTCCACTTCAGACCGCACAGCTCCTCCCGGCGCAGACCCAGGCTGGCTGCCAGGTGGACCGGCAGCTCCAGCCGGTGTCCCTGCAGCAGGCTGTACAGGTTCTTCAGCTGCTCCGGGGTATAGAAATCGGTCTCGTTCTGGTGCACCCGGGGAGGTTCCACCCGATCCATGGGAGAGCAGAGAATCCGGCCCTGGCGTACGGCGGTGCGGAAGGCCGCAGCCAGCAGGTCGTGGTGCCGGCGTACCGTGTTGGAGCACAGCCCCTTCAGGCGCATCATGTCCACATAGTACTTCTGAATCTCCGCCGGGGTCACCTCGTCCAGAGGGGTGTCCCCGAAGACGGGCAGCAGGTGATTTTCGATGATGCGCTGGTAGGAGTAGGCGGTGGTGGCCGCCCGGTTGGGCCGGATGATGGTATCCATCCACTCCTCCAGCCACTCTGCCACGGTGATCTTGGGCTCCGGTTGCGTCTCCCGGGCGCTCTGCTGCAGGTTGTGATCCTTCAGGACCTCTCTGGCCTGGGTCAGCGTGGAACAGGTCCGGTACTGGCGGTACTTTCTGTTGTTCTCGTCCATGCCCATTTCCAGGCACACGTAGTAGCACTGCCGGACGTTGTCATAGGAGATGTTCCTCTCTACTACTGTCCTTGCCATGTGACGACCTCCTTCATTCATTCCAGTCTGTGTCTTCCGGCGCCGACGCGCGCCGTGAAGAAGGGTCCTTCCCCGGAGGGGCTCCCGGATTCGGGCTTTTTCTTTTCCCCCGTCCGTGATACAATATCACAACGAATTTCGTGAAGGAGGTCCCGCCATGCTCTGCGTCTCCAACCTCATCCTCCCTCCGGAGGGGACGCCGGAGGACCTGCGGCGCCAGGCCGCAGCCGCCCTCGGTGTCCCTCCCTCCCGCCTGGAGGATGTGAAGCTGGTCCGCCAGTCCATCGACGCCCGCCATGGCCGGGCCCGCTGGGTCTGTTCCGTGGAGGTGAGTCTCCCCGACGAGGCCGGGGTGGCACAGCGCTCTCCCGGCCGGAACATCACCCTGGTCCGGCACAGGCCCTATGTCTTTCCCCCTGTGGGGCGGCACTCCTCCCTGGCCCCGGTGGTGGTGGGCATGGGCCCGGCAGGGCTGTTCGCCGCCCTCTTTCTTGCCCGAAACGGAGTGCCCTGCATCCTCCTGGAGCGGGGACAGGACGTGGACCGGCGCAGACAGGATGTGGAGCGCTTCTGGAGCGGCGGCAGCCTGGACCCGGAATCCAACGTCCAGTTCGGAGAGGGGGGAGCGGGCACCTTCTCCGACGGGAAGCTCACCACCGGCACCCACGATCCCCGCATCTCCGCCGTGCTGGACACCTTTGTGGATGCCGGCGCCCCGGAGGATATCCGCTGGTCCCATCGACCCCACATCGGCACGGACATCCTCTGTGAGGTGGTGCGCCATCTGCGGACCTCCCTGCAGGAACTGGGCTGCGACATCCGCTTCGGTCACCGTCTGGAGGGCATGACCATCCGGAACGGTACCCTCTCCCGGCTGCAGATCCGGGCTCCCCAGGGCTGCTACGACCTGGATACCGATGCCTGCATTCTGGCCCCCGGCCACTCGGCCCGGGATACCTTCGCCATGCTGCACCAGGCCGGAGTTCCCATGGAGCCCAAGAGCTTCGCCATCGGGGTACGGGTGGAGCATCTCCAGCGGGACATCAGCCGCCAGCAGTACGGCTCCGCCTGGCGGCAGCTGCCCCCCTCAGACTACCGCCTGGCCTGCCATCTGCCCGGAGGCCGGTCCGTCTTCAGTTTCTGCGTCTGTCCCGGAGGCCAGGTGGTGGCCGCCGCCTCGGAGCCCGGCTGTCTTGTGACCAACGGCATGAGTCTCCGCGCCCGGGACGGGGAGAACATCAACGGCGCCCTCCTGGTCACCGTGACCCCCCAGGACTTCCCGGATGGGGACGTGCTCTCCGGCATCCGCTTCCAGCGCCGGTGGGAGCGCGCCGCCTTCGCCCTGGGACAGGAGAGCTGGCGGGCCCCCGCCCAGCGCATGGAGGACTTCCTCATGAGACGCCCCTCCCGGGGGCCGGGCCGGATCCTGCCCACCTACCGCCCCGGGGTGGTCTGGACCTCCCTGGACCGGTGTCTTCCCCCCTGGGTGTCCGGCTCCCTGCGGGAGGCCATCCCCCTGCTGGACCGGAAGCTGAAGGGCTTCCAGACTCCGGACGCTGTCATGAGCGGCGTGGAGACCCGCTCCTCCTCCCCCGTGCGCATTCTCCGGGGACCGGACTGCCGGTCCCCTGTGGCCGGGCTCTACCCCTGCGGAGAGGGAGCCGGCTACGCCGGGGGCATTGTCTCCGCCGCCGTGGACGGCATCCGGGTGGCGGAAGCCGTGGCCCGGGGCTAAGGCTCCACCTGCAGTCCGGGTCCTCCCCCCTTCACCGCCTCCACCAGCAGCAGATAGGGGGCATGTCCCGGCCCGTGTGCCACCAGCTTCAGCCGCTTGGGCTCCAGCCCCTCCTGCCGCAGGGTGCACAGCACATCCGTCATCCGCTCCGGCCGGTGACACAGGGCGAAGCGCCCTCCGTTTCGTGCCAGGCGGCCGGCCGCCCGGCACAGCTGGGCCAGGGTGCAGGTCTCCTCACTGCGGGCCATTCCCCCGCTGCGGCCGCTGCCCAGGGGAAACCAGGGCGGATTGGCGATGACCAGGTCAAACTCCCCGGCCCGGTAGGGGTTCTCCCGCAGATCTCCGGTGACAATCTCCCCGGCCAGCCCGTTGTGCTCCAGGTTGGCCCGGGCGGTACCCGCGGACAGCGGGTCCAGTTCCACCCCCTTCAGTTCCAGGGAGGGCTCCCGCCTGGCCAGCAGCAGAAGAAGCACTCCGCTGCCGGTCCCCAGGTCACAGACCCGCCAGCCCCGTTTCACCCGGGCAAACTGCCCCAGTTCCAGAGCATCCGCCCCCAGAGGGAAGACCCCCTCCGGCCAGGAGAGCTGAAACGGCCCCAGCTGTTCCTCATGCATCCTCTTCACCTGCTTCCGGAAAGAAAAATCCGGGCGGGGACAGCCCTCTCCGGTCTGTCCGTCCCGGTCCCAATCCCCCGGTTCTGGCCTGCCGGCCCCAACCGAATCTGTCCTGGAAGGAGAATCACCATGACAGGTACCCTCTACCTTGTTCCCACCCCCATCGGAAACCTGGGTGACCTCTCACAGCGGGTCATTGACACCCTGGCCCGGGCGGACTTCATCGCCGCGGAGGACACCCGGGTGACCCTGAAACTGCTCAGCCACCTGGGCCTGCACAAGCCTCTGCTCTCCTACCACCGGCACAACACGGATACCGCCGGGGCGGCAGTTCTGGCCCGTCTCCAGGCGGGGGAGACCTGCGCCCTGGTCACCGATGCCGGCACCCCCGCCATCTCGGATCCGGGGGAGGAACTGGTGGCCCGCTGCGCCGGTGCGGGAATTGACGTCATCGCCATTCCCGGCCCCTGCGCCCTGGTCACGGCCCTGGCCGTCTCCGGGCTCCCCACCGGCCGGTTCACCTTCGAGGGATTTCTGCCCATGAACCGGAAAAACCGCCGCTCCCGCCTGGACTCCCTGCGGGAGGAGACCCGGACCATGGTGTTCTACGAGGCGCCCCACAAACTGACCGCCACCCTGCAGGACCTGGCGGAGACCTTCGGTCCGGACCGGCCCGTCAGTCTCTGCCGGGAACTGTCCAAGCTCCATGAAGAGGTTCTCCGCACCACCCTGGGGGAGGCCTGCCGCCGGGTCCAGGAGACCCCGCCCCGGGGAGAATATGTTCTCGTCCTTGCCGGGGCCCAGCCCCGGCAGGAGGAGGAGCCCTCCCTGGAGGACGGCCTGGCTGAGGTGGAGCGCCTGTGCAGCCAGGAGGGTCTGTCCCTGCGGGATGCCGTGCGGCAGGCGGCAAAGGACCTCCACCTGTCACGCAGCCGCCTGTATGAGCGGGCCGTCAGCGGCAGAACATGAAAAGGGCGCGGGCGTCGAAACGCCCGCGCCGTATCGCTGCTCTGATCCCGTTGGGGCTCCCCTGCAGGGAGCCCTCAAACGCCCATACGACCCCCGGAAGATCACTCCTGACCGGAGGTCTTGATGGCCTTGATGCACTTCGAGCAGATATTCTTGCCTCGGAAGACGACAATATCCCGGGCCTCATCGCAGAAGATGCAGGAGGGCTGGTACTTCTTCAGAACAATGGCGGGTCCATCCATGTAGATCTCCAGGCAGTCCTTCTCGGCGATGTCCAGGGTCCGGCGAAGTTCGATCGGAAGCACAATCCGGCCCAACTCATCCACTCTGCGTACGATGCCGGTCGATTTCATGATTACCACAATTCCTTTCTGTTGTCCAGCGGCAGATTCCTCCTATACGGCGTATGAGCAGGGCAATGCGCAATAACTGGCACCGATGGTTGAGAACATTCCTATTTTACTCCAAGACGAGTCAATGTCAACTATTTCTGTATTTATTTTGTAACCAATCAGTTTTCTCCAGTCTATCTCCTAGATTTTTACATATATTTCCTGATATTTTCTGCTCTGGAAAATCTCTTGTGCCCCTCTTTCCGTGTTTCTGGCTCCCCGGCCATAATCTGCATGGCCCCGGGCCCTGATATGGGTGCACCGGCAGCGGGAAGAGGGGACTCCGCCCCGGCAGCAGCCCGGTACCTGCGGTCCACGCTCTTTCCCGGGGGGGGGTAACGGCGGACATCTCCGTCCCTGCCTTTTCCATGTGCCCGGAGGAGACCGGGCGGGGTTCCGGCATTCCGGAGGGGCCCCTCAGTCGTCCGTCTTCTCCCGGAATCCCCGCTGGGGAGGCTGGGTGGGGGAATCCTCCTCGGTCAGGGCCATGTAGTCGTCGTTCTGAATTTCCGGCTTGCGGTCGTGGACAATGGCGATGATGGTGGGGTAGAGCACCATGGCCACAAGGCCGGCGGAAAAGCCGTTGTTGTACAGGTTCATGCCCGCCACGGGGGAGCCGGTGTAAAGCACCACCGAGGAGTGGAGAAAACCCGCCAGCACCCCGAAGGGCCAGCCGAAGTAGCCGGACACCGGGGCCAGGCCGGTACAGAACAGGCAGGCCAGCTGCACTGCCGGGTCGCTGAGGGACCAGTGCATGACAAGGCTCCCCAGAAACACTCCCGCCATCACCGGGATGATGTTGCCGGCATGTTTGCCGAAGGCGGAAAACCCCATGATGGTCAGCACTCCCCCCACGGTAGGGCCGTTCAGCTCCCCGCCTCCCAGAAGGACAAAGGCCATGCCGATGAGCCCGTTGATCCCCGTGTTGATGAGAACCGGCGCCCGGTCAAACATTCGCAGGTAGTCGCTGGGCGCCCGCCCGCTGGTGCGCAGCAGAATCCGGTAGCCGGCCCAGGCAGCCCACCAGGGCTTTCCGCTGAAGAAGAGTCCGAAGACGATCAGCAGCAGGCACAGCGCCGTCAGCCCGGGGGCAAAGAGCATGGTGCACCCCTTCGCCCAGTTGTACTGCACCGTGGGCTCCGCCCCCAGGGAGGAGAGCAGGGGCACCAGAATCATGGCAACCACGCCGCAGGCAAACCCGGTGTTGTACAGGTTCATGCCGTTCTGCACTTTGTAGGTGTAGGCGCTGAGGGAGGGCATGATGAATCCGATGACCAGCCCCGCCATCAGCCCCAGGGTGGGGCTCCCCCAGCCGTTGTCCAGGGCAATGTAGCTGACCACGGGGGCAAGGGCGGTGCTCATCAGGCCGGTGGTGATGTGCCGGCCCAGCGGTTCCCGCTTCCAGACGGCATAGAGCCAGGTCCCCACGAGAATGGGCCAGATGTTCAGCAGGTTTTTGCCGAACAGGGAGAACCCCATCATCAGCCCCACCGTCACCAGGGTGGTTCCGTTGAAGGGGACCCGGCAGCCCCGCAGCAGCAGCAGGGACAGCAGCGTCACCAGGGCGGAGTTGAGGATGGCGGGGCCCGGTCCCGCCACCAGCACATAGTCCGTGATCAGGGCATCCTCCGTCAGGACGATCTTCACCAGTCCCTCCAGGGCCTCCCGGGGACCGGACAGCGCCAGCCCGATCAGGCCCAGAGCCAGGGCATAGAGGAACAGGACGGAATACATCTTCCGATATCGGGCCGTCGTCTTCATGAAGACCTCCTCTCGGCCTGTGCGCCGGTCACTGCTGGTGCTCCTTCATCTGCTGGAAATACTCCCGGGTCTGCTGAGCGTTGCGGCGGATCTCCTCCGCCAGCGCTCCCATGGAGGGGAACTTCCGCTCCCCCCGCAGATGTCTGAAAAACTCCATGCGCAGCTGGTGCCCGTAGAGATCGCCGTCGAAATCCAGCAGAAAGCCCTCAATGGTCACCCGTCCGTCGTTGTCCCGCACGGTGGGCCGCACCCCCACATTGGTCACCGCCTCCCGGCAGATTCCGTCAAACCACACCCGGGTTGCGTAGACCCCGAAGGCCGGCACGATGACCCCCTCGTGGGGCCGCAGATTCACCGTGGGAAAGCCCAGGGTGGAACTGCCGATCCGCTTTCCGTGTCCCACCCGGTCGGTGAGCACATGGGGATGCCCCAGAAACTGGTTGGCCCGCTCCATCTCCCCCTGGGCAATGAGGGTGCGGATGTAGGTGGAGGAGACGGTGATCCCGTCCCGCTCCACCCTGGGGACAATATGGCAGCCCACACCCAGCCCGTCGCAGACCTCCCGCAGCCGGTCCGGATTTCCCTTCCCCATGTACCCGAAGTGGAAATCGTGGCCCGCCACCACCTGGACCGCCCCCAGTTCCTTCACCAGGTACTGCTCAATAAACTCCCGCCAGTCCATGTGCTGCATGGCGGCGAAGGACGCCACAATGACCTCCCGGATCCCGTAGAAGCGGCGCATGAGCCAGATCCGGTCCTCCACCGAGCCGATCAGGGGCACCGGCTGGCCGGTAATTACGGTATTGGGGTGCTGATCGAAGGTCAGAGCCGCCGGAATGGCCTCCGCCTCCTCCGCCGACTGGATGGCCCGGCGCAGCAGCGCTCCATGGCCCAGATGGACTCCGTCAAAAAATCCCAGCGCAATGACGCGCCTGGGTCTGCTCATGGCAATCCCTGCCTTTCTGTCGTTCTGCTGACCCGTCAGACCTCGAAGAAGCTTCGGATGACGGACAGTTTCTCCCCCTCCACCCGGCCCAGAGCCAGGAAGGAGCCATCCCTGCCGTAGACCCGGTACTCCCCCTCCGCCGTTCCCGGCAGGTCAACGGGATTCCCGTTGCGCAGCCGCTTCTCTCTGCCGGCATCGGTCACCGCCAGGGCGGGACGGTCCCGGAACAGGGTATCCACCCCCATCAGCAGAGAGGCGGGATCCTCGCTCTGCAGCACCTGCTCCAGGGGCAGGGCCTGGTCAATGGTGTACCCCGCCGCCATGGTCCGCCGCAGGGCGCTCATGCAGCCGCCGCAGCCCAGGGCCTGGCCGATGTCGTGGCACAGGGTACGCACGTAGGTGCCCTTGCTGCCCCGCACCCGCAGCCGGAAGGTGTCCGGGGCGATACACTCCGTAATCTCCAGGGCCCGGATGACAATGGGTCTGGGGGGACGCTCCACCTCCTGCCCCTTCCGGGCCAGCTCATAGAGCTTCTTTCCCCCGATCTTGATGGCGGAATACATGGGCGGCACCTGGGACTGGGGTCCCCGAAACTGCTCCAGCACCGCCTCCAGATCCTCCCGGGTCACGGACACCGGCCGCCGCTCCACCACTTCCCCCTGGATATCCTGGGTGTTTGTGATTACTCCGAGTTTTAACTCTGTAAGATATTCCTTATCGGATTCGGCTGCAAACTCCACCCCCCGGGTGGCCCTGCCCACAAAGACGGGCAGTACCCCGGTGGCCAGGGGATCCAGGGTCCCCCCATGGCCGATGCGCCGCTGGTGGAACACCCGCCGCAGCCGGGCACACACGTCCATGGAAGTCCAGCCCTGGGGCTTGTCGATGATGAGGATTCCGCTCAAACCGTGTCCTCCTTCCCGGGAAGCAGGGTATCGATCCGCTCCCGCTTCAGCTTCCGGTAGGCCATGGCAGCCGGAAGGCAGGTTGCCGTTTCCGCCACCAGAAAGGCCAGAAAGACCAGAGGGGGCCGGATCTGCAGAAGCACCCACGCCGCCGGCAGCAGAATGACCACCTGCCGCAGCAGGGAGATGGCCAGGGACTGTCCGCCGCGGCCCAGGGCCTGGAGGGGGGAACAGCACAGGATGCAGAAGGCGGCCGGACAGAAGGCCAGGGCCGTCAGGCGCAGGGCGGGCCGGCCCAGTTCCATGGCCTCCGGCCCGGCATCAAAACCCCAGCGCAGAAGGGGACCTGCCAGGAGGGAGAGGAGAACCGTGCCCAGCAGAGCCGCCCCCAGGCCAAAGACCATACCGGTGCGCACCGCTCCGGAAACCCGCTCCCGGTTCCGGGCCCCCCGGTTGTAGCTGATGATGGCGATGAGACCGTTGCTGATGGAGAAGATGGGCATGAAGACGAAACTCTGTACCTTGAAATAGACCCCCAGGACCCATACCGCCGTCTCCGACCAGTGCTGCAGGATGGTATTGAGTCCCAGGGACATGACGCTGCTCAGAGCCTGCATGACGATGGCCGGCACCGCAGTGCGCTCCATGGAGCGCAGAATCTCCCCCTGCAGGTGAAAGCCCTTCAGGGATACGGGAAGGTCCCGGCGGATGCTCCGGAGCAGGGCGAATCCCAGCAGGGCCGCCAGAATCTGACCGGCCACGGTGGCCAGCGCCGCCCCCCGGACCCCCATGTCCAGCACGAAGATGAGAACCGGGTCCAGAATCAGGTTGATCACCGCTCCCACGCCCTGAATCAGCATGAAGCCCGCCGGATGACCTCCGGACTGGAGGGCCCGCTCCAGGGGAAACATGAGGCACATGCCCACGGAAGCGCTGCACACGATGCGCAGGTACTCCGCTCCCATCTCTGCCACCGCCGGGCTGTCCGTGCAGAAGTTCATGTAGGCCTCACAGCCCAGAAGTCCGAACAGCGCAAACAGCACCCAGCCCCCCAGATAGAGCAGCAGGCCGTGGAGCACCGCATCTCCCGCCCCCTTCCGGTTTTTTTCTCCCAGACGGCGGGACAGTTCCGCGCTGAAGCCTACCCCTGTGCCCACACAGAAGGCAATCATCAGGGTCTGCACCGGGTAGGCGTAGGAGAGGGCCAGGAAGGCGTCATCCCCCAGACGGGCCACATAAACACTGTCCACCAGGTTATACACCGCCTGCAGGAGCATGGAAATCATGATGGGCCAGGACATGTGGAGCACCAGATGCTTCATGGGCATGGTTCCCAGAATGTTCTCCCGCTCCTCCATCCGGAACTCCTCCTTTAAGAAAGGCGCAGGCCCGGGAAGGACCTGCGCCGCACAAGTCTTGCCCGGCTACTATAGCAGCCCCAAACAGAAAAGTCAAGATGCCCAGAAAAGGTTCCCGTTCAGGGGACAGTTCCGTCTTTTCCCCTACAAAAGGGGAAGTTCCGGGCAGACAGATTGACGCATGTGCAGATGAGTGCTATACTGATGCAGTTTTTATCATGTCTTTATGAGGGGAGAAACGCGGCTCATGTGGTGTACGGACACCTGGCGGGACTATGAACTGCTTGACTGCAGCAGCGGAGAGAAACTGGAGCGCTGGGGCACTCAGCTGCTGGTCCGGCCGGACCCCCAGGTCATCTGGAACACACCCCGCACCCATCCGGGCTGGAAGAACCACGCCGGGCGCTACGTCCGCTCCTCCCGGGGGGGCGGAACCTGGGAAAACCGCTCCATGCCGGACCACTGGACGGTATCCTGGCGGGAGCTCACCTTCCAGGTGAAACCCATGAACTTCAAACACACGGGACTCTTTCCCGAGCAGGCCGCCAACTGGGACTGGGCCCGGGAGCGCATCCGCGCCGCCGGCCGTCCCGTCCGGGTGCTCAATCTCTTTGCCTACACCGGGGGGGCCACTCTGGCCTGTGCCTCGGCAGGCGCCTCCGTGTGCCATGTGGACGCCGCCAGGGGCATGGTGCAGTGGGCCCGGGAAAACGCCCGCTCCTCCGGCCTGGAAAAGGCCCCCATCCGCTGGATCGTGGACGACTGCGCCAAGTTTGTCCAGCGGGAAATCCGCCGGGGCCGGACCTACGACGCCCTCATCCTGGACCCGCCCTCCTACGGCAGGGGCCCCTCCGGAGAGGTGTGGAAGCTGGAGGAGAACCTCTACCCCTTTCTGGAACTGGTATGCGGCGTTCTCTCCCCGGAACCCCTCTTCGTGATTCTCAACTCCTATACCACCGGCCTTGCTCCCGGCGTGCTGACCTATCTGCTGGAGACCCTGCTCTGCCCCAGGTTCGGGGGAGCGGTCATCTCCGGGGAACTGGGTCTGCCCGTGTCGGGCAGCGGCCTGATTCTTCCCTGCGGCTCCACCGGCCGGTGGAGTGCCGCAACTGTGAGGTGATACCATGCCCGACATCATTGAAACCCGGGATCTCCGCTTTTCCTACGTGACGGAGGAGGGAGTGGCCCCCCTGGTCCTGGACGGGGTGAACCTGGCCGTGGAGGAGGGCTCCTTCGTGGCCGTGCTGGGCCACAACGGCTCGGGAAAGTCCACCCTGGCCAAATGCATGAACGCCATCCTGCTGCCCTCGGGGGGCACCGTGTGGGTGGACGGCATCTCCACCGCCGAGGAGGAGCGCATTCTGGACATCCGCCGCACCGTGGGCATGGTCTTCCAGAACCCGGACAACCAGATTGTGGCCAATGTGGTGGAGGAGGACGTGGCCTTCGCCCCGGAGAACCTGGGAGTGCCTCCCCTGGAGATCCGCCGCCGGGTGGACGACGCCCTTCAGGCGGTGGACATGTACGAATACCGGCAGCACGCTCCCCATCTCCTCTCCGGCGGTCAGAAACAGCGGGTGGCCATCGCCGGGGTCATCGCCATGGAGCCCCGCTGCATTGTGCTGGACGAGCCCACCGCCATGCTGGATCCCATCGGCCGGCGGGATGTGCTGCACACCGTGCGCCAGCTCAACCGGGAGCGGGGTGTCACGGTGGTGCTCATCACCCACCACATGGACGAGGCCGCCCAGGCGGACCGTCTCATCGTCCTCTCCCGGGGACAGGTGGTGGCAGACGGCAGTCCCCGGGAGGTCTTCTCCGATGTGGAGGGCCTGAAGGCCGTAGGCCTCACCGTTCCGGAGACCACCCGGCTGCTGTGGGAACTGCGGCAGGCAGGCTGCCCCGTTCCTCTGGACGCCCTCTCGGAAGAGGAGTGTGCCGAAGTTCTCTTCCGGCTGATGCAGCCGGACCGTAAAGGAGGGGCCCCATGACCCCCATTGTTGAAACACGTACCCTCTCCCATGTCTACTCCGCCGGCACGCCCTTTGAGCGCACCGCCCTGACAGAGGTGGACTTTCAGGCCTTCGAGGGGGAGTATCTGGGCATCATCGGGCGCACCGGCTCGGGAAAGTCCACCCTCATTCAGCACCTCAACGGTCTGCTGAAGCCCACCTCCGGCCAGGTGTTCTTCCGGGGGGAGGACATCTGGTCCAGCCCGAAGCGGACCCGGGCCATCCGCTTTCAGGTGGGGCTGGTCTTTCAGTACCCGGAATATCAGCTGTTTGAGGAGACGGTCTACAAGGACATCGCCTTCGGCCCCAGAAACATGGGCCTGGAGGCGGGGGAGATTGACCGCCGGGTCCGCTCCGCCGCAGGCTTTGTGGGCCTGGGGGAGAACCTGCTGTCCGCCTCCCCCTTTGAACTGTCCGGGGGACAGAAGCGCCGGGTGGCCATTGCCGGGGTCATCGCCATGGAACCCAGGGTCCTGATCCTGGACGAACCCACCGCCGGTCTGGACCCGGAGGGGGTGGAGTCCATTCTGAGCAACATCCGGGACTACCACGACGCCCACAATGCCACCATCATTCTGGTCTCCCACTCCATGGAGGAGGTGGCCCGCACCGTGGACCGCCTGGTGGTGGTGAGCGACGGCCGCATCCCCCTGGAGGGAACCCCCCGGGATGTGTTCCGCCACGGAGAGGAGCTGGAGGCCATGGGACTGGGGGTCCCCCAGATCACCCGGGTCTTTCAGCTGCTGCGGGCCAGGGGCATTGACATCGACCCCTCGGTCTACACCCTGGAGCAGGCCAAGGCGGCCATCCTCCGGAAGCTGGGAAAGGGGGCGGTGTAAGTGGCGCTGAAAGACATCACCCTGGGACAGTACTTCCCGGGAGATTCTCCGGTCCACCGTCTGGACCCCCGCACCAAGCTGGTGGCCCTGGTTCTCTACATCGTGGCCCTGTTTCTCGCCTCCTCCTTTGTCTCCTATGCCCTGATGGCGGTCCTGCTGGGACTGTCCATTGCGGTGTCCCGGGTACCGCTGAAATCCATCGTGCGGGGCCTGAAGCCGGTTCTCTTCATCGCCATCTTCACCGCCGTGCTCAACATGCTCTACACCCCCGGCACCCATGTGCTGATCTCCTTCTGGATCTTCACCGTCACCGCCGAGGGCATTCTGCGGGCTGGCTTCATGGTGGTGCGCATCATGATGCTGGTGGCCGGCACCTTCCTTCTGACCTACACCACCTCTCCCATCCTTCTCACCGACGGTCTGGAGTCCCTTCTGTCCCCGCTGAAGGCCATCAAAGTGCCCGTACACGAACTGGCCATGATGATGTCCATCGCCCTGCGCATGATCCCCACCCTCATTG
>CAYXVN010000039.1:9727-16450 GCA_964468565.1 uncultured Oscillospiraceae bacterium | reverse complement strand
ACCCGGTCTCCCGCCAGAGGGTTTTTCCATTAAGATTTCGAAATAATCTGCCGGCGGGGATTGCATTCCGCCGCTCCATCCGTTAGAATACCTCCTTGCAGGGTTTCGGACCTGACAACTGAATATGCGTAAAGCCGCTGTTTTCGGGTGCTCTGCACACCACACATTGACCCTTTACGGGCAGTGATGAAAGGAAGAAGACACATGAAAAAACGACTCACGGCAGCTCTGCTTCTGGCTGCTCTCCTGTGCACGGTACTGAGTGCATGCGGGAACGGGAGCGGAAGTTCCGGTGGCGGACCGGAAGGAAGCAGTTCCTCCGGTACCGGCACCAGCTCCGGCACCGGCAGTTCCGGTGCGACCCATGGCAACGAGATCACGGTGGGCATCGCCCAGGACCTGGATGAAAGTCTTGACCCCCACAAGGTTGTGGCGGCAGGAACCAAGGAGGTCATGTTCAACGTGTTCGAGGGCCTGATGAAGCCCACTCCGGAGGGAGATCTGACGGAGGCGGTGGCGGAATCCTATGAAATTTCGGAAGACCGGCTGGTCTACACCTTCCATGTGCGGGAGGGCATCACCTTCCACAACGGGGAGCCGGTGACGGCGGAGGACGTGAAGTACTCCCTGGAGCGGGTTGCCCAGGCCACGGAGACCGGGGTGGTCCAGGTGGAAGCCTTCTCCATCATCTCCGGCATTGAGACCCCGGATGACCGGACGGTGGTCATCACCCTCTCAGAGCCCAGCAACGAATTTCTCTCCTATCTGACCGTGGCGGTGATTCCGGCGGATTACACTCAGCAGGACACCGCTCCCGTGGGCACCGGCCCCTTTGTCTTTGTCTCCCGTGCCGCCCAGGACAACCTGGTGCTGGAGAAGAATCCCTCCTACTGGGGGACTCCCGCCCAGCTGGACCGGGTGACCTACCGGATCATTGAAAATGCGGACAGCATCATGATCAGCCTGCAGAGCGGGGCCATTGACCTGTTCGCCCATCTCACCAGCACCCAGGTCTCCCAGCTGGGGGATGAGTTCCACATTGAAGAGGGCACCATGAATCTGGTGCAGGCCATGTATCTGAACCATGCCGTAAAGCCTCTGGACGACATCCGGGTCCGCCAGGCCCTGTGCCATGCGGTGGACCGCCAGGCCATTCTGGACCTGGCCTTTGACGGGTACGGCAGCCTTATCGGGTCCAGCATGTATCCGGCCTTCGGCAAGTACTTTGATGAGACCCTGACGGACTACTATCCCCACGATGTGGAGAAGGCCAAAGCCCTTCTGGCGGAGGCCGGCTATCCGGAGGGATTTGACCTGACCGTCACCGTGCCCTCCAACTATCAGCCCCACATTGATACCGCCCAGGTCATCGTGGAGCAGCTGAAGGAAGTGGGCGTCAACGCGGAGATTCAGCAGGTGGAGTGGGGCACCTGGCTCTCGGACGTGTACGCAGGCCGCAACTTCCAGGCCACTGTGGTGGGTCTGGATGCCTCCACCATGACGGCCCGGGCGCTGCTGGAGCGGTTCCAGACTGAGGCGGAGAAAAATTTCATCAACTATCAGAATGAGGAGTACGACTCCCTCTTTGCCCAGGCCCAGGCCACCTACGACGACGCTGCCCAGACCGAGCTGTACAGGGCCATGGAGCGCAATCTGACCGAGAACGCCGCCAACGTCTACATTCAGGACCTGGCGGATCTGGTGGCCATGCGCCAGGGTCTGGAGGGTCTGCAGTTCTACCCCATCTACGTGCTGGACCTGTCCACCCTGCACTGGGCGGAGTAAGCGGGGCAGGGCGTTGGAACATCTGACCATACGCCCCGGTGCCGAAGGGAGGCGATGATCGTGAAGTACGTGGCAAAGCGGATCGTGATGCTGTTTGTCACCATGATCATCGTCTCCGCTCTGGCCTTCGCCGCCTTTTCCCTCATCTCCGGCAACACCGCCGAGATCATGCTGGGTACCGAGGCGACGGAGGAGCGGGTGGAGGCGCTGGAGCATGAACTGGGGCTGGACCGCCCCCTGCCGGTGCGCTATGGCAGCTGGCTGCTGGGGTTCTTCACCGGGGACCTGGGGGTCTCCACCAGCTATAACCAGCCGGTGTCGGAGCTCATTGCCCCCAAGCTGGCGGTGACGCTGTGTCTGAGCCTTATGAGTTTTGTGCTGATTGTGGTGATTGCCATCCCCCTGGGGCTGCTCTCCGCCCGGCGCAGAGGGGGACTTCTGGACGGCCTGATGACGGTGCTGAACCAGCTGTGCATGGCGGTGCCCCCCTTCTTTACCGGCATTCTGCTGTCCTGGGTCTTCAGCATCCTGCTGCACTGGTTTGTCCACGGCAGCTTTCCGGATCTGCAGACGGACTTTTTCGGGGCACTGCGCTATATGCTCTTTGCTGCCATCTCCATTGCCATCCCCCGGGCGGCCATGACGGTGCGCATGCTGCGCTCCACGGTGCGGGAGGAGATGGAGAAGAGCTATGTGCGCACTGCCATCTCCCGGGGAAATGACCGGGCCGGGGTACTGCGCCACCACGTGCTGAAAAATTCCCTGGTGCCGGTGGTGACCCTGATGGCCCAGACCATGGCGGAGATCGTGGCGGGGAGCATTGTGGTGGAACAGGTGTTTGCCATTCCCGGGCTGGGACGCCTTCTGGTGGCCTCCATCTCCAACCGGGACTACCCGGTGGTCCAGGCCATCGTGGTGATTCTGGCCTTCTGGGTGGTGCTGGCCGGGACCCTGGCAGACCTTATCAACCAGCGGATTGACCCCCGCCTGCGGCTGGGAGGTGAGGCGGAGTGAGCAGACGGCGAAACGGATATCTGCGGGCCGGCCTGCTCCTCTTCGGGGCGCTGACCCTGCTGATCCTCCTGGGCTTTTTCTGGACCCCCTACGACCCCACCGCCATGGCCACCGGACCCAAGTTTGATGCCCCCTCCCTGGCTCACCCCATGGGGACGGACAGCTTCGGCCGGGACATCTTCAGCCGGGTTCTGGACGGGGCGGGCACCACCTTTGTCATTGCGGCGGCAACAGTGGCCATCGGGGCGGGGGCGGGTACCCTGATCGGGGCCCTCACCGGCTATTTCGGCGGTATTGTGGATGAGGTGCTGATGCGCTTCAACGACGCCATGACCGCCTTTCCCAGCATTCTGCTGGCTCTGGTGCTCATCTCCCTGCTGGGGCCGGGGAACAAGTATAATGTGGTTCTGGCTCTGGGCATTGTCTTCATCCCCAGCTATGCCCGGCTGACCCGCACCGCCTTTGCCGGGCTGCGGGATGTGAACTACATCCGCATGGCCCGCCTTATGGGAGCTTCCCCGGGGCGGATCCTGCTGGTCCACATCCTTCCCAACACCATGCCGGTGCTGCTGCCCGCCCTGACCATCGGGTTCAACAATGCGGTTCTGGCGGAGGCATCCATGAGCTATCTGGGCATCGGGGTGACTCCCCCGGACGCCTCCCTGGGCTACATGCTCTCGGAGGCCCAGGGGATGCTGGCCCGGGCCCCCTGGTACGCCATCAGCACCGGTGTGACCATCATTCTCATGATCTTCAGCGTGGGACTCATCGGGGAGGGCCTCCAGGCCCGGAAGGGCGGTGGGGACTGATGCTGGAAATCCGGGATCTCCATGTGCGCTTTCATACCCGCCAGCGGGAGGCGGTGGCCGGCATCCGGCTGACCATCCCGGAGGGAGAGATCGCCGGTCTGGTGGGGGAGTCAGGCTCCGGCAAGACGGTGACCGCCATGAGCGTGGCCGGACTGCTGCCCCGGAAGCAGTGCGATTACTCCGGGGAGATTCTCCTGGACGGGGTGGAACTGCTCCACGCCCCGCGCAGTGAGCTGAGAAAGATCCAGGGAAAGAGCATCGGGGTGGTTTTTCAGGAGCCCATGAGCGCCATGGATCCCCTGATGAAGGTGGGCCGGCAGGTGGAGGAGGTTCTCCGCATCCATACCGACCTTGGCCGGGAGGAGCGGCGCCGGCAGGCCCTGGAGGCCCTGGCGGCGGTGGAACTGCCGGATCCCCGGGGAGTCTATGAGAAATACCCCCATGAACTCTCCGGAGGCATGCTTCAGCGGGCCATGATCGCCGCGGCCATCATCGCCAGGCCCCGCCTGCTGCTGCTGGACGAGCCCACCACCGCCCTGGACGTGACGGTGCAGGCCCAGATTCTGCAGCTTCTGAAGAAGCTGAACCGGGAGTCCGGCATCTCCATGCTCTTCATCTCCCACGACCTGAGTGTGGTGCGCAGACTGTGCACCCGGGTGGCGGTGATGCAGCGGGGCCTTCTGGTGGAGGAGGGGCCGGCGGACCAGGTGTTCTTTCACCCGGTGCACCCCTATACGAAGCGGCTGATTGCCGCCATTCCCACCCGCAGGCGGAAGGAGGAGCAGCATGACGGATGAACGGGTTCTCTCGGTGCAGCACGTGACGGCGGGCTACCGCTCCGGGGGGCTCTTCCGCAGGGGCCCCTTCCAGGAGGTGCTCCACGACGTCACCTTTGATGTGCGCCGGGGGGAGATTCTGGGCCTGGTGGGGGAGTCGGGTACCGGCAAGTCCACCCTGGCCAAGACCATCCTGGGCCTGGTGCGGCCCGACCGGGGGGAAGTGATCCACTACACCAGGCGGCCCCAGATGATCTTTCAGGACCCCTACAGCGCCCTGAATCCGGCCTACCCCGTGGGCTGGCTGCTGGAGGAGCCCCTGCGGATCTATGGCCGCTATGACGCCGGGGAGCGCAGACGCAGGGTGGAGGAGATGCTGGCCAGGGTGGAGATGCCCGCCGAGTGTCTGGAGGCCAGGCCGTCGGAGCTGTCCGGAGGTCAGAGACAGCGGGTGTGCATCGCCATGGCCCTGCTGCAGCGGCCCCGGTTCCTCATCGCGGACGAGCCGGTGTCCGCCCTGGACGTGACGATTCAGGCCCAGATTCTTCAGCTGCTGCGCACCCTGCGGGATGAGCTGGACCTCAGCTATCTCTTCATATCCCACGACCTCAATGTGGTGAGCCAGCTGTGCGACACCGTTCTGGTCATGAAGGAGGGCAGGGTTGTGGAGAGTGGGACGGTGGATGAGATCTTTGACCACCCCCGTGAGGCCTACACCCGCCAGCTGCTGGCTGCGGCCGGCTGAGGCGTCAGGGAGAAAAAAAGCAGAAAATAACAGACGGCACAGTTCCGAAGGGGAGCTGTGCCGTCTGTTTTTTTTCAGGGATGAGGGGGACCGGGAAACTCAGGCCGGCTGCCAGCCCTTGCACACGTCCACCCAGGCGGTGAAGCCGGAATAGCGTTCCAGTTCGGGGATGGTGAGTTCGATGGCGCTGTTGCTGCTCCCCGCGGCGGGAAAGACGGTGTCAAAGCGCCGCAGGGACTGGTCCAGGTAGACTTTCACCCCCTCGTTGACGGCAAAGGGGCATACCCCGCCCACGGTGTGGCCCACCAGATCCGCCGCCTGCTCCGGGGAGAGCATTTTCGCCTTGGTGCCAAACTGGGCCTTGTACTTGGGGTTGTCGATGCGGGCATCTCCCGCCGCCACAATGAGAACGGCAGCGCCGTTTACCAGGAAGGAGAGGGTTTTGGCGATGCGGCAGCTCTCGCAGTGAAGGGCCTGGGCCGCCAGGGCCACGGTGGCGCTGGAGACGTCAAACTCCCGGATCCGGTCCTCCAGGCCATAGGGGCGAAACCAGGCCCGCACCTTTTCAATGGACATGGGGTGAATTCCTCCTTTCAGGTTCGCTCCCAGAGGAGCATGCACGATTCGAAGCGGGCGCTGAGCCTGCCGGTGTCCTTCAGCCAGGACAGGTAGGAGCGCACCGTGCTGCCCACCAGGACATACTGTTCGAAATTCATGGTCAGATCATAGCGCTGGAAGAGTTTCTGCAGCAGCACCTCGAAGGAGAGGGGTTCTGCGCAGAGGGTGGTGATTACCTCCCCGATCTCCATCACCTTATTAATGTTGTACTGGGCCAGGGGCACGATGTCCTCCGTCACCTCCGCGTGGGCCGGGACAAACCAGTCGGCCTGAAGGGTTTTCACCATTTCCAGGGTCTTCAGGTAGGCCTCCACGTCGTAGAGGAACCCGATCTGATATTTCTCCAGAGTCTCCCGGCTGGACAGACAGTCCGCCAGGTAGATGACATGGTCAGAGGTCCGGAAGCCCACCATGTGGAAAAAGTGGCCCGGCAGGCCAATCATGGTCATGCCCTGGGGGAGAACGGCATCGGTGAGTTCCTCCGCCGGGCTCTCCTGGGCCAGAAGGAATTTGTGGCGCAGATCCCGGCAGGGGTACCCGCCGTACAGGAAGGACGGCTCCAGAATGGGATAGCGGGTGAAGGACTGTTCAATGCCCGGGGCAAAGATCCGGCAGCCGGTCTGGTTGTGCAGGAACCGGTTGCCCCCGATGTGGTCGGCGTTGGAGTGAGTGTTGTAGATGGCGGTGAGGTGCCAGTCATTGGCCTTGAGAATCTTGCCGACCCGCCGTCCGGCGTCCCGATCGTTGCCACTGTCGATGAGGACAACCTCCCGGTCGCCGGTTTTCACCACCCCGATCTTTGCCGGACTCTGGATGTACCAGCTGTTGCCCGCTACGGGAGTGAGTTCATACATGGGGTTTCACCTCTTCTTGAGACTGGAAAATCATAGGTGCTGTAGCAGTTGGGGAAGGCCTGAACTGCCGGATCGGACTCCCCATGCCGCTGCGCCGGTGGGGAGAGACACCCGGCAGGGGG
>CAYXVN010000039.1:0-9627 GCA_964468565.1 uncultured Oscillospiraceae bacterium | reverse complement strand
GGAGAGGACGCCCCGAAGTCCCCGCTTCGGGAGAGGAGGGCGGGCCCCGGGGCATGTCGGACTCCGGGAACCGGAGGCGGAGGGTGGCCCGGGGAGGGGGAGCCGGGCCATGAAGTTGCCGAGAGGGGGGATTCGGGGATGGTCCCCCAAAGGGAGTGAGGAGGTCAGAGGGAGGGCGGTCCCTCTTCGCCCCTCCGGTCCCGGGGGAGGGGGGAGGAGCACTCTGATCCGGAGGGGAGGCGGGCCTCCAGGAGGGGTTTCAGGTGGAAGAGGACTCCGGCCTCTCCGGGGGCGAAGCAGGCCAGGACCAGCATCCGCAGCTTTCCGGGACCGGTGCAGCCATAGAAGGCCAGGCGGGTCTCCCGGGCGGGCAGGGAACAGGGGAGCCAGAGGACGCCCTGGCAGAGGGGAGCGGGACAGATCTGCTCCCGGTGCAGCAGGTCCTCCTGCAGCTGGGGACCGGCGGCTCCCCGGGCCACCAGATCCTGAGCTGCCCTGCGGATGCCCTCCTCCCGGCTGGAGACCGGCCCCAGTTCCCGGTGCCAGGCCTGCTCCACCAGGGAGGTGGCCCTTCCGGGGGGACAGGGAAAGAGACGGGCGGTGCGGATGCTGCGGATCTTCTCCTCCACCGTGCGGATGTCCTCAGGGGTCAGCCAGGGGCTGATTACCGCCACCCGCTCCTGGTCCAGATCCTGCCGGGGAACGGTGCTGAGCACCAGATCCGGCTCCCCCCAGGGGGAGAGCTCCTCCACGTGGGCAGGCAGCAGGGCCTGCAGGTCCAGACAGGCCCCGAAGCGGGCCAGCACCCTCCGCTTCAGAGCCCAGGCCACGGAGAGATTCATCTGGCTGGAGATGACGGTGCGCAGCCGCAGCTCCGGGCTGCGGGCGAAGAGGGCCTCCGTGGCCCCGGAGATGCAGTTGGCCAGGTGGAGCAGTTCCTTCTCCTCCAGTTCCCGGCCCAGAAAGGTGCGGGCGGGCTCCTGGACCAGCCAGGCCAGCTCCAGGCTGTCCCACAGATCTGTCTTTCGCTGCTCACAGCCGTCCAGGGGGCGAAGACTGTGGACCGGCATGCTCAGGTAGCGGAAGAAATGGAGCAGGGTGATGCGGAAATCCCCGTCCTCCCCCAGATCCGCACCGAAGGTCTCCCGGATGCGGCCCAGAAGGGCGTCCCCCAGGGCGAGAACCTGGGGAGTGAACCACTCCCGGGGGGCGGAGGCGTCCAGCACCCGGCCGGAAGCCAGGATGCGGTAGAGCATGTCCCGCTCCGGAGGGGGCAGGGCGCACCCGCTGCACAGCTGGAGCTGTCCCGCCAGTTCCCGGGCGGCCCGGGCCGCCAGGGGATCCCTGGGGGGAGTGGGTGCCGGTCCGGAGAGCAGGTGGCCGCTCCGGATCCGCTCCAGGGAGACAGTGCAGAAGAGGTTCAGCACCGTGAGGTTCGCATCCTCCAGACGGATTCCCAGGGAGGAGAGGATGGAGGCTGTCAGCCCTGCCACCTGCTTCAGGCAGTGTTCCGTCTCCTCCTCCATGGCGTAGAGGGAGCTGGCCTGCCGGCTGTCGTCCCAGTCCTGGGCGTAGAGGTTTACCAGGAGCTGGCGGCGTTGCAGTTCCTCCCCGGGCAGGGAGATGCCGGCGGGGGAGCGGGACAGGGAGAGGTTCCAGCGCCTCTGGAGTGCTTTCAGATCGGCCTCCAGGGTGCCGTGGCTGACAAACATCTCCTCCTCCAGATCGGCGGGGCGGAGAGGCTCTTCCGCCCGGCACAGCCGCAGGGCCAGCCAGCGCAGGCGGTCCTCCCGGCTCTGAAGGCCGGGGGTGCTGTGCAGCAGCTGGGGCAGCACAAGGGGATCTTCCGTCTCCAGGGTGTAGCCCTGCCCCCGAAGGGAGCGGATGTGTACCCCCCGGTGGGCCAGCAGACGGTTTACGGTGTCCACATCGGTGCGAAGGGTACGGGTGGTGATGGCCAGCTGATCGGCAATCCGGGCTCCGGGGAGAACTCCCGGATGTTCCTGCAGGATGCGCAGCAGGTTCCGCTGGCGCAGGGAGAGGGCGTCGGCTGTCATGGGCAGGTCTCCTTTCCGGGGGATGATTCCTCTGTGGCTGTTTCCGCAGGGAAGGGGAAAAAGTCTGATTGCCCCGCCCCCCGGGCTGCGCTATCATGGATTTATCCGGAGGGGCATGCCCCCTGCCGGAGGATCCGGGAGAGGGGTTGTACCCCCGCCGGTAAGCTGCGTGAGGTGGAGGTCTGACCATGAAAACAGCGGGAATCTATTTTTCCATCTGTGCCATCTCCCTCATCCAGGGGCTGCAGTTCAGCGTGTCCCCGGTGCTGGGGGACATTCAGGCCAGTTTCCCGGAGGTGGATGTGAGCCTGGTGCAGATGCTGGTCACCGCACCGGGTCTGCTCTCCATGGGGGTGGCCCTGCTCTCCCGATGGCTGGTGCTGCGCATCCCGAAAAAGAAGCTGCTGCTCTTCGCCGCAGTTCTGTCCGGATGTACGGGGCTGGCCCCCCTGCTGGCCCACAGCTTTCCCCTGCTTTTTGCCTGCCGTCTGCTCTACGGGGTGGCCCTGGGCATCGCCACCACCCTCAATGTGGCGGTGGTGGCGGAGTTCTTCCAGGGGGAGGCCCGGGTGAAGGCCATGGGGGTCCAGTCGGCCAGCATCGGCGGGGGGATGCTGCTCATCACCACCCTGGCCGGCTTTCTGGGCCGGGCGGGAGTGCAGTTGTCCTACGGGGTGAACGGGCTGGGGTTCCTGGCCGCCCTTGTGCTGCTGGTGTGTCTGCCGGATACCGGCTGCAGCGGAGGCGGGCAGGGCACCTCCCTGCGCCTTAACGGGCAGGTGCTGCGCATTGATCTCTCCGTGCTGCTGGAGTTCTTCTTCCTCATCACTTTCACCACCAACATCTCCATGCATCTCAGCGGTCCCCTGGAGGGGAACTCCGCCGTCTCCGGGCTGCTGACCGGGGTGTTCTCCGCAGCGCAGATCGCCATCGGGATGGTGCTGGGTACCGTCACCCGCATCACAAAGGGCTTCACCCTCAGCGCGGCCATGCTCTGCTTCTCCGCCGGGGCGGTCCTGCTGGTGTGCTTCCCCTCCAGTGTCCCCGCCCTATGCCTGGGTGCCGTCCTCTGCGGATTCTCCCAGGGCATCTATATTCCCACGGGGGCTACGGATGTGGCCAATGCGGTGACGCCGGAGGCTACCGCCTTCGCCTCGGCCACCTACACCTGCGCCATGAATCTGGGCCAGCTGCTGTCTCCCACGGTGCTCAACGCGGCAGCCGCTGCCCTGCTGGGGTCGGTCACCACGGGAAATGTGTACCGGCTGGCCGCCGGGGGAATGGCCCTGGCAGCCCTGGGCACCTGGCTGTGGAAGCGCAGGTGCTGAGGGAGCACAGATCCGGCAGAGACACCCGCCCTGCACGCTGCTGGGAAGGGATCTGGAAATCCGCCCCCCGGCAGTTCCGGCAGGGGTCGTCCCGCCCTCTCCGGGAAGCGTCCAGGCGGACACCGCCCCGGGCGGCAGACGATCCCCAGCTTCCCGACACCGGATCTGCCCCGCCGGGCAGGCAGCCGCTTCCCCGGAGGAATAATGGAAACCCTCCATGCCCGGAAATCCGCAAACCCGGGCCTTGTATGAAAGGAGAACACGCACATGCAACCAGTCGGAAAGACCCTTTACCCCCACCTGTTTTCTCCCCTGCGCATCGGGAATCTGCGGCTGAAAAACCGCATTATGGCCGCCCCCACCAGTCCCAGCATGGTGACCCGGGATGGGCACCTCACTGCGGATCTGATCGCCTATCTGGAGGAGAAGGCCAGAGGCGGCGTGGCGGTGGTCACCTACGGGGAGTCCATTGTCCACTCCGCCACCGGCAGGTCCCACTCCATCCAGGTGCAGCTGGACTCCCCGGGGGTCCGCCAGGGGCTGACGGACACGGCCCGGGCCATCCACAACGCCGGGGCCTACGCCAGCATTCAACTCTCCCACGGGGGCAAATATGCCGGACTTGCCAGTGTGGGGGGAATGGAGGATGTGCTGGAGACGGCCTGGGGCCCCAGCGATGAGGTGACCCCCCTGGGAACCGTCCACGCCATGCCCAGGGAGATGATCCTGGAGATTGTGGAGGCCTACGGCAGGGCGGCGAAACTGGTGAAGGACTGTGAGTTCGACATGGTGCAGGTCCACGCCGCCCACGGCTGGCTCTTCTCCCAGTTTCTCTCTCCAAGCCAGAACCGGCGCACCGATGAGTTCGGGGGCAGCCTGGAAAACCGGACCCGCTTTCTGAGCATGGCCCTGGATGCGGTCCGCAGGGCGGTGGGGCCCGGATTTCCCATTGAGCTTCGCATCTCCGGGGACGACCTGACCGCCGGCGGCCTCTCCCCCCAGGAGTGCATTCAGGTGGCACAGCTGGTGGAGGACCAGGTGGACCTGTTCAATGTCTCCTGCGGCAACCACGAGGACCCGAATCTCTTCTGCCGTACCCACCCCTCCGCCTTTTATCCCCGGGGCGTGAACGTATACCTGGCGGCAGACATGAAAAAGCAGCTGCACACTCCGGTGGCCTGCGTGGGCTCCCTGAACGACCCCGCCCAGATGGAGGAGATTGTGGCCAGCGGCCAGGCGGACCTGGTGGAACTGGGCCGCGCCCTCCTGGCGGACCCCCAGCTTCCCAACAAGGCCCTCCACGGCCAGGGGGAGGACATCACCCCCTGTCTGCGCTGCTACGAGTGCTTCGGGGATGTGGTGAAGACCCACTCTCTGAAATGCTCCGTCAACCCCGTCATGGGCCAGCAGCTGGCAGCGAAGCATCCCCTTCCCGCTCCCGCCCGCAGCCGCAGGGTTCTGGTGGCGGGGGGAGGTCCGGCGGGCATGGAGGCCGCCATCACCCTGGCCGCCCGGGGCCACCAGGTGACCCTGGCGGAGCGCTCGGACCGGCTGGGGGGCAATCTGCATGCCGCCGGTGCCCCCTTCTTCAAGGAGGACATCCGCAGGTTCCGGGAGGTGCTGGAGCGGCGGGTGGTCTCCAGCGGAGCAGAGATTCTGCTGAATACCGAGGTGACCCCCCAGCTGGTGCGGGAGCAGGATCCGGATGCCCTGTTTGTGGCCATCGGGAGCAGGGAACTGCGCCCTCCCATTCCCGGCATGGAACTGCCCCAGGTGCTGATGGCCACCCAGGCGGAACTGCACCCGGAGAAGCTGGGTCACCGGGTGGCCATTCTGGGGGGCGGCCTGGTGGGGGCCGAGGCGGCGGTCTCCTTCCACCACCTGGGTCACCAGGTAACGGTTATCGAGATGAAGGATGCCATTGCCCAGGAGGTGAACTCCTTCTACCGGGGGGCCCTGATGCCCCAGGTGGAGGCTGCCGCCACCTGTCTGGTGAGGACCAGGGTGCTGGAGATTGTCCCCGGGGCCGTCCGGGTGGAGCAGGAGGGCCGGGTCCTGGTCATACCGGCGGACAGCGTAGTCTGCGCCCTGGGGTTCCGTGCCCCCTGGGAGCAGGTGGATGCCCTCTGCGCCCAGGCGGGGGAGTCCTGGGTGATCGGGGACTGCCACAACGTGGGTCAGATCCATATGGCCATGCGCCAGGGCTACTACAGCGCCCTTCAGGTGTAAACCGGCACCCCGGGGAGGAGGGCGGCCTTTTCCGGTCGCCGGCCTGGAAAACCACTGGGGAGTGCCGGAGTTCCCCGGATCTGCCCCCTGAGGGGGCATCTCCATTCCCGCGCCGGTAAGAGGGACTCCGGAACCGGGGGGTTGGGCCGTGGAGCCTGCCGGGAGAGCCTGCCCCGGGTCTCATGAACCGGACCTGGGGATCCCGATGACCCCGGCTGTCCGGGAAGGCTCTGCCAGGAAATGCCGTCTGGAGCGGGTTCCTCGGCGGTGGAGACGATTTTGCCGGTTCTCCCTGTCAGAATCTGCCCCGGAGGGGAGGTTCTGCAACAGGGAGCAGAGGGAGCGCGTCCCGGAATATGATCAGAACACGGTCAGACCTCCGGATCTCCGGCACGGCGGGTGCCTGGGGATTCGGAGGTCTTTGCTGCGGTTCCGGCGGGGTGCCGCCTCAGGGATCCTCCTCCGGGAAGGGCAGGGATACCTCCTCTTCCGGAGAAGGGGTGTCCCCCTCTACGGGGATCCGGTACCGGCCGGCTCCGGCGGAAGCGGGAGGAGCGGGGGGCTCCGGCGGGGGAGAGGGCGGGAAGGGTTCCAGTTCCGCCTGCGAGGGATTCACCAGGCGGTAGCGCAGACCCGAGTAGCGCCGGGACTGGCGGTTGTTGCCCACCATGTCCAGAACGGTCTTCCGGCTGCCCACGATGATGAGCAGTTCCCGGGCCCGGGTGATGGCGGTGTAGAGGACGCTGCGGGTGTAGAGAAAGGGATTGCCCTCCACGGCGGCCAGAATGACCGCCCGGTACTCCGCCCCCTGGGCCTTGTGCACCGTGATGGCGAAGGCGGGCTCCAGCTCCCCCAGCATCTCCGGGGTATAGGTGACGATCTTGCCGTCGAAATCCACGGTGATGGCATCGCCGGCAATGGAGCGGATGACCCCGATCTCCCCGTTGAACATGCCCAGTCCCGCATCCCGGCCGTGTTCCTCCCGCCAGGGGATGTCGTAGTTGTTCTTCACCTGCATGACCCGGTCTCCCGCCCGGTAGACCCAGTCCCCGAAGCGCCGCTCCCCCTTGTTTTCCAGAGGCGGATTGAGGGCGGCCTGCAGCACCTGGTTGAGGGTGCCGGTGCCGGTGGTGCGGCGTCGGGTGGGGGAGAGGACCTGAATCTGGTCGGTGGGAATTCCCATGCGCTCCGGCAGACGGCGCCGGCACAGGTCCACAATGGTGTCCAGCGCATCCTGGGGATCCGGCCGGGAGAGGAAGAAGAAATCCCCCTGGTTCTCCAGTTCCGGGGGGAGGCCCCGGTTGACCTTATGGGCGGAGCGGATGATGGCGCTTTCGGCCGCCTGGCGGAAGATGTCCGTAAGGCGCACGGTAGGCACCACCTCGCTGCGGATCAGGTCCGCGAAGAGGCTGCCCGGTCCCACTGAGGGGAGCTGATCCGGATCCCCCACCAGCACCAGGCGGCAGTCGTCCCGCAGGGCATCCAGCAGGGCGGCCATCAGGGGCAGATCCACCATGGAGGTCTCATCCACAATAAGTGCCCCCACCGGGAGAGGATCCGTAAAGCTGTGCTGGAACTTCAGCCGGCCGCTGCGCCGGTCGTAGCCGGTCTCCAGCAGCCGGTGGATGGTGGAGGCGTCCGCCTGGCACAGTTCCCCCAGCCGCTTGGCGGCCCGGCCGGTGGGAGCGGCCAGAGCGGTCTGGAGGCCCAGGGCGCTGTAGAGGGCCAGCACTCCCCGCAGACAGGTGGTCTTGCCGGTGCCCGGCCCTCCGGTGAGGAGAATCACCTGGCGGGAGGCGGCCAGTTCCACCGCCCGGCGCTGCTGGGGGGCGTAGGTGATCTTCTGCTCGGACTGGATGCGGGAGATGAGCCGGTCCAGATCCTCCGGGGGCTGGGGCTGGGCATCGCAGAGGCGGAGAATCCGCCGGGCCACTGCAACCTCCGCCTCGTGGAGGCCAGGCAGGTATACGGCCCGCTCACCGGCCACCTGGTCCTGGATCAGCTCTCCCCGGCTCACCAGGTCCTCCAGGGTCCGGGTGAGGGAGTCGGTGTCGGCGCTGGTGAGCAGTTTCCAGGTGGCGTCCAGCAGCTTGTCCCAGGGGAGAAAGGTGTGGCCGTGCTCCAGGTTGAAGGTGAGCTCGTAGATGAGGCCGGCCTCCAGCCGCTGCCGGTCCAGTTTCCCCATGCCCAGGGAGGCTGCCAGCCGGTCCACCCGGGCGAACTCCACGTCAAAGCCCTCCCGGGTGAGAAGATAGGGGTTGGCCTTGAGGGCCTCCAGAGCGGTTTCACCGAAGGAGCGGCGCAGGGGGGCGGCCAGTTCCAGAGGCAGCGAGTACTCGGAGAGAAATTCCGTCAGCCGCCGCATCCACATGGTGGTGCGGAAGGAGTCGGAAATCAGTTTTGCCCGGCTGGGGGAGATGCCCCGCAGCTTTGTCAGCTGTTCCGGGTGGGACTCGATGACGTCCAGCACGTCCTCCCCGAATTCGTCCACCAGCTGCCGGGCGGTGGCCCGGCCCACCCCCCGCACGGCGCCGGAGGCCAGATAGAGAAACAGGTCCTTCTGCTCCCGGGGGAGCCGCCGGGAGAAGGTCTCCGCCCGCAGCTGGGCACCGTAGGTGGGATGGCGGGTCCAGCGGCCCTGGACAGTGAGGTACTCCCCCGGGGAGACCCCGGGCAAAGTTCCCACCACGGTGATCTCCTGACCGCCGGTATCCAGGCGCAGAATGGTGTAGCCGTTGTCCTCATTGCGGTAGATGATGCCGGTGACCACCCCCTTCTGGGTGTCAAGGCCGGGGGTGGCGACGGATCCGGGTTCCTCCATGGGAGAGCCTCCTTTCCGGGGCGAGATGCAGGGCAGGCCTGGGCGGCGGGCAGCCCCAGGGGGGGCAGCCGGTGGCCTGTCCGGAACATCCGGGACAGGCCTACAGAACACTGGAGAAGAGATTGATTCCCACGTGGGTGAGGGCCAGCATGATGCACCCGGCGGTGATGACCCCCAGAATGATGGCGGGCATGGCACTTTTCAGGCGCATGTCCAGAAAGGCGGCCACCAGGGAGCCGGTCCAGGCGCCGGTGCCGGGGAGGGGAATGGCCACGAAGAGCCACAGCCCCAGGCCCTGGTAGCGCAGCACCTTCTCTCCCTTCAGGTGGGCCTTCTTTTCCAGGGTATCCACCATGCCGTTGAGCCGGGGCATGTGCCGGCGCATCCACATGAAGATCCGCCGGATGTAGACGATGATGAAAGGGGCGGGCAGAACGTTGCCGATGACGGCGGCGGGAAAGGCCAGATAGGAGGGCAGGCCCAGTACCGCCACCCCGAAGGGGACGCCGCCCCGCAGTTCGATGATGGGGACCATGGAAACCAGCATGGTCAGGACACATTTGCCGAAGGTGGTTTCAAACAGCCAGTGAAAAGCTTCCATCCGTTACCTCAGTTACTCTCTGTTGCAGAATCTGCGGTCCGGGGACACAGCGAAGCCGTGTCCGGACCGCCGGGGCGGGAACTCAGGCCTGGAGCACCTTTTTCAGGTACTGACCGGTGTAGGAGGAGGGGCAGGCGGCCACCTCCTCCGGCGTGCCGGTGCACACCACCCGGCCGCCGCCGTCGCCCCCCTCGGGGCCCAGGTCAATGATGTAGTCGGCCGTCTTGATGACGTCCAGATTGTGCTCGATGACCACCACGGTGTTGCCTGCGTCCACGAGGCGCTGCAGCACGTCAATGAGGCGGCGCACGTCGTCTGCGTGGAGGCCGGTGGTGGGCTCGTCCAGGATATAGATCGTGCGGCCGGTGGAGCGCTTGGACAGCTCCGTGGCCAGCTTGACCCGCTGGGCCTCGCCGCCGGAGAGTTCCGTGGAGGGCTGTCCCAGCTTGATGTAGCCCAGCCCCACATCCGCCAGGGTGCGCAGGCGGTTGGCGATGCGGGGGATTTTCTCAAAGAAGGGGATGGCCTCGTCCACCGTCATCTCCAGCACGTCGTAGATGTTCTTCCCCTTGTAGCGCACCTCCAGGGTCT
>CAYXVN010000038.1:0-16605 GCA_964468565.1 uncultured Oscillospiraceae bacterium | reverse complement strand
CCATGGCCATTGAGCGCAGCGACGTGTGCCTGATCCTCATTGACGCCGGTGAGGGGGTGACGGAACAGGACACCAAGATTGCGGGGCTGGCCCACGAGGCGGGCAAGGCCAGCATCCTGGTGGTGAACAAATGGGACACCGTGGAGAAGGACGGGCGGACCATGGACCGGATGCGCAGAGAGATTCTGCAGGCCCTGTCCTATATGACCTACGCCCCGGTGATTTTCATCTCCGCCCTCACCGGTCAGCGGGTGGAGCGTCTGTTTGATCTCATCAACTACGTGAACGGCCAGGCGGCCACCCGCATCGCCACCGGCATGCTCAACAGCGTGCTGGCGGATGCCACCGCCCGGGTGCAGCCTCCCACCGACCGGGGGCGCCGGCTGAAGATCTACTACATGACTCAGGTGGGCATCCGGCCGCCCCACTTTGTCTGCTTCTGCAACGACGCGAAACTGTTCCACTTCTCCTATCAGCGCTATCTGGAGAATCAGATCCGCAGCACCTTCGGGCTGGAGGGGACGCCGGTGAGGCTGACCATCCGCCAGAAGGGCGATAAGGAGGGTCAGTGACATGGGCAACATCATATTCCGGGCGGTCCTGGCCGCGGTGGTGGGCTACTTCTGCGGCTGCTTCAACGGCTCCGTGATCGTCTCCAAGTACATTCTCCACGACGATGTGCGCACCCACGGCAGCGGAAATGCGGGGCTCACCAACTTTTACCGCACCTTCGGCGGCCCCCTGACCGCAGTGGTCATTCTCACCGACGTGCTGAAGGCGGTGGTGGGCATGAAGACGGGAGCCCTGCTGTTCTCCGGGATCCAGGGGGGAGAGCTGGTGCTCTACGCCGAATACTGGGCCGCCGGCTGGGTGCTGCTGGGGCACATGTATCCCTGCATGTTCCACTTCCGGGGCGGCAAGGGTGTGCTGTCCGGGGGAACCATGGTTCTGCTGCTGGACTGGCGCATCGCCGCCGTGGTGTGGATCGGCTTTCTGGTGCTGGTCCTTCTCACCCGCTACATCTCCCTGGGTTCCATCTGGGCCGGGGCCTCCTTCCCCTTCGCCACCTGGTTTGTCTACCGGGACCCCATTCTCTTCGGGATGGGACTCTTTCTGGGGGGACTGGTGGTGTGGAAACATCGCAGCAACATCCACCGGCTGCTGACGGGAACGGAGAACCGGTTCAGTTTTCACAGGAAAAACTGAGCATCGGTCCGGACAGGAGGAGTATTCATGAAGGTTTCCGTGCTGGGCAGCGGCGGCTGGGGAACGGCCCTGGCGCTGGTGCTGCTGGAAAACGGCCACGATGTGACTTTGTGGTCCCGCCGGGAGGAGAAGGCCAGGGCGCTGGAGGAGAAGCGGGAGAACCCCATGCTGGCGGGGGTGCCTCTGCCGCCGGAGCTGAAGCTCACCGCAGATCTGGACTGCGTCCGGGACAGCGCCATGGTGGTGCTGGTGACCCCCTCCTACGCCGTCCGGGAGACGGCGGCCAGGCTGAGAGGCAGGCTGACTCCCGGCACTCTGCTGGTCTCCGCCTCCAAGGGCATTGAGCGGGGGACCTCCCTGCGCCTGTCCCAGGTGATGGAGGAGGAGACCGAGGGGCAGTGCCCGGTGGTGGTGCTCTCCGGTCCCTCCCACGCGGAGGAGGTGGGCCGGCGCATTCCCACCGGGGTGGTGGCAGCGGGGGAGACCGAGGCCATTGCCCGCCGGGTGCAGGAGGCGTTCATGAACCGCCGCTTCCGGGTGTACACCTCGGACGACCGCATCGGCACCGAGATCTGTGCCGCCCTGAAAAACGTCATTGCCCTGTGTGCCGGCTGCCTGGACGGCATGGGCTGCGGGGATAACACCAAGGCGCTGCTGATGACCCGGGGCATGGCGGAGACCGCCCGCCTGGGGGTGGCCCTGGGGGGACGGCGGGAGACCATCACCGGTCTGGCCGGGGTGGGGGATCTTATCGTCACCTGCTGCTCCATGCACTCCCGCAACCGCCGCTGCGGCATCCTTGTGGGCAGGGGAACCCCCATTCCGGATGCCATTGCCCAGGTGGGCGGAGTGGTGGAGGGGGTCTACGCCGCCGCCAACGCCCGCACCCTGGCCCAGAAGGCGGGGGTGGAGATGCCCATCTCCCAGGCGGCCTATGAGGTGATCTACGGGGACCGGGACGTGTTCACCGTGATGACCGATCTCATGGGCCGGGAGGGCCGCTCCGAGTATGAGCGCAGCTGGTCCTGAGAGCCTGTGCAGGGAAAAAGCCGTCCGGACATGGGGTCCGGGCGGTTTTTCTGGCCTCTGCCTCCTCCGGGGCGGAGGGGCCGGCCTCCCGCCGGAAGAAAAGCGGCACGGACTCAAGGCCCGTGCCGCAGGGAAAAATCAGTAGCGTCTGCCGGTATAGTTTCTGCGCCGCCGGGACCGGTAGCTGTTTCGCCGGCTGCGCCGCCGGGAGAAGTGGAAGCGGAGGAGCAGAACCACAAGGACCACCGCCACCACCGCAATGAGGATGCCCCAGCGGTGGAAGAAGGTCTCCACCCGGTTCTTGATGTAAAGCAGCTGGGAGCGCTCCACCCCGGTGACGGCCACCAGATCCAGGGTTCCGTATACCTCCCCCTGGTAGGAGAGGGTCATGGTCCCCAGGGTCTGCCCCTTCTCCACAGGGGCCTCCACACTCTCCTGGAAGAGGGACACCTGGGTCTCCAGCAGGCTCAGGTCCAGATCCTTGGGCAGGGTGCGGGTGATGGAGCCCTGGGGCTTGACCAGAACCTCGTCCGCATCCCGGGACATGGTAACCGCCACGGAGTCCACAGGCTCATCCGGCTGTGTGATGGTGACCCGCTGGAAGCTGTTCAGGCCCCACTCCAGCAGTTTTACGGTTTCTGTAAACTGCCCCTGTTTGGGCTGAGAGCCGTCCGCCTGGGGAACGGGTCCGGAGCCCAGAATGACGGAGATCAGCAGAAAGTCCTCGTTTTCCGCCGCGGCCACCAGACAGCGGCCCGCCTCCTCCGTGGTGCCGGTCTTGCCCCCGATGCACTTGCTGTAGAGATAGCCCCCGTACTGCCAGGTGGACACCAGCCCGTTGGTATTGTACTGAGTCCGCTCCCCCGTCATGTTGGTGGGAGGCACCTTATGGGTGGGCTCCTTGATGATGGTGCGGAAGAGGTCGTACTCCAGGGCGGCCTTCATGGTGATGGCGATGTCGTAGGCGGTGGTGTAGTGATCCGGGTCGTGAAGACCGTGGGGATTGACAAAGTGGGTGCCCTTGCAGCCCAGCTCTTCCGCTCTGCGGTTCATGTGGGCCACAAAGTCCTCAATGGTCCCGTCCACGGCGACGGCCAGGATGTTTGCCGCCTCATTGGCGGAGGGCAGGAGCAGGGAGTAGAGCAGTTCCTCCACCGGCAGGGTCTCCCCGATCTTGATGCGGGGATTGGCGTTGGAGGCATTCTCCGACAGATCCCGGTGGGCGCTTTCCTCTGCCGTAATGGGCGTTTCCAGGGTGAGCTTTCCCTCATCCAGTGCTTCCATCACCAGCAGGGCGGTCATGACCTTGGTGATGGAGGCGGGATAGGCCCGCTCGTTGGCCCCCTTGTCCAGCAGTACCTCATCGTAGGTGGCATTGAAGAGGCAGGCATTGGTGCAGTAGAGATCCGGCTCCTCCAGGGCATTGGCGGGGAGGACCACCAGGGAGAGCAGGAGGGGGATCAGGAGAAGGACGGACACGAGACGTTTTTTTATCATAGCTTTATCTCCGTAAGCGTGATATAATGGCAGGAAAGTCCGGGCCCCATTATAGCACAGGGCCGGGGCAGTGTGCAAGAGTGTCCCACAAGAAAGATGGAGGAGATTTTCTCCGGGCGTTTTCCCCCTCTGCCGCCCCCTGCCGCCGGGGACCGGTCCGGAAGTGCAAGACAAGGAGTCCGAACATGCCGAAGATACTAGTTGTGGATGACGAACCGGTCATCGTGAAGGGAATCACATTCAACCTGCGCCACGAGGGCTACCAGGTGGAGACCGGCTCGGATGGGGAGCAGGCCGTGGAACTGGCCCGGGACGGCCGCTTTGACCTGATCATTCTGGACCTGATGATGCCCAAGATCGACGGGCTCCAGGCCTGCCTGCGGATCCGGGAGTTTTCCAACGTGCCCATCATCATGCTGACCGCCCGCAGCGAGGATACGGACAAGCTGCTGGGCTTTGAGTACGGGGCAGACGACTATGTGACCAAACCCTTCAACATTCTGGAACTGAAGGCCCGGGTGCGGGCCCTTCTGCGCCGCTCCGGGGCCATCGGGGAGGCGGGGGGAGGAAAGGTGCTCACCGCCGGCCACATCCGTCTGGACACGGAGCGCCGGGCGGCCTGGAAGGGCAGCCAGCCGGTGGATCTCACCGCCAAGGAGTTTGATCTCATGGAACTGCTGATGCGCAATCCCGGCCGGGTGTACAGCCGGGAGAACCTGCTCAACATCGTCTGGGGCTACGAATACGTGGGGGATTACCGCACGGTGGACGTCCATGTGCGCCGTCTGCGGGAGAAAGTGGAGAAGGATCCCGCCAACCCGGAGCTGATCCGCACCAAGTGGGGCGTGGGATACTACCTCTTCGCCCCCTCGGAAGCACCCGGAGCGGAGAAGTGAAGCCGTGAGCAGACCGGATCCCGGTGAGGAGAAGACCCCTGTCAGCGACAGGGTGCCTTTTTTCTCCTCCCTGCAGATGAAGTACGCCGCCAGCTATCTGGTGATCTTCATCGTGGTGCTGATCCTGCTGAACACCTATCCTCTGCGGGCCTCTCAGGATCTGCTTTTTGCCTCCAAGCGGGACTCCCTGAAGAGCCAGGCCTCGGTGATGGCCTCCGCTCTGATGGAACTGGAGTCCCTGACCTCCGACCAGGTGGTGCGGGTGATGAACATGCTGGACACCATGGGAATGGACCGCATTCTGGTGACGGATCCCGCCGGCCTCATCCTCTACGACAGCCTGACGGACCAGCCCTCCCCGGAGGGGCAGGAGGAGACCTCTCCGCCGGCGGAGGAGGCGGCGCCGGCTTACCGCTATGCCCTGTACCAGGAGATTGTCTCCGCCCTCAGGGGCAACGATGTGGTGGTGTCCCGCTTTGCGGTGGCGGACCGGGCCTTCACCTCGGTGGCTGCGGTGCCCATTGTCTACCGGGGCATGATCATCGGCTCCATCTGGCTGCTGGAGATCGACGAGGAGCAGGGGGAACTGCTGCTCAGCCTGCAGCAGAACCTGCGCACCATCTCTTTGGTGATTGCCGTGGTGACGGTGGTGCTCAGCGCCTTCTTCTCCCGCATGCTCACCGCCCGCATCACCGCCCTGCTGCGGGCCATCCGCTATGTGGGAAAGGGGGAGTACGGACACCGGCTCAATCCGGTGGGCCGGGATGAGCTGGCCATGCTGGCGGCGGAGTTCAACACCCTGACGGACCGGCTGCAGGCCACGGAGGAGGTCCGCCGCCGCTTTGTGGCGGACGCCAGCCACGAGCTGAAGACTCCGCTGGCCTCCATCCGCCTGCTGGCCGACTCCATCCTCCAGAGCGAGGGGATGGATGAGGAGACCAGCCGGGAGTTTGTGGCGGACATCGGCAGCGAGGCGGAGCGCCTGACCCGCATTACCGAGCACCTGCTGGCCCTGACGAGACTGGACAGCCTGCCTGCAGGTCCCACCTTCCCGGTGGACGTGCTGGAGGTGATGGAGCGGGCGGTGAACATTCTCACCCCGGTGGCGGATGCGGCGGGGGTCAGTCTGCGGGTGGACTCGGCCTCCGGCTGCGTGATCCGCTGTACGGAGGATGACCTCTACCAGGTCTTTTTCAATCTGGTGGAAAACGCCATCAAATACAACGTGCCCGGAGGCAGCGTGGAGATCTCCATCTACCGGGACGGAGATCAGATTCTGACCGATGTGGCGGACACCGGGGTGGGCATTCCGGAGGAGGACATGCCCAAGGTCTTCAACCGCTTCTACCGGGTGGACAAGGCCCGCTCCCGGGCGGCCGGGGGAACCGGCCTGGGGCTGTCCATCGTGCGGGACACGGTGCGCCGCCACGGGGGCTGGGTCACGGTGCGCGCCCGCAACCCCCAGGGGAGCATATTCACCGTAGGCTTCCCCCAGTTCACCCAGGAGAAGGAAGAAGAGGAGGCGGGCCAATGAGACGGGTTCTGAGCGGGTGCCTGCTGAGCGCCCTTCTGCTGGCCCTGATCTCCTGCGGGGGGGAGCAGAGCACCGCCGGGGAGGGAGCGTACCGGCTGTACTACCTCAGCAGGGCCACCAGCGGCTCCGCCCTGGCCTGGGAGCCCTGGTCTCCGGAGGAGAACCGGGAGGTGGCACCGGAGGAACTGCTGGAGGTGCTCCTGCAGGGGCCTCAGGACGAGGATCTGCAGAGCCCCTTTCCCCGGGGCACCGCTCTGGTCAGCTGCAGCTGGGACGGGGAGAACCAGGGGAACCTGCTGATCCGCCTGTCCGAGCAGTACGGCGGTCTCTCCGACGTCTCCCTGACTCTGGCGGATTACGCCATCGCCCTCACCCTGGGGCAGCTGGAGGGGGTGACCTCGGTGCAGATCAGTGCCACCGGCCTGTCCGGCGCCTCCCGCAGCCACCAGATGCTGATTCCCGGGGAGGCGGAACTGGAGGACATTCCGGGGACGACGCAGCAGAGGTAGCGGATCCCCATCTCCCCGCAGCCGGAGTCCGATGGGGGTGGAAGAGAGCGCGGTTCCCGGGAGAAAAGGCTTGCATTTCCCGGGCATGCCGGCTATAATAGCGTAAATTCGGACTGCGTCACCGTGCACGCACGGCACAGACCGCAAGGAGGCCAGACCATGGAACAACCTGCTCCGGCGCGGATTCAGGTGGCACCCTCCATCCTGTCCGCAGATTTCACCAGACTGGGGGAGGACATTGACAGCATCCGCACCGCCGACATGCTTCACTTTGATGTGATGGACGGCAGCTTTGTGCCCAACCTCACCTTCGGCATTCCGGTGCTGAAATCCGTCCGGAAGTATACCGACATGAAACTGGATGTGCATCTGATGATTGATGCCCCGGTGCGCTATATTGAGGACTTTGCCCGCAGCGGGGCGGATGTCATTTCGGTTCACCTGGAGGCGGACCACCCCCGGTTCATTGCCCAGGCGCTGAAGGAGATGGAGCAGTGCCACGTGCAGAAGGCGGTGGCCCTGCGGCCCATCACCCGGGCGGAGGCCATTCTCCCCTATGTGGAGGAACTGGACATGGTGCTGGTGATGACGGTGGAGCCCGGATTCGGGGGCCAGGCCTTCATGGAGTCCCAGGTTTCCGTGGTGAGGGAAGTGCGGGCTCTGCTGGACCGGTACAATCCCGCCTGCCACGTGGAGGTGGACGGGGGCATCGCCCGGGACACGGCCCACCGCATCAAGGAGGCGGGGGCGGATGTGCTGGTGGCAGGCTCCTCCGTCTTCGGGGCGGCGGACCGGGCCCAGGCCATTCATATGCTGAGAACAATTTAGGAGGCGGGTTCATGAAAATCGGATTCGGTTCGGATCACGCTGCGGTGGAACTGAAGAACGTTCTGCTGGAGTATATGAAGGAGAAGGGCTACGAGGTGGTGGACTTCGGTGCCGCCAGCCCCACGGACAAGGTGGACTACCCCATTCCCGGCCGGAAGGTGGCCGAGGCCATCCGGGCCGGGGAGATCGACAAGGGGGTCCTGGTGTGCGGCACCGGTGTGGGCATCTCCTTGGCGGCCAACAAGGTTCCCGGCATCCGGGCCGGTGTGTGCAGTGAGCCCTACACCGCAAAGATGATCGTGGAGCACAACGACTGTCAGATCCTGGCCATGGGAGCCCGGGTGGTGGGCACCGAACTGGCCAAGATGATCTGTGACTCCTTCTTCTCCGCCCAGTTCCAGGGGGGCCGCCACGCCCGCCGGGTGGATCTGATCACCCAGGTGGAGCGGGATTACGGCAGGCTGTAGTCCCGCTCAGGAGATCCCTGTCCCCCGGTTCCCCTCCGGCATCCCCAGGACAGACTGGGGAATCCGGGGCATGGGCCTGGGATCCCCCTTCGTTGTTCTTTGGAAATCTGTGGAGCAGATATCCCCGGAAATCCCTGTGAGGCAGGGGTTTCCGGGGATTTTTTTCTGTGGGAGAGGGCAGCCGTCGCCAGAGTGCTCAGAGGCCGGTGTCCACCGAGATCCGGCTGCCGTTTTTGGTCTTCTGCACCCGGATCTGCTGGGGGATGGCGTCTTTCAGCTCCTCCCGGTGGCTGATGACCCCCACCAGCTTTCCGCTGCCGGACAGGTTCACCAGGATGTCCATGGCGTTTTCAATGGACCGCCGGTCCAGGGTGCCGAAGCCCTCGTCGATGAACAGAGCCTCCATCTGGATGCCGCCCATCTGGGAGGAGACGGTGTCGGAGAGCCCCAGGGCCAGACTCATGGAGGCCTTGAAGCTCTCGCCGCCGGACAGGTTGCCCACCGGCCGGCGGCGGCCGGTGAAGTGGTCCAGAACCTCCAGGTCCAGGAAGCTGCCGCTCAGCCGGGTGAGACTGTTCTCCTTGCGGCACAGCTCAAACTGGCCGTCGCTCATGGGAAGCAGGCGGCGGTTGGCGGCCTGGATGATGCCGTCAAAGCCGGCGGCCTGGATGTACTGCTCCAGGGTGATCTTGCCGTTGCCGGTGGTGCCCCGGACCAGCTGGTAGAGCCGGGTGGCCATGTCGGCCTCCCGCCGGTAGCGCTCCAGGGGGGCCTGGAGGGCGGCGATTTTCTCTTTCCGGTCCCGGTTGGATCTGCAGCGCTGGATGAGAGCCATGCTCTGCTCCTGGAGGGCGGTTACGGTCCGGTCCTGATGCCCCACCTCCTCCTGGACGGCCTTCAGATCCACCGGAGTCTTGCCCTCCGCATTCTTCCGGGCACTGGCCCACTGGGCCTCCACGGTGGCCACGCTGGTGTGGTAGGCGCTGATCTCCTGGTCCTCCCGGCGGATGGCCCGGTCGTTGGAGACATGGGCCAGGAATGCGGCCTCATCGGCAAAGTGATAGGTGTCCAGAAGGGCGAGGAACTTCCCGTGAAGGCGCTCCTCCTCCTCCCGGGTCTGGGTCAGCTGCCCGTCCAGAGTCTCCAGGCTGGCGCTGAGACCGGCAAGCTGCCGGGAGGCTTTGGTGCTGGCCTCCTCTGCCGACTGGTTGGCCTCCTGAATGGTCCGGATCTGCTGCCGGACCTGGGTCAGCCGCTCCTGGGCGGCCTGCTGGCTGGCGAAGGGGAGGGCCTGCAGCGGTTCCAGGGCGGCCCTTTTCTGGGCCAGTCCGGTCTCATTGCGGTGCTTCTCCTCCTTCAGGGCATCCCGGTCTGAGGCCAGCTTCCGGGTTTCCGGCCCGGCGGCCTTTTCCTGTGCCTTGCGGGCGGCATCCAGATTCTCACAGGCCTGTTCCAGGGCCTTCACCCGGCGGCAGTGCTCCTGGATGGTGCTCTCGGTGTCCGCCCGCCGCTGCAGGAGCCGGGCCTTCACCTCAGACAGGGGCAGATCTGCCGGCAGCTGCTCCTCCAGGCAGTCGGTTACGCTGCTGCGCAGGTGGGCCTCTCCGTCCTTCACCGACTGCTGCCTGGTCTCCGCCTCCCGCAGGGCGCTTTCCTTGAGCTTTCTGGCGTCCTCTTCCTCCTGCTTTGCCTTTCGGCACTGTTCCTCCGTGGTGACGGAGTCCGGCAGAGAGGCGGGAGCCGGGTGGTGGAGGGCGCCGCAGACGGGACAGGGGACCCCCTCCTCCAGGTTGAGAGCCAGAAGACCGGCCCGGCAGTTCTCCAGATGGTCCTCCGCCCTCTGGCGGCGGTCCCGGGCGGCAATGTAGGCATCCTGGGCCCGGGAGAAGGCCTGCTGCCTGCGCTCCAGTTCCCTCCGGCTGCGCTCCAGGGCGGGAAAGTCCTTCAGCAGGAGCTGGTCCATGCGCTTCTTCCGGTCCTCCAGGGTCTTAAGCTGAAGCTTTGTCGTCTCCAGGTCCACCGGGCTGTTCTCCAGGGACCGGATCCGCTCACTGAGGGTGTCGAGTTTCGCCTGGAGAGCCTGCTCCCGCTGTTCCAGCCCGGCCTCCCGCCCGGCAAAGAGACCGGCGGCCTTCTCCAGGGTGGCGATGTCCCGGATCAGTTCCTCACGCTGGGCGTATCTGGTCAGGTCACCGGAAATCTGTACCGCAAGGGTCTTCTGCTCCTCCGCCTCCGGGAGCCGGGCCTGGGCTGCGGCCAGGGCCTCTTTGGCCTGCTGATCCCGCTGGCGGGCCAGTTCCCACTGCTGCCGGGTGGTACGGATGGTCTGTTGGGTCTGGCGGACTTTGGCCGTCTGAGCCTGCCAGGCGTCATGGGAGGGCTTCACATTATAGGTGGCGTCCCTGCGGCGCTTCAGGGTGTCCTCCCGGGCGGCAAAGGCCCCGCTCTGGGCGGCCAGGGCCTCCTTCTGCCCGGTCAGCTCCCGGAAGCTGCTGATGGCGCGGTTGTCCGTCTCCGCCAGGGCGAGGACCTTTTTCTTCTCCTCCAGAAGGGTGCGCTCCCGGCTGAGGTCCTGCTCCAGCTGCTGCCGGCGCAGGTCATCCTCCCCGGTGAGGGCGTCGATCAGCTCCAGCATGGCCTCCAGGTTCCAGGCGCTGCCGCTGCCTCTGGCGTCGGCCTGCATCTGGCTCAGCTCAGGGGCTCTGGGGCTGTCCGGGGGAGCGGTCACGTCCTGGAAATAGAGGAGGATGTCCCGCTCCGTGCTGTTGCGCTTTTCCACGCCCTCATCCTGGCGCCGTTTGAGGACGTCCACAATGCTGTTGTAGCCGCCGGTGAGGAAAATGTTGCGCAAAATGGCGGCCCGGTCACTGGTTTTCACGTTCAGCAGGTTCCAGAACTCCCCCTGGGCGATCATGGCAATCTGCTTGAACTGGTCGTAGCTCACCCCCAGCAGATCTCTGATGTAGGCGTTCACCGGATTGGTGCCGGAGACGGGGGGTTGGTCCCCGGGGTAGAGGGTGGCCTTCTCCGGCACCGCAATGGTGCCGGTTCCCCGCAGCTTGGGGCGGACCCAGGAGGGGCTGCGCAGCACGTGGTAGGGCTTGCCCTGGTGGGTGAAGTGGAAGTCCACGAAGCTCTCCGTGCTGGGGTCGGCATACTCGCTGCGCAGATTGTGCACGTCCTTGAAGGCCCCGCTGGTCTCCCCGTAGAGGGCGAAGCAGATGGCGTCAAAGATGGTGGTCTTTCCGGCGCCGGTGTCCCCGCAGATGAGGAAGATCCCCTTCTCCTCGAACTGGTCGAAGCGGATCTCCGGCATCCGGTCCCCATAGGGTCCGAAGGCGCTGAGAATCAGTTTAATCGGCCGCATGGATGATACCCGCCTCCTTTGCCGCCTCCTGCATCAGGTCCTGTTCCTCCTGGCTGATGTCCTGGCCGTAGATGAACCGGTAGAAATCCGAGATGATGTCCCGGAATTCCTTCTTTGGGGCCTCCGGCCGGTCCTCACCCGGCACCAGGATCTGCCGGGTGCGGCTGTTGTCGTAGTCAAGGCGCACCGTATTGGGGTAGTAGTGCTGGAAGATGCCCATGGCGTTGTCAATGACCTCCTCATCCGTCAGGGTGACGTAGATGAAGTCGTCGGGGTCCACCGCATGGGCCAGCAGCTGCTTCATGGGGCCCCGGATGTGGCGCAGATCCCGGACAGGTTTCAGAGGTTCCAGGCGGACCTCCAGGCTGCCCTTCTCCCCCAGGGTGACCAGGGTGGCGTACTTTTCCTGACCGACTTCGGTGAGGGAGTACTTCATGGGGGAACCGGCGTAGCGCACCCCGTCCCGGCCCACGCTCTGGGCGGAGTGGATGTGCCCCAGGGCCACGTAGTCAAAGCCGTCAAAGCGCCGGAAGGAGACCTGTTCCACCTGGCCTACGGTCTGGGTGGCGATGGACTCGGATCCGCCCAGAACGGGGGGCTGTCCCCCGGTGACAAACTGGTGGGCCACCAGCACGTTGCGCTGGGAGAAGTCCACGTCTCCCTGTTCCAGCACCACCCGGATGGCGTCGTCGTAGCTGTTGATGTCCTCGTCCTCGTAGAAGTGGCGCACCTGGGCGGCCTTGACAAAGGGCATGAGGTAGAAGTTCACCGGCCCGTGGGCATCCGTAAGGGTGTGGTGAAAGAGTGTCCCGTCGTACCGGGCGGAGACATATACTCCGCTGCGGCGCAGCAGGGTGCTGCCGAAGTTCAGTCGCTCCTCCGAGTCGTGGTTGCCTGCAATGAGGAAGACGGGGATGCCCCGCTGAGCCAGCGCGCAGAGGAACCAGTCCAGCAGGTGGACGGCCCGCTCACTGGGAATGGCCCGGTCGTAGATGTCCCCCGCCAGCACAATGGCGTCTGCCCGCTCCCGCTCTGCCAGGGCAAGCACCTGGTCCAGGATGGCTTTCTGGTCCTCCACCAGATCAAACTCAAAGAGGGTCTTGCCCAGGTGGAGGTCCCCCAGATGGATAAAGGTCAATTGACATACGCTCCTTTCGGTTGCCGGCCTGTCCCGCTTTGCCGGGGCGGACCGGTGCCGTGGTGGGTTCCCTGCAGACATGTGCAGGGGGATGGGGCCCGGAACTCCGGGCCGCCGGGGTGAGAAAAACCGGGGCGGGGGCAGGATGGAGAGGCTGAGATGTCCTCTGGGACTGCCCCCAGTCCCCGGGCTGTGAAGTCAGGATCCGGCGGAAGATGCAGCTGCCTGATCCATCCAGGAGAGGATGGCGGCAACCGTCTGCTCCTGCTGGGCTTCCCGGGAGATGGTGGCCTCCCCGTCCCCCTTCTGGGGTCCGTAGGCTCCGAACTGGGCGTGGTTGCCCCCCTCCACCACCACTTCCCTGAAGTGGTCGGGCATGAGGGCATGGCCCTCCTCCAGCCGGTCCCGGTTCAGGACACCGTCCTCACTGCCGTAGATGCTGAGAACGGAGAAGTTCTCTCCCCGGAGGGCCTGGGTGGGGTAGGAGGCCAGCAGGATGAGGCCGTCCAGCTGTCCGGTGTGGTGGGCGGCCCAGCCGGCGGCCATGGCGCCCCCCAGGGAGTGGCCGGCCAGGAACCAGTGGTCATAGGAATACCCGGAGAGGATCTCCCCGGCCCGGTTCTGGCCGAAGACAGCCAGGCGGAAGGGCATCCGGACCAGAAAGACGTCCACCCCCTGCTCCGCCAGGGAGCAGAGGAGGGGCAGGTAGGAGGTATGCTCCACCTTGGCCCCGGGGTAGAAGATCACCGCCCGGTCCTGACCCGGCCCGTCCAGAAGCAGTCCGCTGCCGCTGTCCGACACCGCAACCGCTTCGGTCCCCTCCAGCAGGGCCAGCGCACTTTCGTCCGCGTGGTAGTAATCGCTGACATACCAGATGCATCCCCCCGCCGCCAGGGCCAGCACCAGCAGCAGGGGGATCCAGAGGCGTCTGAATCTGCCCATGGGCGTAAAGACGGGAAAAGGTCCGGAGCCGGGCTCAGGACTTCCCGTGGCTGCGGGCGGCCTGCAGGGTGTTTTCCATCAGCATGGCCCGGGTCATGGGTCCCACGCCCCCGGGGACGGGGGTGATGAAGGAGGCCCGCTGGGCGGCAGCGGCATAGTCCACGTCGCCGCACAGCCGGCCGGCGGCGTTGCGGTTCATGGCCACATCGATGACCACGGCGCCCTCCCGGACCATGTCGCCGGTGATGAGGCCGCAGCGGCCGGCGGCGGCCACCAGGATGTCCGCCCGGAGGCACTCCGCCTTCAGATCCCGGGTTTTCGTGTGACAGATGGTGACGGTGGCGTTCTTCTGCAGCATCAGCATGGCCTGGGGCTTGCCCACGATGTTGGACCGGCCCACAATGACGCAGTGCTTCCCGGCGGGGTCGATGCCGTACTCCTCCAGCATGCGCATGACGCCGGCGGGGGTGCAGGGGCGCAGTCCGGGGGCCCCGATCATCAGCCGGCCCACATTATAAGGATGGAAGCAGTCCACGTCCTTGTCGGGGCGGATGGCCAGCAGGGCGCTCTCCTGATCCAGATGGCCCGGCAGAGGCAGCTGGCAGAGAATGCCGTCGATGTCGTCCCGCCCGTTGAGTTCCTCAATCAGCTGCAGCAGCTGCTCCTGGGCGGTCTCCTCCGGCAGGGCGTATTCCTCGCTGTAGATGCCGCACTGGGCGCAGTCCCGCTTCTTGCCGTTTACATAGACCCGGCTGGCGGGATTGTCCCCCACCAGAATGACTGCCAGGCCCGGCCTGCGGGTCATGGCCTCCACCTGAAGGCGGACGCCTTCCTTTACCTTTGCCGCCAGGGCGGTTCCATCAATGACGGTTGCGGACATGAACTACTCCTCCTTTTGGGTGGTGTCGGTGTCCCGGGGGGACTCCTCCGGGGACTGGGGCGGTTGGGAAGCGGAATCCGAGGGGGATTCCGGGGCGGCATTCCGGGATGCCAGAGTGTCCACGAACAGGGGCCTGGGATGGGTCCGGGACCGGACGGTAAAGCACACCAGGAGAACGGCCGCCGTCAGGGAGGAAACTGCCGCCACCAGCTGAGAGACCCGGATGGGGACACCGAAGAGCTCCCAGCCGAAGAGATACAGGCTGTCCGTGCGCAGCCCCTCAATCCAGGTCCGGCCCAGGCCGTACCAGAAGAGGTAGAACAGGGAGCACTGGCCGTCAAACTTCCGCCTGCGGCCCATGTACCAGACCAGGAAGAATCCCACCAGATTCCAGGCGGACTCATAGAAAAACGTGGGGTGGACTCCCAGCTCTCCGGTGAGCACCTGCTGGTAGCCGGTGCTGTCCACGTAGCCGTTGGTCAGCAGGTACTCGGCGATGGAGGGGGAGCACATGCGCCAGGGGACGGTGGTGGGAGCGCCGAAGGCCTCCACGTTCATGAAGTTTCCCCACCGCCCGATGCTCTGGCCCAGCAGCAGGCCGTGGACCCCCAGATCGGCAAAGGACAGAAAGCTGATCTTCCGGAAGCGGCAGAAGAGAAACAGCACCAGGGCGGAGGAGATGATGGCGCCGTAGATGGCCAGTCCCCCGTCCCGCAGGTTGAAGATGGCCGCCCAGTTCAGGGAGCCGTCCTCCATGCGGTAGAGATCCAGGTTGAAGATCACGTAGTAGGCCCGCAGGGCCACCAGGGCGCAGGGGACGGCGAAGAGCATCATGTCGATGAGCTGGTTCTCCGTAATGCCGAAGCGCTTGCCGATCCTGTCGCAGAACAGCACCGCCAGCACCAGGCCGGTGACAATGATGATCCCGTACCAGTAGATGGGCAGCCCGAAGAGGGTGATGGCCACCCGGTTCAGAGAGAAGGAGAGGTGGAGCCCGGGAAAGGAGACCTGATTGATCATGGCTGCGCCTCCTCAAGGGGCCGGACCAGGGAGAGGGTGGTCCGCTGGGGGGTGACCCAGCGGGCGATGAGTCCCCGGGCGTCCTCCCGGCCCACTTCGGGGAACAGCCGGGCAAAGTCCAGGAAGCAGGCTCCGGAAAAAAATGCCTGGGCCTGGCCCACACACAGCTGCTCAAAGGAGTTGAGGGCGCGCACCCGGTTGCCGTAGACCCCCTTCTTCAGCCGGTCCCACAGCCGGGGGTGGATGCCCTCCCGCCCGATGCGCCGGGCCTCCTCCAGAATGGCGTCCCGTACGGCGCCGGGATCCGGACTCTCGCCCCCGGCCAGCAGGAAGGAGCAGCCGGGGTAGCTCTCATAGTCGTAGGTGAAGTGCTGGCGGATGAGTCCCGAAGCGTAGAGCCGGGCGTAGAGTGGGGAGGAGCTGCCCAGAAGGGCCTCCAGCGCCAGGGAGGCGGTGAGCTGCAGGCGGATGGTGTCCTCCCCGGTGCCGGGGTCATCCCCCTTGAAGCCCACCTGGAACAGCGGGGTGGAGACCGCCATGGACACCTCCGCAAGGGGGCGGGCCGCCCGGGGGAGCTCAGGGGGACCGTAGTCCTTTTCCGCCAGGGGACCGGCCTGCCGGGGCAGGATCTCCCGGGCGATGTCACAGATGCGCCTGGCATTCACATCCCCGGCCACGCAGAGGACCATGTTGGCGGGGTGGTAGAAGGCCCGGTGGCAGTCGGAGAGGGTGCGGGCGGTGATGCGGGAGATGGACTCCACCGTTCCGGCCACGCTCTCCCGGACGGGGTGGTGGTCATAGAGTCCCCGCACCAGGTTCATGTAGACGTTCCAGTCGGGATCGTCCTCAATCATGCCGATCTCCTGCCCGATGATGCCCTGCTCCTTGTCCACGCTCTCCTGGGTGTACCAGGGGACGGAGACGAAGGAGAGGAGGATCCTCAGGTTCTCTTCGAAGTGCTCCGTGGATTCAAAGTAGTAGCCGGTGATGGCGGAACTGGTGAAGGCATTGGGGCTGGCCCCGTTGGCTGCCAGCGCCTGGAGGGCGTTGCCCTCTCTGGTGTCGAAGGTCTTGTGCTCCAGGAAGTGGGCCACTCCGGCGGGAGTCTCCTGCCACACCCCGTCCGTCCGGAAGCGGGTGTCCATGCCGCCGTAGCTGGTGGCGAAGAAGGCATAGCCCTTCCGAAAGCCGGGTTTGGGGAAGACAAAGATGTGCAGCCCGTTGTCCAGGGTCTCACAGTCCATCTCCTCCCCCACCTGGGGGAAATGCAGGGTTTTCATAAGCTATCCCTC
>CAYXVN010000037.1:0-16754 GCA_964468565.1 uncultured Oscillospiraceae bacterium | reverse complement strand
GGTATATGCCAGGGGACGGGGCTGAATTTGGTCCAAAGGCGTCACCCAGACTGAGGGCCGCCGGACAGGAACTGCTGTTTCTGCTGAACCGGGGCTATGACACCAAATCTGCCTCCACCTTTGTGGGAAATCACCATCTTCTCTCCCAGCGTCAGCGACTGGCCCTTGCCCGGATGGTCTCACCCCATGCCGCGCTGGAGGAGCGGGAGAGAAAGAGGCTGAAGCAGGCGCCGGAGGAACTGGTGCTGGACGGGTTCAACACCATCATTACCCTGGAGGTGGCGCTGTCCGGGTCCCTGCTTCTGGAGGGAATGGACGGTACCATCCGGGACCTGGCCGGCCTGCGGGGAAACTACCGCATTGTGGACAAGACAGGAATGGCGGTGGATCTGCTGCTGGACCGGCTGGAGGAACTGGGAGTCAGAAACGCGCACTTCTATCTGGACCGGCAGGTGTCCAACTCCGGCCGGCTGCGGGAACTGCTGCTGGATCGGGGAGCGGAGCGGGACACCTGCGTGGAGGTGGACCTGGATCCCGGGGTGGACGGTGTTCTCTCCGCTACGGAAAATGTGGTAACTTCTGACGCCATCATTCTGGACAGATGTGGCAGCTGGTACAATCTGAACCGGGGCCTGATCCGGGAACGGGTGCCGGGCGCCTGGGTGTTCCGCCTGGAGGGGCTGAACCGCTGAGGGAGAGGTCTGCCCGGGAGGGCAGAGAGAGGACGGTTCCCCAGGGAACCGTCCTCTTTCCAGTACGGGTAATGGGGGTCGAACCCACACGGATTTCTCCACAGGAACCTAAATCCTGCGCGTCTGCCAATTCCGCCATACCCGTATATTCACATCATTTCCTCCGGCTGCCACTGGCACAGCTGCAGATCTGCGGTGCCGTCCGGCCGGAAGGGAACCCCTTCCGCCTCCAGGAGGGCCCGCTGAGTCCCGGGTGCATAGTCGTCGAAGGCGATTTTGGTCCCGCCGAAGCGGTCCACCACCCGGTGACAGGGGACGGACGGATCCGAACAGGCTGCCATGGCGGAGCCCACTGCCCGGGAGGCCCGGGGAGAGCCTGCCAGCAGGGCCAGCTGACCGTAAGTGGCGACCTTCCCCTCAGGAATCCTGCGGGTGATGCGCCAGACTCGCTGAAAGAAGCTCTCCATATATGGCCCATCTCCTCCCGATCCGGAAGAAAACCGCAGGGGTCATTCTAACACCGGCCCTGTCCCCTGTCAAGATGGCGTTGAAGAAAAAGCTTCTCAATTTCCCCTCCGCCTCCCGGAAGGAGTGCCGGCACTTTTTCTGAAGGCGCTTTTGTGCTATACTGGGGCAGAAAGGGGGAGCAGAGTGTGAACAGACCGCGAGTGATTTGCCACATGACCGTTTCTGTGGACGGCAAGGTGAGCGGGGACTTCCTTGGGAGTCCTGCGGGGCAAAGAGCCGCCCAGGCCTATTACGACATCCACCGGGAATTCAGGGCGGAGGCCTTTGCCTGTGGACGGATTACCATGGAGGGGAGTTTCACGGCAGGCTGGACCCCGGATCTGACGCCCTTTGCCGAAGTACATGTTCCCAGGGAGGACTGGCTGGGAGAGCCCGGTGCAGGATTCTTTGCCGTTTCCTTTGACCGCCGGGGCAGACTGGGCTGGCGCAGCGGCCGCATTGCAGACGAGGATCCGGGCTACGGAGGAGCCCACGTGGTGGAAGTGCTCTGTGAGGATACGCCGGATCCCCGTCTGGCCTGGCTGCGCAGCGCAGGGGTGTCCTGTCTGTTTGCCGGGGAGCGGGAACTGGATCTTGCTCTGGCACTGGAGAAGCTGTGGGACAGGCTGGCAATCCGTACCCTGCTTCTGGAGGGCGGCAGCATTCTGAACGGGGCGTTTCTCCGGGCGGGCCTGGTGGATGAACTGAGCCTGGTGGTGGCACCGGTGCTGGCGGAGGGGAAGGGTGCCCCTCTGTTCCAGGAGGGCATTCTGCAGCAGTGCACCCTGAAGGAGTGCTGCAGCCTGGGCGACGGGCTTCTCTGGCTGCGGTACGATGTGGAGCAGACGGCAGCCGGATGAGAGCAGCCGGCTGCCCGCGGGAGTGGGGTCGGGCATGCTGCCTTCGGAGTGGATTCCAGGGGAGCAGGCACCCTGCTTTCAGCTGCGCTCCGGTTACTGGTCTGGAAGAAGCACAGAACAGGGCTCCCTGCCGCCCGGACTGGCGCGGCAGGGAGCCCTTTGAACATTCTGGGGGAGATCAGGTGAGCAGAGCGAGCAGGTCCTCTTTTGTCATGGAGAGCAGGCTCTGCTGGGTGCCCTCTGAGATGGCGTCCATGAGGGCGGCCTTTTCCTTCTGCAGGCTGATGATCCGCTCCTCAATCGTGTTTTCGGCGATGAGCTTGTAGACCTGGACGCTGTTTTCCTGGCCGATGCGGTGGGCCCGGTCGGTGGCCTGATCCTGGGCGGCCTGGTTCCACCAGGGATCGTAGTGGATAACCACATCGGCGGCGGTGAGGTTGAGACCGGTGCCGCCGGCCTTGAGGGAGATGAGGAAAACGGAGGCCCGGTGGTTGTTGAAATCCCGGACCAGCTTTGCGCGCATGTCCTTGGGTGTGGAGCCCTGAAGCGTAAAGCTGGAGATGTTCATCGCCTTCAGCCGCTGGCGGATGATGTCCAGCATGGTGGTAAACTGAGAGAAGAGCAGAATCTGATGGCCGCTCTCCACCAGGGTGGAGCACAGTTCCAGGCAGGCTTCCAGTTTGCTGGTGGGACCGGTGTAGTTCTCGAAGGGGATGTTGGGATCGCAGCAGATCTGACGCAGCTGGGTCAGCCCTGCCAGAACCTGCATCTTCTCCATAGTGGTATTCAGATGCCCTCTTGCACTTTCCTTCACTTTCTTGGCGGCGGCGTGATAGAGCCTGCGTTCGTCCTCCGAGAGGGAGATGCGCTGCACCAGTTCAATCTTGGGGGGCAGTTCCTTGAGGACCTCCCTTTTCAGCCGGCGGAGCATGAAGGGCTGCACCAGTTTGCGAAGCTGGGCCATGGCCTCCGGATCCCGGCTCTGGACTGCGGGTTTCTCCAGCTTCTCCACGAAGACCCGATGAGAGAAGAGATAGCCGGGCATCAGGAAGTCGAAGAGATTCCACAGCTCGCTGAGGCGGTTTTCAATGGGGGTGCCGGTGAGGATGAAACGCTGGCTGCACCTGATGCGCTTGACGGCTTTGGAGTTCTGGGTTGCGCTGTTCTTGATGTACTGTCCTTCGTCCAGAGTGCAGCAGTAGAAGGAGATCTCCTCGTAGTGGTCGATGTCCTGCCGCAGAAGTTCATAGGACGTTACGATCACATCCAGGGTGTCCACGGTGTCCAGCAGGCGGAGACGCTCTGCGGCAGGGCCGATGATGGCGGCAACCTTGAGGTCGGGAGCAAATTTCCCGAATTCATCGATCCAGTTGAGCACCAGGGAGGCGGGACAGACCACCAGACTGGGAAGGCCGGTGTCTGCCCGGGTGGAGGAGGCGAAGAAGGAGATCATCTGCAGGGTCTTGCCCAGGCCCATGTCGTCGGCGAGAATGCCGCCGAACTGGTAGCTCTCCAGAGTCTTCAGCCACTGGAACCCCTGCAGCTGGTAGGGGCGCAGGAAAGGTTCCACACAGGCGGGAGGGCTGTAGTCGCTGTCCTGAAAGGATTTGAAGTTGCGGACCAGAGAGCGGAACTGGCTGTCCCGGGTGAAGCGGAATCCCTCTTCGCTGAGCACATTGTCCAGATACATGGCACGGAAGGTTGGGAGCTGGATTTCTCCGCTCTGCAGATCCTCCGGGCTGAGACGGAGCATGTGGACCAGCTCGGCCAGACGTTCGAAGGGAGAGCCGTCCAGGGCGAGGAAGCGGCCGTCTTTCAGGCGGTAGTAGCGCAGTCTGCGCAGCATGCTCTGATAGAGATCTTCCAGTTCGTCCAGAGGGAAGCCGCCGGTGTTGATGGACATCATCAGGCTCTTTTTCTGCACCGAGACACCCACCCGGGGAGGAAGGGGAACAAACCGCTTTTTGCGCAGGCGCTCTGAGATGTAGACCTCTCCATGGTCACTGAAGGAGTCCAGCTGGGAGCTGAGGAAATCAAAGATGGCATCATCTCCGCTGAGGGTGAAGGCGGAGCGGTTGGCGTTCTGCTCCGGGAAGAAGGCCCGGGCAAAATCCAGGGCGTTCTGTTCCGTCACCAGGTTGCGGCGGATGCCGGGCGGGCTTTCCAGGCGGTCGGCGCTGGAAATCTCCCGGTTTCCGTAAAGAAAGCCGATCTTCAGGATCAGAGTGAATTCGCTCCGGTCCAGATCGAAGTAGAACTGGGGGATGCACTCATCCGGCGTAAAGTCGCTGAGGATCTGATCGGGATCCTGCAGATCCGCACAGTTCTGCAGTTCGGGAATGATGCATGAGCACAGACCGGGCAGATCCGTCTCCCCGAAGAGGAAACTCTGCTGCTGCACTTCCAGCAGCGGATAGATGCTCTCCCGGAAAGCGGGGGAACAGCGCAGGAGGGTACCGCTGCTGTAGGCATAAAGGAAGGAGCGGGTGGCAAAGAAGGAGTTCTGGCCAGGGAAGTTCACCTCCAGTTTTGCCCCCTGGGAGACCCGCTTCAGATTCAGATGTACCTCCGGATCCCGTTCCACGACCTCCATGGGAACCGTTTCGCCTCCGCTGCCGGCCAGGGTGAAGACCCGGGGGAACTCCTGCAGGAGGGAGAACAGTTCGTCAAAGGCAGGGCCGTCCAGGATGATCTCCGCCCGGTTTCCGTTTCTGGGCCACCCGCTGGACTCCGGCGTGGAGTCCCAGCCCATGGTGCGAAACTGCCGGAACTGGTCCATCAGCAGGCCGATCAGCCTGCGGGAGGGGGCATCAAAGCTGGATAGCACGTGACGGATGTCCTGTCCCCGTCCGTAGGAGGCGGTTTTTCCCTGATCCACGTTTTCCAGGAAGGCGTGGATGTCCCGGATCACGTACAGCCGGTCGCTCCCGATGGCCAGGGAGAGGGCGGGGAAGCCGGAGAGGGCGGGAGATGAGGACTGGGGTGTAAACCCGGAGAGTCTGGGGACCAGCCGCTGGGTTCCGCTGCCGGGGAGGGTGACGGACTGGTTCCGGCTTTTTTCCAGATAGGAGGTCAGCAGGTCCCTGGCACTGGCATCGCTGAGGCTGGACATGGCAGGAGAGGAAAATCCCTGATGCTTCACCGGAGGGGCATCGGGTTCGGTGGCGGCGATGAGAGCGGCTGCCACATGAGCGCAGTTACCGGAGGTGAGGAACTCCCGGCAGGTGCAGGAGGGAGTGACTCTTCCCAGTACCCGGTTGCTGTCCAGACGGACAGAGACGGGGTTTCCCTGTACCTTGCAGGTAATCTCCGTAGTGGGACCGCTCTCCGTGATCTCCAGATCCTGAATCTCCCGGTTCAGCCGGTAGGACTGGCCCAGATAGTAGTTCCGGAAGTCGTCTGCGGCAAACAGGTCCTTGATGTTTTTCTGAGTGGGCAACATGGTCGATCAACCGCCGTTTCGTTCAGACTGGGGGGCAGGGACCGTCTCCCTGCGCAGCGGACAGAGTGGGGCGGGGAACGCTCGGGGCTGCCTGCTCTGTCTCCGGCCTGTGGCCGGTGGACTGCCGGGGCACAGACACATGCATTGTACCATTCTCCTGGAATGCCGTCAAGATGGGCTGTACCGGCCCCTCCGGGGATGACCGGGAGAGAGTTTTGGAAAAAGGGGGATTGGGCTTCATTTTTCTTGCCATCCGGTCCGTCCGGCGGTAGAATGACAGCGCAGGCGCAGCCGGTGACGGTTCCGGTGGGGAGAGCCCCATGGAGCAGAGGGCATGACGTGCCTGCAACAGGATCTCCCGGATCTGCCCCCAGAGAGCCCACAGGCCGTTTCCCCGGGGACGGGGACCCTGTCCCCGACAGGAGGGAGCAGATCTCCGTGGCCCTGCTCCGCTCCGGGGAGGGTTTTGCCGGGGAAGCGTGGTGCTGACCCGGAGCGCTCTGGCCTGGAGGGATGATCACCTGACCGCGCTTCAGCGCGGGATCCGGGTGGCCTGGCCGGTGTCCGGGTTACCGGTTCTCTGCGTGGAGAGGTCCCGGAGACGGAGTGACTGGGGTGGAGCGGGAGAATCATTCTGAGAAACCGGACTCCGGTCCGGAAGGGGCTGTGAACGCATCCCCGGAGAGGGAAGAGGGCTGAATGTTGAATATCTATCTGGATCTGTTTCTCACCTTTGCCAAAGTGGGGGTGTGTACCTTCGGGGGCGGCTATGCCATGCTCCCCATCCTCCAGCGGGAGGTGGTGGAGAAAAAGGGCTGGGCCACGGACGAGGAGCTGACGGACTATTTTGCCATCGGGCAGTGCACCCCCGGCATCATTGCCGTCAATACGGCCACCTTCATCGGCCACAAATACAAAGGAAAGGCAGGGGGGATACTCGCCACCCTGGGGGTGGTTTTCCCCTCCGTTGTCATCATTACCGTCATTGCGGCCTTTCTCAGCAACTTTGCGGATATCCCTGCCGTGAAACACGCCCTGGCCGGCGTCAACGCCGGAGTGGTGGCCCTGATTGCCTCCAGCGTGCTGAAGCTGGGGAAATCCACCGTGAAAAACCGGGCCAGCTGGTGCATCTTCCTGTCCGTGCTGCTGCTGGCGGGCATCGGGAACTTCTTCCCCTTCCCGGCGGGCACCCTCTGGGGAGAGATCCTGGACACCCTGCTCTCTCCGGCGGTGCTCATTGTTCTGGCGGGTGTGACGGGGTTTGTGCTCTGGCGGCCCCGTGAGAAGGGAGGGGAGCGGCCGTGATTTACCTGCGCCTGTTCTTTGAGTTCTTCAAGACCGGTCTGTTTGCCGTCGGTGGGGGCCTTGCCACCATTCCCTTTCTGCAGAACATGGGCTCCTCCACGGGCTGGTTTACCGATGGGGACCTGACCACCATGATCGCGGTTTCCGAGTCCACCCCCGGTCCCATGGGGGTCAACATGGCCACCTATGTGGGCTTTCACACCGGAGGACTGCCGGGAGCGGTGATTGCCACCCTGGGTCTGGTTACGCCTTCCGTGATTGTCATCCTCATCATCGCCGGGTTTCTGCAGAAGTTCCGCCAGTCGAGGACCGTGGACGCGGTATTTCGGGGCCTGCGGCCCGCCTCCACCGCCCTTATTGCCGTGGCAGGGCTCAGCGTGGCCAGGAGCGTTCTCCTCTTTCACCAGCGGATGGGGACGGAGGGACCTGTGACGGACCCTGTCTATCTCCCCGCACTCCTGATCACCGTTGCCGTCTTTGTCTGCATGCAGCATCATAAGCTCAAAAAGCTTCACCCCATTGTGTTCATCGGCCTGTCCGCTCTGGCAGGCCTGATCCTCCAGCTCTGAACCGAAAGTCCGCCCCGGGATGTGTGTTTCCCGGGGCGGATTGCCTGTTCCGGGGCGGAGGAGGGGGATGGCAGACAGAGGGAGCACCATGGGGGATTCCGGCAGAAAAGAGCCCCGCTCCCCCAGGCCGCAGGGGGGATGAACACCCGGTGAGGTGCAGGCGCTTTCACCCGTTTTCTCCCCGGGACTTCCGGCTTCCCGCCCAGGCGGGAGCAGGGGCCATGGCCCCTTCGTCCCTTCCTGCAGAGGGATGGATAAGCCCAGATTGTCCGGGAAACTTTCTGATTTTCTGTTCCATTTCCTGCGGTTTCGCGGTATAATATTGGGAACGAACTTCTGTCCAAGGAGGCCGGCCCCATGTTTCGCAAGGCAGCGCCTGTTCCACCCCGGGAGAAACTGGGCATCTACATTCATATTCCCTTCTGCAGAAGCAAATGTGCCTATTGTGACTTCTACTCCCTGGCGGGACGGGATGAGCGGATGGATCCCTACAACCGGGCTCTGCTGGCCCATATCCGGGAGACCAGTCTTCTCACAGAAGATATGGTAGTGGACACAATCTATTTCGGTGGCGGAACCCCCAGCTGGTATGGCGTAAAGCGCCTGAAAAGCCTGCTTGCCGAAATAAAAAAGCGTTTCAGGGTGGAAAAGGGTGCGGAGATTACCCTGGAGGCCAATCCGGACAGTGTGAACCCCAAGGACCTGCGTGTGCTGCGCCGGGCGGGGTTCAACCGCATCTCTCTGGGGATGCAGTCTGCCTGTCCGGAGGAACTGCTGGACATCGGGCGGCCCCACACCTTCGAACAGACCCGGCAGGCGGTGGCAGATGCCAGGAGCGCAGGGTTTGATAACCTGTCCCTGGATCTCATCTACGGGCTGCCGGGACAGAACATGGAGCGCTGGCAGTACAGCGTGGAACAGGCCATTGCCCTCCGTCCGGAACACCTCTCCTGCTACGGTCTTAAGGTGGAGGAGGGCACTTCTCTGGCCCGCCGGGTGGCGGCAGGGGAGGTCCTGCCGGACGATGACCTTCAGGCGGACATGTATCTGTGGGCAGTGGACCGCCTGGCTGAGGCCGGCTATGCCCAGTACGAGATCTCCAATTTTGCCAGAGAGGGATTCCGCTCGGCTCACAACCAGCGTTACTGGCAGATGCGGCCCTATATCGGGTTCGGTCCCGGGGCCCACTCCGATTTCGGCAGCCGCCGCTACTCCTTTGTCCGGGATCTGGACCGCTACATTGAGGGTCTGGAGAAGGGTGTGCCCATTCTGGAGGAGGACGAACTGATCCCCGCCCGGGAGCGGTGCAGCGAGTATCTGATGCTGCGTCTTCGCACCGTGGAGGGCATCGAGGAGTGGGAGTACCGCAGCACCTACTTCATGGACTTTGCCCCTCTCCAGCAGCGGCTGGAGTCCTTTGCGGAACAGGGCTGGGCGGAAAAGACTCCGGAGGGCCGCTGGAGACTGACTCCCCGGGGATTTCTGGTCTCCAACTCCCTGATCTGCGACCTGCAGGAGCACCAGGAGCAGGGAGAGCTGTCCGAACTGCTGCCCCGGGTCCGGGAGCGGTATGGAGAACGGTGAGGGGGCCCTTCAGAGGCCTTCCGCCGTCAAGGGACCGGCGAGATAAAAAAGGACCGCGATTTCCCCTGCCTCCGGTCATTTTGACGATTTCGGAGGGTGGGCGCAATTTCTGTTGCGCTGAGGGGACAATGATGGTATACTGTATGGGCCTGTTTGCGCCTGGCCTGCTGAGGCCGAGGCGCCAGTCTGAATATTCATATGGCTGCGGCCATATTTTCCATATAAGCCGCTCTGTGCGGTACTCAGAGAGGGTGCTCATTTTGACCAAGTACCAGATTCGTGGAGGTCGCTCCCTCCACGGTGAGATAGAAATCAGCGGAGCAAAGAACGCAGCTGTTGCCATTATCCCCGCTGCCCTGATGGTGGAGGGCGTGTGTCGGATTGAGAATGTCCCCCAGATCAGCGATGTTACCCTGATGCTGCAGATTCTCCGGGAACTGGGCGCCAGTATTCGGGTGGTCAACCGAACAACCATGGATGTGGACTGCTCACACATCATGAACCGGAGAGTACCTTACGATCTGGCCCGGAAAATCCGGGCAAGCTATTATCTTGTGGGAGCTCTGCTGGGCCGCTTCGGCTGGGCGGAGGTCCCCCTCCCCGGGGGCTGCGACCTGGGTGGCCGGCCGGTGGACCAGCATATCAAGGGATTTGTTACCATGGGTGCACAGGTGGAGGTCCGCAATGGCCTCATCTGTGCGGATGTACCGGGCGGACGTCTGAACGGGGGCCAGATCTATCTGGACATGGTCTCCGTGGGGGCGACCATGAACATCATGCTTGCGGCCACCCTGGCCAAGGGACTGACCGTGATTGAGAACGCCGCCAAGGAGCCGCATATCGTGGACCTGGCCAATTTTCTGAATTCCATGGGTGCCAACATTATGGGTGCCGGCACGGATGTCATCAAGATCCGCGGCGTGGATCACCTGCGGGGAGGCACCTACTCCATTATCCCCGACCAGATTGAGGCGGGGACCTATATGACTGCAGTGGCCTCCGCAGGGGGGGAGGTGCTGATCAAGAACGTGATCCCCAAACACCTGGACTGTATCTCCGCCAAGCTGATCGAGATGGGCGTGGACATCCGGGAGCATGACGACGCCGTCCTGGTGCGCCGCTTCGGTCCCCTGAACCGGGTGAATGTGAAGACCATGCCCTATCCGGGTTTCCCCACCGACATGCAGCCCCAGATTGCGGCCGTTCTCTGTCAGGCCCAGGGCACCAGTGTGCTGACGGAGGGGGTGTGGGAGAACCGCTACCGCTATGTGGATGAATTCCGGCGGATGGGTGCCCACATCCAGGTGGACGGCAAGGTGGCGGTGATCGAGGGAACCAAGTTCCTCACCGGGGCCCCTCTTCACGCCTGTGATCTGCGGGCGGGAGCGGCCATGGTGGTGGCCGGACTCTCCGCCCAGGGCGTGACGGTCATCGACGGCATTCATCACATCGAACGGGGCTATGAGACCCTGGTGGAGAAGCTTGCCGCGGTGGGAGCGGATATCCGCATCATCAACACACCGGAGGAGGATTCCCAGTCCCAGGTGGGCTAGGACCGGGCCGGACGGAATACAGAGCGGAGGAAGGATTTTCGTGCTCACCTTAAAGACGCTGGCCAGCGGTTCCAGCGGCAACGCCACCGTGGTCTCCCAGGGGGACACACACATCCTGCTGGATGCGGGGATCTCCGCCCGGCGCCTCAGCGCCGGTCTGAGACTGCTGGGGCTGGATCCGTCCATGCTCAGCGCCATTTTCATCACCCACGAACACCGGGACCACATCAGCGGCCTTGGAGTACTGACCAAGCGCTACCGGATTCCCATCTGGGCCAGCGGCCTCACCTGTCAGCAGCTGAACTACCGGCTGGCCGGCGTGGAAAATCTGCTGCGGGAGCAGAAGCCGGGCACCGGCGTGTCGGTGGGGGGCCTTCACATCAGATCCTTTCCCACCTCCCATGATGCTGCAGAGAGCGTGGGGTATGCCATCACCGGCGATGACGGGGCGGTTACCTTCTGTACGGATCTGGGGATTGTGACCCCGGAAGTCCGGGAGGCGGCCCGGGGCTGCGACCTTCTGGTGTGTGAAGCGAACCACGATGAGGACATGCTGCTCACCGGCCGCTATCCCTTCCACCTGAAGAAACGGATCCTGGGGGAGAAGGGACATCTGTCCAACGATGCGGGGGCGGAACTGGCGGCCTTTGCCGTGGAATCCGGCACCCAGGCGGTGATTCTGGCCCATCTGTCGGCAGAGAACAACACGGTGGCCCGGGCCCGGGCGGCGACGGAACTGCGGCTGCTGGCAATGGGGGCGGATCCTGCCCGGGATGTGGACCTGTCGGTGGCACCCCGCAGCGAGGCAGGGCCCACATTCTGTGTCAGCCGGGGTATGGTGGCCCGGGAGGGATTCGTGCCGTGCGCGATCTTCAGCTGATCTGCGTAGGGAAACTGAAGGAGTCCTTCTACCGGGAGGCCTGCGGGGAGTATCAGAAGCGTCTGAGGGCTTACTGCAGGCTGACCGTGACGGAACTGGCGGAGGAGCGGCTGTCTCAGAACCCCTCCCCCGGTGAGATTGCAGCGGCCCTGGAGAAGGAGGGCGGGGCCATCTGCGCCCGAATTCCCCCCTCCTCCCGGGTGATTGCTCTCTGCGTGGAGGGAGAGCTGAAGTCCAGCGAGGAACTTGCCCGCCTGGTTCAGGCCTGGGATGTGGGTCCGGAGCGGCATCTGGTCTTTGTGATCGGGGGCTCTTACGGCCTCTCCCGGCGGGTGAAGCAGCTGGCTCAGCTGCGTCTGTCCATGTCCCCCATGACCTTTCCCCATCATCTGGCCCGGGTTATGGTGCTGGAACAGATCTACAGGGCCTTCAAGATCCGGGAGGGTTCTGCCTACCACAAGTAGACAAGGGAAATCTGAAGGCCTGGCGGCTTTGACCGTGAGGCCTTTTGCCCGTTGCCGGGTGCAGGGGCCGAAAAACCCGCCTCCGGTACGCCTGGGTGTGTGCCGGAGGCGGTGTGGGTTCAGAAGGGGGTGATGAGGTTATGCTCGTTCAGCTGCCGGGGAATGACGCCCATGCGCTGGAGAATGGGCAGCAGGGCCTGGTAGGGGATGTACATCAGCAGCATCTTGGGCAGAATGGTCACCAGGTTTTTGCCCAGGCTGACGGTGAAAAAGCCCATATATCCGGTGCCGCCCGCCAGCATGGTGGACCAGAGAGAACCCATAAGGGCGTTGACCACCACGTTGACCAGGAGATTTGCCAGGAAGAGGCGCAGGATGGTGATGCGGGCGCGGAAGAAGCAGAGTGCGTAGACCAGCATGCCGGCCATGGTGGAGAGGGTGTAGCCGAAGAAGAAGGCACCTTTCGGGGAGATGACATAGCCGAGGATGTCCTCCACAAAGCCGAAGACCACGCCCACCACCGGTCCGCAGACCATGGCACACAGGGCCCGGGCGATAAAGCCCATGGAGAACCTGGTATGGGCCACCGGAATGGAGGGGATCAGGGACAGGGCCCGGGTCATGGCGATCATCAGGGCGGCGAAGATCAGGATGCGCAGGCTTTTCATGCAGCCTGTGGCCTCTCTCCAGTAGGAGGGAGAGAAGGGCGTGGTGTAGAGACGGGCATTTTTCAGATTGTTCATAAGGAAAAACTCCTTTCCGAGATATCCGAGTGCCGTAAAGGAGAATTTTCCTATACGACAGCGGAAGCGGAGCACCACCGCAGACCTCGCTGGGCCTTTCGTCCGCCGGCAACTTCCCATCCGACGGCACTTTACGCGGTACTCCTATTCTGTCGGCAATCAGACGGAACAGCCGTCTGAGGGCCGGTCCTGACCGGCAGACGCCGGAGAGAGACCAGAAGATCATTGTGGAGCGGGCAGCAGCCCCTCCTGTATCCCGGCAGCTGCCGGGAAAATCTGCCGGAAGCCGTGCTCCGGCAGGAGAAGGGAGGGGTGCAGAGCGGGGCAGGATCTACAGGGAGGCCAGAACGGTCTCGTAGATCCGGTCCGCAAGCGGAAGGGCCCGCTCCAGGAGAGCCTCGCCGCGGATGCGGAAGCTCTCTGCCAGTTCCCGGTCCTGGAGACTGGCGATGTTGATGCGCACGTTGAGCCAGGCCCCCTGGATGGCAGCTTTCAGGGAGAGGGCGGAGACGCCCAGGTCGCTGGCGGCGCTGGCATTGGTTCTGCCCAGAATGGAGCCGGTGAGTTCCAGAGTCTCCAGGGCCAGTTCCATCATCTCAAAGGGGGTCTCGGTGCAGCCCTTCAGGGCATTCTGCATGGCGCTGGCGCGCAGCTGCTTCTCCTCCGGTGTGCCTTTGGGCATGGCGAAGACGGCAGAGACGGCGTTGAAGGCCTGGGTGTCCCGATCCATCACGTCCAGGAAACGGACCTTGAGATCCGAAGCCCGGTCCAGCGTCTGTGCCGCCAGGTCCTGGGCATCGGCATATTTTTTCTTTCCCAGGGTCAGAGCGCAGACCATGGCGGTAAGGGATGCCCCCAGGGCGCCCTCCAGGGCGGCGGCAGAGCCGCCGCCGGGGGCGGGAGCGTCAGAGCCGAGAAGATCGGCAAAGGCGGATACCTGCAGAGAAGCCAGGTTCATGGGTGAAGCTCCTTTCGCTATTCCATGCCGGCCAGATGATACTCCATCACCTGCTTGCGGCAGTCGAAGTTTTCCAGTTTCAGATAATACTCCGCGCAGTCGATAAGGGCCTTGGCGGGGGTGAGACCTACCACCTCGGAGCCCAGAATGCCCACGCCGTAGCGGTCGGCCAGGGCGCGGATCATCTCGAAGACGTAGTACAGGGGCGTGCCCTCGTAATTGACCATGTTCATGGAGACCTGGGCGATGTTGCGTTCCTCCAGCTTGATGCCGATGGCCTTGCAGTAGCGGAATCCGCCGGAGGACCCCCGGATGGCTCTGGCGATCTTGTTGGCGATGTTCACGTCCGAGGTGTCCAGGTTCACGTTGAAGGCAACCAGAGGCATGCGGGCCCCGATGGCCACGATCCCGGCGGTGGGGTGGATTCTGCGCTCCCCGAAATCGGGGGCCCACTGGGGCTGGAGCAGCTTCTCGGGCATGCCCTCGAACTGTCCCTTGCGGCAGGCAGCCAGATTCCTGCGCTCGGGAACCCGGGCGGATTCCTCATAGAGGAAGGAGGGAATCTGCAGCTCCTCCCAGATGCGCCGGGCCGCCTGCACGGAGATGTCCACACATTCCTGCAGGGAGATGTCCATGGTGGGGACGAAGGGGATCACGTCGGTGGAACCCATGCGGGGATGCTGTCCCCTGTGTTTGGTCATGTCAATGGTCTCCGCTGCCTTTTTGCACAGCTGGAAGGCCGCTTCCCCGATGCCTTCGGGAGAGCCGACCATGGTGAAGACACAGCGGTTGTGGTTGCCGTCGGACTGGACGTCCAGGAGCATGACACCGGGAATGCTTTTTGCCGTGTCCACCAGCCCCTGGAAAACGCTCTCGTCTTTTTCTTTGCTGACGCTGAAGTTGGGAATGCACTCGACCAGCTTTGCCATAAAATCAGGACCTCCATTATTACAAACGGTCTGTCGTGTCTGCGGGCACCGGAAGGGACCCGCCTCTGTAAGAGAAAGCATAACAGAAAAGGGCTGGGTTTGCAAGACACAGACACAGGTTTTGAGGAGGAAACCGGATATTTTCACGACCCTCCCGGCGGCTGCCCCCCGGAGGGCGGCTCTATCCGGGAGCAGACCAGGTCCAGAAAGGTCTGGACACAGGGAGAGAGGCAGGGATTGCCGCTCCACACCAGAGTGGGGCGGGTGACGGTGCTGATCCCGGCAACCGGTTTCGTGTAGACGGCGGAGCCGGTGTGATTGGTGACGATGGAGCGGGGGAGAAAGCTGACACCCAGCCCCATCCGCACCAGCTGCATGGCCATGGGAGTGTCGTAGCAGCGGCATGCCGTAGGGGGTTCGAAACCCGCCTCCCGGCAGGCCAGGACCAGGTGCTCCGTGTAGTTCCAGGGGTCCTCCCGGGGGAGAAGACACAGCGGAGTGCTGCGCAGCCGCTCCAGGGGCACGGTGTCCATGTCCGGAGCGGGATCGGTCTCCCGGCACATGACCAGTTCCAGAGGATCTTCTCCCAGGACACGGCTGCGGTAGCCGGGCAGGGGGAGGGTCAGGTCCCGCAGAAAGAGCACATGGAGCCGTCCCTGTTTCAGCTGCTCCAGAAGGTCCTCCGGAGTTCCCTGCCGGACAAAGAGTTCCACTCCGGGGTGCCGGGTGCGGAAGTCCTTCAGCATGTCCAGTGCCAGGGGGGCGTTGGAGTAGACACAGCCTACGGCCAGACTGCCTGCGGTGCCGGCCTGCTCGTCCCGGATCCGCTCCTCCAGGAGGCGAAGGCTGTGGAGAATGGGTTCGGTCTGTTCCAGAAGCCGTCTGCCCACATCTGTGAGGGTCATGCCCTTGCTGCCCCGATCAAAGAGAGACAGCCCCAGGGAGCGCTCCAGGGCGGCCAGCTGCCGGCTGAGGGGTGGCTGGGTGGAGTTGAGAAGGACGGCTGCCCGGGAGACGCTGCCCGTATGGGCTACGGCGGCGAAGGTCTCCAGCTGGGCAAGCTTCAGTCTGGACGGGCGCGTTCCCGGTCTCTCAGGCCGGGGCGGAACAGACTGGCGGTCCGGTTTCACGGTATCATACCCTTTCGGTATACCTAAAATGCAATTATCAGGGCTTTTCATTATAGCAGATTTCAATTAAAATACAAGTGCTGGGTACAGGGCATTCTGTACAAAATGCAGCGTGAAAATCAGCAGAATCTGAGTGAACTGGAGGTCAGGAACTTGAACAGCAGGATAAATGACGCCATGACAATCAAGCTCGACTACGAGCTGCCCGAATACCCCCGATTTGTCGAGGGGTGCCGCAGAGCGCCCCGCCGGGAGTCCCACCTGTCGGAGGCGGACCGCGCGCTGGCGATCCGCAACGCCCTCCGGTACATCCACCCGGACCACCATGCCCAGATGGCGAAGGAATTCGCCCAGGAACTGGAGGAGCACGGCCGCATCTACGGCTACCGCTTCCGCCCGGAGGGGAAGATCACGGGAAAACCCATCCAGGAGTACAGGGGAAACTGCATCGAGGCAAAGGCATTCCAGGTGATGATTGACAACAACCTGGACTTTGATGTGGCCCTCTATCCCTACGAGCTGGTGACCTACGGCGAGACCGGCCAGGTGTGCCAGAACTGGATGCAGTACCGGCTGATCCGCAAGTACCTGGAGGTGATGACCGATGAGCAGACCCTGGTGGTCATGTCCGGGCATCCCCTGGGTCTGTTCCACTCCCATAAGCTGGCCCCCCGCTGCATCATCACAAACGGTCTCATGGTGGGCATGTACGACAGCCAGAAGGACTTCAACCGGGCGGCGGCCCTGGGTGTGGCCAACTACGGGCAGATGACAGCCGGAGGCTGGATGTACATCGGGCCCCAGGGCATTGTCCACGGGACCTTCAACACCCTGCTCAACGCAGGACGGCTGAAGCTGGGGATTCCCGCAGAGGGGAACCTGGCCGGGCGGCTGTTCGTCTCGGCGGGTCTTGGGGGCATGAGCGGCGCCCAGGGAAAGGCGGCGGAGATAGCCGGTGCCGTCTCCATCATCGCCGAGGTGGACTACTCCCGCCTCATGACCCGTTACACCCAGGGCTGGGTCAGCCGGAAGACGGACAATCTGGATGAGGCCCTGGAGATTGCCAGGGAGAAGCTGGCTGCAAAGGAGCCCTGCGCCATCGCCTACTACGGCAACGTGGTGGACCTGCTGGAGTATC
>CAYXVN010000036.1:2194-17187 GCA_964468565.1 uncultured Oscillospiraceae bacterium | reverse complement strand
GTCGTCAGCTGGTATGACAACGAGATCGGCTACTCCAACAAGGTCCTCGAGCTCATCGAGCACATGTACTCCGTGGACCACAAGGCCTGAGCCTTTCAATCCCAGCCGCTCTTTTCCGGGCAGGAACCCCTTTGGGCTTCCTGCCCGTTTTTTCTGCCCCGGCGCCCTCCCGGGGGCCGATACCTGGAACCGGACCCCAGTTCTCCCCGGGCCCTGCTCCCCTTCTCACAGCCTCTGTCTGAAAAAAGGTCCGAAAAATGCGGACGGCCGAGAAGCCGTCCGCTGAAAATCACTTCGTATTCAGGGTTCCCGTGGCCTCGCAGGTCAGGTAGGCGTTCACGAAACCGTCCAGATCCCCATCCATGACCGCGGTGATGTTGCTGGTCTCATAGCCGGTGCGGTTGTCCTTCACCAGCTGATAGGGCATGAAGACATAGGAGCGGATCTGGCTGCCCCACTCGATCTGCAGCTGGACCCCCTTCAGATCCGAGATGGTGGCCGCCTTCTCCCGCATCTGCAGTTCCACCAGCCGGGCCCGCAGCATCTTCATGCAGTTGTCCCGGTTCTGGAACTGGGAGCGCTCCTGCTGGCTGGCCACCACAATGCCGGTGGGCTTATGGATAAGACGCACCGCCGAAGAGGTCTTGTTCACGTGCTGTCCCCCGGCCCCGCTGGCCCGGTAGACCTGCATTTCAATATCCTCCGGGCGGATCTCCACTTCCACATCCTCCGGCAGGTCCGGCATGACCTCCACCGAGGCAAAAGATGTGTGGCGCCGGGCATTGGCGTCAAAGGGAGAGATCCGCACCAGGCGGTGCACGCCGTGCTCGCCCCGCATGTAGCCGTAGGCGTTCTCCCCCTCCACCCGGATGGTGGCAGACTTGATGCCGGCGTCATCACACTCCTGGTAGTCCAGGATCTGATAGGTGAAGCCGCGGCGCTCTGTCCAGCGGGTGTACATCCGGTAGAGCATCTGCGCCCAGTCCTGGGCCTCCGTGCCGCCGGCACCGGGGTGGATGGTGAGAATCACGTTGGAGGAATCATACTGTCCGGTCAGCAGGGTCTCCAGACGGGCCCGCTCCATGTCCTTCTGCAGCGCCTCGAAACTCTCCTCCAGTTCGGGCAGCAGGGACTCATCCTCGAACTCGTTGCCCATCTCGCACAGGGCCATCATGTCGTCCCACTGGGTCTGCCGTTTCTTCTGGCTGTCCACCTTGTCCTGCAGGACCTTGATGCGCTGCTGCACCTTCTGGGCCTTGGCCAGGTTGTCCCAGAACCCGTCGGCGGCAGACTCGGCCTGAAGCATATCCAGTTCCCGCTCCGCCCCCTCCAGATCCAGCGCCTTCGCCAGCTCCTCCAGGGCAGGAGTCAGATTGTTCAGTCTGACCTTGTACTCATCAAATTGAAGCATGCTTTCACCTTTTCCTGATATTCCCGGCTGCCCGGGGCACATGGTTCCCCTTTTCTGCACCCGTCCTCTCATTATACGGGAGCACATGGGAAAAGGCAAGGGGAATCTGCCGCTTTTCCCCCTCAGTTCAGATGGCTGCGCAGCAGTTCCACCCGGTCGTTCCGCTCCCAGGTCAGGTCCAGATCCGTGCGGCCGAAGTGTCCGTAGGCCGCCAGGGGCCGGTAGATGGGCCGGCGCAGGTCCAGATCCCGGATGATGGCGGCGGGGCGCAGATCAAAGGTCTCTTCCACTGCCCGCTCCAGAACCTCATCGGGCACCGTACCGGTACCCAGGGTATCCACCCGCACGGAGACCGGGCGGGCCACCCCGATGGCATAGGCCAGCTGCACCTGGCAGCGCCGGGCCAGGCCGGCCGCCACCACGGTTCTTGCCACCCAGCGGGCGGCATAGGCGCCGGAGCGGTCCACCTTGGTGGGATCCTTGCCGGAGAAGCAGCCTCCCCCGTGGGGTGCACTGCCGCCGTAGGTATCCACAATGATCTTCCGCCCCGTCAGGCCGGAATCCCCCTGGGGACCGCCCAGCACGAAGCGTCCGGTGGGGTTGATGAAAATGCGGGTTCTCTCATCCAGCAGATGCTCCGGCAGGGTGGGCCGGATCACCAGAGCAGTCAGGTCCCTGCGGATCTGCTCCAGGGAAGCTTCCGGGCTGTGCTGGGTGGAGATGACAATGGTGTCCAGCCGCAGGGGAGTGCCGTCCTGGCCGTACTCCACCGTCACCTGGGTCTTGCCGTCCGGGCGCAGATAGTCCACCAGCCCCTCTCTGCGCACGGCCGCCAGCCGCATGGCCAGTTTGTGGGCCAGGGAGATGGGCAGGGGCATCAGCTCCGGCGTCTCATCGCAGGCGTATCCGAACATCATGCCCTGATCGCCGGCCCCCACATCCAGACCGTCCGCCATCTCCCCCTCCCGGGCCTCCAGGGCCTGATCGACCCCCTGGGCAATGTCCGGAGACTGGTCGTCAATGTTGGTGATGACCGCACAGGTGTCGGCGTCAAAGCCGAACTTGGCCCGGTCATAGCCGATGTCCCGCACCACACCCCGGGCGATGCGGGGAATATCCACGTAGCAGGAGGTGGTAATCTCCCCCATGATGTGCAGCAGCCCGGTGGAAGCGGTGGTCTCACAGGCCACCCGGGCCTCCGGATCCTCCCGGAGGATGGCATCCAGAATGGCGTCCGAGATCTGGTCGCACATCTTGTCCGGATGGCCCTCCGTTACGGATTCCGAGGTAAACAGTCTTTTTGTCATAAACATTTCCTTTCTCTGGTCGGGGCGCGAAAAGCGCTCCGCGGGAGGGCGGAGCGCTGATTGTGCATACACCCTCATCTTTGCGAACATGTCCGCCGGACTTGGCACCTTACACCGGCAGGGAATGCCGGGCAGGTTGCCGCAGCGTCATTGGGCCGGTCCCTCGGCTGCTCTGGATAAGGTATTCAGTTTTCAGTTCTCAGCATAGCATGCCCCCCGGGGAAAGTCAATCGGAAATTTCCGGTTCCGGACGTTTTTCCCTGCCGGGGTTCAGGACCGTCAGGAGTCGATATAACTGCGGATGCGCAGCTGCGCCCCCCTCTCCCGGGCAATGGCGCGGCAGGCCTCGATCTCCTCCGGAGTCTTGTCCTTGTCCACAATGGTGAACACCACCTGGGGCACATACTCTGCCGCCTCGGCGGCAAAGTCCAGCATGGCCTGATAGGCCTGTTTTCCCTGGGCCGGTCGGCAGATGGCGGTATACTCCTCTGCCGTGGAGGCGTTGAGGGAGATGGAGAGGGTCTGAATCCGGCCCTTCAGTTCCGGACAGACGTCCCGCCCCTGAATCAGATTGGCGTGGCCGTTGGTGTTGATGCGCACCGGAGGCAGCGCGTCCCCGAACTTCTCCTGCAGCCGATCCACCAGCCACAGCAGATCGTCCATGCGGCAGGTGGGTTCCCCGTAACCACAGAAGACAATCTCCCGGTAGGAGGGCACATCCCGGCGCAGAAAATCCGCCAGGGCCTCCTCCCGGGTGGGCTCCCGTTCCAGCCACAGGGAGTCCTCCGTGTAGATGGACCCCTGGGCCTTGCCGTGGCGCAGGCAGAACACACAGTTGCAGTTGCATCGGTTGGTCAGATTCACGTAGAGCGCACCCTCGTATTCATAGGTAATGGTCATCATGTAACCCCCTTACGCTTCGATCCGGAAAAACCGCTTCCCGTTCTCCAGGGTAATGCGGGCCACTTCCTCCGGATCCATCTCCTTTTCCCGGGCAATGGTCTCCGCCACCCGGTAGACATACCCCGAGTCGTTGCGCATCTTTCGGAAAGGCACCGGAGTCAGGTAGGGAGAGTCGGTCTCGATCATGATCCGCTCCATGGGCAGCCAGCGGATGACCTCCAGTTCCTTGCGCACGTTGGGATAAGTCACCACCCCGGTGAAGGAGAGCATCCAGCCCAGCCTGACCAGGGTTTTGGCATCCTCCAGACTGCCGGAGTAGCAGTGGTAGACGCCGGTGACGCCGGGATGGCTGCGGACAATGTCCAGGCAGTCTCCGTGGGCCTCCCGGTCGTGGACAATGACCGGGAGCCCCAGTTCTTCCGCCAGCTCCAGCTGGGCGTGGAAGACCTGCTTCTGAAGTTCCCGGGGCGGGTTGTCCTTCCAGTGGTAGTCCAGGCCGATCTCCCCGATGGCCTTCACCTTCCCGCAGCCCAGAGCCAGCGCCCGCAGTTCCTCCCGGACATCCGTAGACCAGGGCGCACAGTCCGAGGGATGGACACCCACGGCGGCGTACACATAGGGAAACGCCTCCGCCAGAGAGACCGCCATGCGGGAGGTCTCCAGGTCGCAGCCTGGGTTGAGAATCAGGTCCACACCCTTCTCCGGCAGGCCGGCCAGCACCTCCATGCGGTCGGCATTGAAGGCACCCGAATCGTAGTGGGCATGGGTATCAAACACATGCATGAGCCAGTCCTCCTCCAGATGGAAACGGCAGGGAACATCCCGTTCTGCCAGTATTGTACGTCCCGTCCCGGCCCGTGTCAACTGCAGTTTCGCTCCGGGTGCTGCAGGTCTCCCTGACCAGGGCCGGAGCAGTCACCCTCCGGAGGGGTCCTCTCCTGCAGGCTCTCCAGCACCCCGGGAAAGAGTTCCTCCGCAAAGTCCACCTGGGGCACCTGGAAACTGCGGCAGCGCAGATGCTCCAGCACCCCGGCATCCGTGCGGAAGGAAAAGGTCAGCCGCCAGGAGCACAGGGCCTGCCCCCGGCGGTTCAGGCTCCGGTCCTCCCGGCCGTATTTGCCGTCCCCCAGCAGCGGCCAGCCGGCGGCGGCCATCTGGGCCCGGATCTGATGGGTGCGGCCGGTGAGCAGAGAACACTCCACCAGGGAGAGACCGCCCCGGGAGGCCAGGGTCCGATAGGCGGTGGCGGCGTAGCGGGCCCCCGGCTCCGGACGGCTGCGGACATACACCTGGTGGCGGACGGCATCCTTGAACAGCCACCCCTCCAGCTTCCCCTCCCGGGGACTGGGTGTGCCGTGAACCACACACAGGTAGTCCTTGTCCACCTCCCGGTTGCGGATCTTCTCGTTCATGATCCGCAGGGCCTCGGCGGTCTTGGCGGCGATGACGATGCCGCCGGTATTGCGGTCAATGCGGTTGCAAAGAGCCGGGGCAAAGGAGTTCTCCTCCTGGGGCTTCCACTCCCCCTTCTGATACAGCCAGGCCTGCAGGTGGGTCAGCAGGGTATTGACCTGCTCCTCCTCATCCGGATGCACCACCTGACCCGGCCGCTTGTTCAGCAGCACAATCTGGCTGTCCTCGTAGAGGATCTCCAGCTTCGGCCGCCACACGCTGAGATAGGCGTTTTCCGGAGCCGGATCAGCAAAGAACTCGTCGTTGATGTACAGCTGCAGCCGGTCGCCCTCCACCAGGCGGTCATCCCGCCGGGCACCCCTGCCATTGCGCTTGACCCGCTTGATGCGGATGTACTTCTGGGCCAGGGGCGCCGGAAGCAGGGGCACCGCCTTGGCCAGCCAGCGGTCCAGCCGCTGTCCGGCGTCGTTTCTGCCGATTGTGAATTCCTTCATCGCTCTGCCCCTCTCCCCCGCTCTTCTGCCTCCTCCGCCCCTTCCCGTCCTGCCTCTCCCCGGCCATTTTCCTCCCCGCCGCAACCGTCAAAAAAACGATTGCCGGTGAAAAAAGGATTTGACTTTTCCGGTACCTATCTATATAATACTGCCTGTGCCATCTGATGAGACCGAGGCAGACCGGAGGAGAGACAGGTGCGTCTGGAACTTCAGGATATCATCTATACCCCCAACGCCAGAGCGTCCTTCCGGTACGAGCTGGATCTGTCCCAACTGGACTTCTACGGTAGCCGGCCCATCTCCCATCCGGTACTGGTGGAGGGCAGTGTCACCAACCATGCCGGCGCCCTGGTTCTGGAGGGGACCGCCCGCTCCATGCTGGAACTGACCTGCGACCGCTGCGGAAAGCACCTGACCCGGGAGAAGATCGTTCCCCTGGACAGCCTGGTGGCCCAGAACCTGGAGAATGAGGAGAACGATGAGATTCTCCTGCTGGACGGAACCCAGCTGGATCTGGACGAGGTGGCCACCACCGCCTTTGTTCTCGCGATGGATACGAAAAACCTTTGCTCAAACGACTGCAAAGGGCTGTGCCCCAGATGCGGTGCCAACCTAAACGATGGACCCTGCGGGTGCCGGCCCGAGACCGACCCCAGATGGGAGGCCCTGTCGCAGCTGTTGGATGAACAATGCTGAGGGAAACCTGCGCCAGGGAAGGCGCATACCGAAGGAGGTGTCACCCATGGCGGTACCCAAGAGAAAAACTTCCAAGGCCCGGCGGGACAAGCGGCGCAGCTCCCACTGGAAGCTCACCACTCCCGGTCTGGTCGCCTGCCCCAACTGCGGAGCCTTACGGCTGCCTCATCGCATGTGCGCCAGCTGCAAGACCTACAACGGCCATACCTTTGGCGAAGCCGAGGCCAAGAAGTCCTGATGCAGACAAAACACACCGTCCTTCGGCGGTGTGTTTTTTCTATTCCCCCCGGACCAGGACCGGTTCCACCCCAACCGGGACTGCTGTCCGCCGACTTCTCTTCCCTCAGATCCGGCTGGAGAGGGGGCTCCATCTGTGCCGACTGTGAACTTGCGAAAGGAGCACTCTGAATGGAAGAACGTCTGCTTGCCCGGGCTGTGGCTCTGCGCCACACCCTGCACCAGTATCCGGAGCTGTCCATGGAGGAAACCGGGACAAAGAACCGCCTGATGGACTTTCTCCGGGGAACGCCGGGGCTGGAACTGCTGGACCGGGGCCGCTGGTTCTGCGCCCGTCTGCGCTCTCCCGCCCCGGTCCGGCCTCCCATCGCCTTCCGGGCGGATATGGATGCCCTTCCCCTGGAGGAGCCCCCCGGTCTGGTCCCCTATGGCTCCCGCTGCCCGGGTACCGCCCACAAATGCGGCCACGACGGACACAGCGCCTCTCTGGCTGCTCTGGCCCTGACCCTGGACCCGGCCTCTCTGACCCGGGATGTGTACCTGGTCTTCCAGCACGCGGAAGAGACCGGCCAGGGCGGCAGGGAGTGCGCCGACTTTCTGGTCTCTGAGGGCGTCCGGGAGGTCTATGCCTGCCACAATCTGCCCGGCCTGCCTCTGGGAGCCGTTGCCGTTCCGGAGGGGCCGGCACAGCCGGCCTCCACCGGCCTCATTCTCCGCTTCCGGGGCCGCAGCTGCCACGCCTCCCGCCCGGAGGACGGGCGCAATCCGGCGGGAGCCATTGCCCGGGTGATCTGCTCCCTTCCCGCCCTGGCGGATGCGAAACGCTGGCATGGCCTGACCCTCATCACCGTCATTCAGGTCCGGGTGGGGGAGCGGGCCTTCGGCACCAGCCCGGGATACGGGGAACTGCTGCTCACCCTCCGGGGAGAGCGGGAGGAGGAGTTCCGGCAGCTGCTGGAGCAGACCCGGTCTCTGGCCCGGGAGGAGGCGCTGCGGGACGGACTGGAGCTGTCCTGCTCCTGCCAGGACTCCTTCCCTGCCACCTTCAATCACGCCACCTGCGCCGCCAGGGTTCGCCGGGCGGCGGAAGAGACGGGCATCCCCCTTGTGCGGCAGTCCGAACTGTTTCGGGCCTCGGAAGACTTCGGCTGGTACACCCGGGCCATCCCCGGAGCCATATTCTACCTGGGCAGCGGAGAGAACTGTCCTGGCCTGCACACTCCGGAGTACGACTTCCCGGACGCCCTGATCCCCGTTGCCGTCCGCCTCTTCCAGCGCCTGGCCTGCTGAACCCGGCAGGGCCAGGGAGGGGCTACGAAAAAACCCCGCGGATACGCCGGCTCCCCCCCTACTTCCGCTTTCCCGATCTCAGGGAGATCACGGCGGCGCACCCCGCCACAAGGCCCAGCAGCACAAGGACCAGGGACGGCCAGGGAAGCCCCGCCAGCGTGACGGTCTGCAGCTGTGAGAACAGACCGGCGGCAATCAGCAGGCCGGCGGCCAGCACCGCCAGGCACAGCGCCCTGGTTCTCCGGTCTGCGGCTCTCCCCCTGCTGCCGGATTCAAACACCTCGATCCCCGTCTGGAGTCTGCCCTCCTGCATCCCCTCCAGCAGCCCCATCAGCTGTCCGGGGGCCCGGAGGACCTGATTCAGGGTACCGGTAAGGGAGCGCACCATCTCCTCCCAGCCCTCTCCCCGGCGCTTCTCCTCAGCCAGGCGGTTGGCCAGAATGGTGATCAGGCTGATGTCCGGGGACAGCTGCGTCAGCACACCCTCCAGGGTGATGATGCCCCGCCCCAGCAGGGAGACCCCTTTGGGCAGGGCAATGTCGTGGGACAGGGCCAGATCAATCAGGTCAGCGAATGCCTCTGCCAGATTCAGGCTTCCCAGTTCCTGAGATGCATAGCGGTTGAGGAAGGCCTCCATGTCCCGGCACAGGCGGGGATAGTCGATCTCCCCCTTCACCACCCCCAGGGTGAGCACCGCGTCCACCAGGGCCTTCACATCTTGGACGGCAATGGCATGGACCGCATCCCGCATCAGCTTCCGGTCCGAAGCGGACAGGTGCCCCATCATGCCGAAATCCAGCCAGATGATCTTTCCGTCCCGGATGACCAGGTTGCCGGCGTGGGGGTCCGCCTGGAAGAATCCGTCATCCAGCACCTGCCGGATGTAGTGGTCCGCCAGCTTCTCTCCGATCTCCCGGCGGTCATATCCCTCCGCATCCAGCCGCTGAATGTCAAGGATGGGGATCCCCTCGATCTGCTCCATCACCAGCACACGGCCGGTGGAGCATGCCGGTATCACCTTCGGGCAGCCGGCCCAGGCGATGTTGCGGCAGTTCTCCTCAAAGCGCCGGGCATTCTGCCCCTCGATGCCGAAGTCCATCTCCTCCTGGGTCACCGCCCAGATCTCGTCCAGAACCATCTCCAGGTCCATCACTCTGCCGATGGGGATGGGGCGCACCAGCCTGGCCGCCCGCCGCAGCAGTCCGATGTCGCTGGACATCTCCTCCCGGATTCCGGGGCGCTGCACCTTCACCGCCACCGGTATGCCGGGACTGCCCTCCGACTCCGGCCGCAGTACGGCCCGGTGCACCTGGGCGATGGAGGCGGAACCGATGGGGGTCTCCTCAAAGGAGGTGAACATCTCCTCCAGGGGGGTGCCGAATTCCTCCTCCAGAACCCTGCGTACCTGGGACATGGGCATCGGCTCGTTCTCCACCCGCAGCTTCTCCAGTTCCCTGCAGTAGGCAGGGGGCAGAATGTCCGGTCTGGCGGAGAGCATCTGCCCCACCTTCACAAAGGTGGGCCCCAGCTCCTCCAGCATTTTTCTCACATCTTCCGGAGATGGCCGGGAGAGCCTGCAGTATTTGCCCAGAATCCGCAGAATTTCCCCCAGGCGGTGCCCGGAATCCCGGCTCTTCCCCTCCTGTTCCCGGTTGGAAGATTCCTCCGGTTCAGGATTCACCGGAGTCTTCCCCGTCCATCTCCCTCAGACGGCGCATCAGTTCCCGGCGGTCCTCGGCACTCAGCTTTGCCGCCTGCTCCACCACTCCGTCCAGGGTACTGCCGCAGCTGTGATGCTTCAGTTCCTCGTTGGCCATTTTGCCCTTCTGAACCACTTCTTCCCCTTTTCTGGCCAGTTTCTCTGTCACATCCCCGGCCTTTTCCCCCGCCAGGGCAGCGGCACCGATTCCCGCCAGCACCACCGTTTTCAGATCATTTCCCAGTTCTGCTATCATGATGGACCTCCTGTTCCCCTGCGAAACAGCCTGTATCCCCCGGGGAGTGCTCTTCCGCAGGCCCGGTTTCTCCCTTATTCTAGCAGGCACCGGGAGGGGTGTCAAGATAGGGGCATCCCTTAGCCGGCCGGCTCCTCTCCGGGGCGGCTGCCGTACCGGCGTGCCGACACCAGACCCCACGCCGGGTCTCCGGAGTCCTCCCCCTGGCGCCAATGCCGCCGCCCTCTCCGGCAGCTGCAGGGAAGCCGGCCCCCTGTTCTCTCCCCTGTCCCTCCGGGTGCGGTCCGGCACCGGCATCCGGAAGGGCGGGAACCGGGGAAATTTCCTCTTCTTTTTTTTCTGCCGGTTTGCTATAATAACCGGGAAGAAAACCCTGCGCTGACACCGCCTCAGCCGCAGAACCGGAGGAACACCCATGGATCCCTTTGCCCAGCTGTATACCGCTCTGAAAGAGGCCTGCCCCACTTTGGAACTGCGGGAGCAGGAGCCCATGAGCCGCCACACCTCCTTCCGCATCGGCGGCCCCGCCCGCCTGATGGCCCTGCCCGCAGAGCAGCAGCAGGCTCAGACCGCCGTCCGCACGGCCAGACGCTGGGGCATTGTACCCTTCTTCCTGGGCAACGGCACCAACCTGCTGGTCTCCGACCGGGGCTATGAGGGCTTCATTCTCAAGTACACGGACCGGAAAACGGAATGTCTCCCGGGGGGCATTGTCCGCTGCGGGGCGGGAACCTCCCTGGCCCAGCTGGCTGCGGCCGCCCAGGAGGCGGGGCTCACCGGCCTGGAATTCGCCCAGGGCATCCCCGGCACCGTGGGCGGGGCAGTCACCATGAACGCCGGTGCCTACGGGGGGGAGATCGTGCAGGTGCTGCAGGCGGTCCGGGTTCTCAATCCGGACGGAAGCGTGGAGCAGCTCCCCGCAGACCGCTGCCAGCTGGGCTACCGCCGCAGTGCCTTCACGGACGGGTCCCGCCTCATTCTCTCTGCCGATTTCGCCCTGCAGCCCGGGGACCGGGAGGCCATCCAGGCCCGGATGGAGGCGCTGGCCCTGCGGCGGCGGGAGAAGCAGCCCCTGGAGTACCCCAGCGCCGGCAGCACCTTCAAACGCCCCCCGGGCCACTATGCCGCCGCCCTCATCGACCAGTGCGGCCTCAGGGGCCTGTCGGTGGGAGGGGCCCAGGTGTCGGAAAAACACGCGGGGTTTGTCATCAACCGGGGCGGCGCCACCTGCGCCGACGTGCTTCGTCTGGTGGAGCAGATCCGCCAGCAGGTGCGCTCCCGCACCGGCGTGGAACTGGAACTGGAGATCCGGCTGCTGGGCGGATAACACACCGCCCGGGCAGATCCGACCCTTCGGCCAGCCGGCCGGAGGGACACAGGCCCGCTCCGGTGCAGCCGGACAATAGGGGGGAGCATCTGATGGAATTTGTGATCATCACCGGCGTCTCCGGTGCCGGAAAGAGCAAGGCCGCATCCTTCATGGAGGACATGAACTTCTTCTGCGTGGACAATCTGCCCGCCCCCCTCATTCCCAAGTTCGCAGAGCTGGGCATGGCGGGCACCACCGGAGAGTACGACCGGGTCACCCTGGTCACCGACATCCGCAGCGGCAAGAACTTTGACGGTCTCTTCCAGGCCCTGGACAGCCTGAGGGAAATGAAGTGCCCCTGTCACATCCTCTTCATGGAGGCGGAACCCAAGGTCATCATCCAGCGCTACAAGGAGTCCCGCCGCTCCCACCCCCTGGAGGGCAAAGCGGAGAGCCTGGAGGAGGCTCTGGCTCTGGAGTGGCAGATGCTGGCTCCTGTCCGGGAGCGGGCCGACTACATCATCGACACCACCAACCTCTCCACCGCCAAACTCAAGGGAGAACTGCGGCGGCTCTTCGGCCGGCCCGGCGGGGCGGACGGGCGCATGGACGTAAAGGTCATCTCCTTCGGCTTCAAGCACGGTATTCCCATGGAGTCCGATCTGGTTTTTGACGTGCGCTTTCTCCCCAACCCCTTTTATGTGGCGGAGCTTCGCTCCCAGACCGGCCTGGACGCCCCGGTGCGGGACTATGTCTTCTCCTGCCCCACCACCGGGGAGTATCTCCAGCGCACCCTGGACCTGCTCCTCTGGCTTCTCCCCCGCTATGAGGCGGAGGGCAAAACCGGCCTGGTTCTCTCGGTGGGCTGCACCGGCGGGCACCACCGCTCGGTGGCCCTGGCCCATGCGATGGCGGAGAGCATCCGGGACGCCGGATGGCCGGTCAGTGAAAGCCACCGGGATCTGAAGCGCAACTGACCCCGCCGGGGGCTCTCCCCCGGGGCAACGATTATCCGCACGAATTGAGGTAACGGCTTATGCCGACTGCATATCCCACCCTTCAGCAGTGGGAACGGGGCCCCAAGATCGTCGCCGTAGGCGGCGGCACGGGCCTGTCCACCATGCTGCGGGGCCTGAAGAAGTTCACCAAAAACCTGACCGCCATCGTCACCGTGGCCGATGACGGCGGCGGATCCGGCATGCTGCGCCGGGACATGGGGATGCCCCCTCCGGGTGACATCCGCAACTGCATGGAGGCCCTGGCCAACACGGAGCCCATCATGCAGAAACTGCTGGCCTACCGCTTTACGGAGGGTACCCTGGCAGGTCAGAGCTTCGGCAATCTGATTCTGGCCGCCCTCCACGGCATCACCGGCTCCTTTGAGGATGCGGTCACCGAGATGAGCAAGGTGCTGGCCATCACCGGTCAGGTGATCCCCGTCACCAGCGCCGACGTGCAGCTGGAGGCCGTCTTTGAAAACGGCACCCGGGTGGTGGGGGAGTCCCGCATCTTCAGCTTCAAGAAGGAGCAGGACTGCCGCATCCAGCGGGTGGAACTCATTCCCGCCCATCCCGCTCCCCTGCCGGCCGCCCTCCAGGCCATCGCGGAGGCGGACCTGATTCTCCTGGGGCCCGGCAGCCTCTACACCAGCGTCATCCCCAACCTGCTGGTGGACGGGGTGGCCGATGCCATCGTCCAGGCCTCCGCACCCAAAATCTATATCTGCAACATCATGACTCAGGACGGGGAGACCGAGGGCTACACCGCCGGCGACCATCTGGAGGCGCTGCTATCCCACGGGGAACCGGGGCTGGTGGACATCTGTCTCGCCAACTCCGCTCCGGTACAGCCCGACCTGCTGGCAAAATACCGGGAGGAGGACGCCGTCCCCCTGCCCCTGGACCGGGAGCGCATCGAGGCCATGGGTCTGACCCTGGTGGAGTGCCCCGTGGCGGATCAGACGGGCAGCTTCGCCCGCCACGACCCCGACCGGCTGGCCCAGGCCGTGCTCGCCATCTACCGGCAGCGGGCCATGCGGATCTTCAAGGGAAAGCGCAGGTACATTCTGGAGGTGTAAGGGCCATGACCTTTTCCGAGCAGGTGAAAAATGAACTGTGCCGCATCCCCCTGGACCGGGAGTGCTGCGCCCAGGCGGAGGCCTACGGCATCCTCCTGTGCAGCAACACCTTCACCTCGGAGGAAATCCGCATCGTCACGGAACACAACGCCTTCGCCCAGCGCCTGCCGGCCCTCTTCCGCCGGGCCTTCCGCCTCTGCTTTGACTGTCTGCCCTGCTCCCCCGACGGAAAGAAGAACTTCCGCATCACGGACCGGGGGAAACTGCGGGACATCCTGGCCATCTTCGGTCAGGATCCCGGTGAACTGTCCCACCATATCAACTTCGCCGTGCTGGAGGAGTCCTGCTGCCGGGCCGCCTTTCTCCGAGGCATCTTCCTGGCCGGGGGTTCCGTCACGGATCCCCTGCGCAGCTACCACCTGGAGCTTGCCACCTCCCACCTGAATGTGGGCAGGGAACTGAAGGCCCTTATGTGGGAGATGAACCAGGAGCCCAAACTGGGACAGCGCAAGGGCTACGCCATCATCTACTTCAAGCAGAGCGACCGGGTGGCGGACTTTCTCACCGCCATCGGGGCCCCGCTGTGCGCCATGGAGCTCATGAACACCAAACTGGAAAAGGACCTGCGGGGCAGCGTCAACCGGCGGGTCAACTGCGACGCCGCCAACGTGGACAAGGCGGTGGAGGCCGCCCTGATTCAGCGGGAGGCCATCGCCCGGCTGGAGAAGCGGGGTACGCTGGACTCCCTGCCGGACAAGCTTCAGGAGGCCGCCCGCCTGCGCCGGGAACACCCGGCAGACACCCTGGCGCAGCTGGCGGAGCGCTGCAGTCCCCCCGTCTCCAAATCGGCCCTCAACCACCGTCTGCGCCGGCTGGTGGAACTGTCCCGGGAGGAGGAGCCGGACCATGCAGCCTCCCATTGAGGTGGGCCCCACAGAGGCCGGTGTGTTGCTGCCCTCCATGTTTCTGGGCTTTTTCTCCCTGGTGGCCCTGGTGCTGGGAACGGCCGCCGCAGTGTGGCCCCTGGCTCTGGGGGGAGGGCTCCTGCTGGCAGGGTCCCTGGCCCTCGCCTGGTACCGGAGGCGCTGCCGCATCCTGGTGGAGGAGGACCAGCTGACCGTATACAGCCCCTTCTCCGTCACGGTCTGCCGCTATGAGCAGGCGGATCTCCTTCTTCTGCGGCGCAGCCGCACCCGGCGCCCGGCCATGGCCGGCGGCACCGGTCTGGAAGCGGTAGGGGCCCGTCTGCAGCAGGGCAGCCGGGTTCTGGCCACCATCCCCGCCTCCTGGCAGGAGAGCCGGGGCTACCGGGACGCCCTGGCCTTCCTGGAACGGCTTCCCCTCCGGAAAAAATACCTCTGATTTTCTCTCTTCCTTCCCCGCCGGCCCTCCCGCCGGCACCTATCTGCTGCACAAGGAGGATCTGCCTGATGTCCCGCTGCACCTTCCGCTTCGCCCGACCCGGAGATGAGGCTCTCATCCTGGATTTCATCCGGGCCCTTGCCGCCTATGAACATCTGGAGGACCAGGTCACCGCAACTCCCGCCATCCTGCGGGAGTGGCTGTTCGAGAAACAGAAGGCGGAGGTCCTGTTCCCGGTGCTGGAGGGGAGGGAGATCGGATACGCCCTCTTTTTCCACAATTTCTCCACCTTTCACGGCAAGGCAGGCATCTATCTGGAGGACCTCTTTCTCCTCAGCGCCTACCGGGGCCAGGGCTACGGAAAGGCTCTGTTCCGCCAGGTGGCCCGCATCGCCGTGGAGCGGGGCTGTCCCCGGCTGGAGTGGGCCTGTCTGAACTGGAACCGGCCCTCCATCGACTTCTACCAGGCCATGGGCGCCCAGCCCCTCCCGGAATGGACCACCTACCGCCTCACCGGCCAGGCCCTGGAGGAGGCCGGC
>CAYXVN010000036.1:0-2094 GCA_964468565.1 uncultured Oscillospiraceae bacterium | reverse complement strand
CCTCTCTCCTCCTGACACGGACGCAGGGCACATCCTGCGCCCTTCTGTTTCTGTCAGCCAGACTCCAAGGAGGTTTTTATGTCTTTTGTCCACCTGCACCTGCACAGTGAATTCTCCCTCCTGGACGGAGCCTGCCGCATCCGCGACCTGCCGGAGCGGATCCGGGCACTGGGGCAGGAGGCGGTTGCCATCACCGACCACGGCTGTATGTACGGGGTCATCGACTTCTACCGGGCCTGCCGGAAAGCCGGAGTCAAGCCCATCATAGGCTGCGAGGTCTACGTGGCGCCTCTGGGCCGCACCCGTTTCCAGAAGGACCACCGCTACGATGCCGAATCCCGCCACCTGGTCCTTCTGTGCCGCAACGAGGAGGGCTACCGGAACCTGTCCTACCTGGTCTCCCAGGCCTATCTGGAGGGCTTCTACATCAAGCCCCGCATCGACCTGGATCTGCTCCGGCAGCACGCCTCCGGCCTCATCGCCTGTTCCGCCTGCCTGGCGGGAGAACTGCCCCGCATGCTGCTGGACGGACGCTATGAGCAGGCAAAACAGTTCGCCCTGGAGATGCGGGAACTGTTCGGAGAGGACGGCTTCTACCTGGAACTGCAGGACCACGGCATTGCCGAGGAGCGGGAGGTGGCCGCCGGGCTGCTGCGCCTGCACGAGGAAACCGGCATTCCCCTTATCGCCACCAACGATGCCCACTACCTGGTGCAGGAGGATGCCGAGATGCAGGACATCCTCATGTGCATCCAGACCGGAAAAACCCTGGATGACGAAAAGCGGCTGCGCTTTACCTCGAAAGAGTACTTTGTCAAATCCGAGGAACAGATGCGCCAGCTCTTCCCCTACTGTCCGGAGGCCATCGACAACACGGCCAGGATCGCCCAGCTGTGCAACCTGGAGTTTGAGTTCGGCGTCCACCACCTGCCCGCCTTCCAGCTGCCGGAGGGCTGGGAGAGCAGCGATGCCTACTTCGACCACCTCTGCCATCAGGGATTTGAGCGCCGCTATCCCGGTGCCGGTCCGGAGTACCGGAAGCGGCTTCAGTTTGAGATGGACATGATCCGCCGCATGGGCTTCGTGGATTATTTCCTCATCGTCTCCGACTTCATCGCCTTTGCCAAAGGCAACGGCATTCCGGTGGGGCCGGGCCGGGGCTCCGCCGCCGGCTCCATGGTCTCCTACTGTCTGAACATCACCGACGTGGATCCGATCCGCTACGGGCTCTATTTCGAGCGCTTTCTCAACCCGGCCCGGGTCACCATGCCGGACATCGACATCGACTTCTGCATCCGCCGCCGGCAGGAGGTCATCGACTACGTCACCCGCAAATACGGCGCCGACCACGTGGCCCAGATCGTCACCTTCGGCACCATGATGGCCCGGGGCGCCATCCGGGACGTGGGCCGGGTGCTCAACTACCCCTATGCGGAGGTGGACGCCCTTGCCAAGAAAATCCCCAACGGACCGGGAGCCCTGCACATCACCCTGGCAGATTCTCTGAACCTGTCCAAGCCCTTCCGGGACGCCTACGATGGGGACTCCCGGATCCGGCGTCTGGTGGACACCGCCATGGCCCTGGAGGGCATGCCTCGCAATACCTCCACCCACGCCGCCGGGGTGGTGATCACCCGCCGGCCGGTGGTGGACTATGTCCCCCTGGCCACCAACGACGGCATGCCGGTCACCCAGTACATCATGACCACCCTGGAGGAACTGGGGCTTCTGAAGATGGACTTCCTGGGGCTGCGGAACCTGACCATTCTGGACGATGCCGTGCAGATGGTGCGCCGCCAGGACCCGGAGTTTCAGCTCTCCAGCATCCCGGAAGACGATCCGGAGGTCTACCGCATGCTGGGGGAGGGCCGCACCTCAGGCGTGTTCCAGATGGAGTCCACCGGCATGACCGGGGTGTGCACCAGCCTCAAGCCCCAGAGCATCGATGACATCTGCGCCATCATCGCCCTCTACCGCCCCGGTCCCATGGACTCCATTCCCCGCTTCATTGCCTGCAAACACAACCCCAGCATGGTGACCTACAAGGACCCCAAACTGATTCCCATCCTCTCCGTCACCTACGGCTGCATCGTC
>CAYXVN010000035.1:4987-17304 GCA_964468565.1 uncultured Oscillospiraceae bacterium | reverse complement strand
CACTACCCGGAGGGCACGTCTCAGCACCCGCTGGAAGGCAAGGCCGTGCGCCGCCGGATGGTATTGCCCTGGGGGTCCCCGATGGTGGGGGAGTATCCCCCTCCGGTGTGTTTCCCCGGGAAATCCTGGGGCAGGTTCCCAACTTCTTCTTCAAAAGGCGGGATGGGGAGAGGTCAGGACACATTTCCGGGATGATTGCCGCCTGAGGGGGATCTGGGGGACACTGCTGCCGAGGCAGCGGTTTCCCTCACTGCGGCCTGGGGGTGCAGCAGCTGGCGGTGACGGACCCGGAGTCTGGACAAAGCGGCAGGGAAGGCGGACAGGTACGGATTGCGTCCCATCCGGGCAGGAAGAACCTGGTCCGTCCGGGTTTGTGCAAAAAAAACAAATTTGTTCTTGACGCGGGGGGGGGTAGTGCTATCATGAGAAAGCTGGAGCCAGGGAGCACAGTTTATGGAAAACCTGGAACCAGATTAACATATTAGATGCAATCATTTGCGGGGAGTCATTCCTGAGCCTTCAGCCAGATCTTCCGGGAACTGCTGAAGGGAACCGGAGGGTCTGTTTACTCCCGTTGTCCCCAGCCGCCGGGGCCTGGGCAGAGTTTACCCGCCCCCATCCGGTGTGCCAGGGGACCTTATGCTTTTTGCGCTCTGGAACTGTGTCATCCCTTCAGACAGGGCAGCTGAGCAGGGATGATCGGGCGTGGAGGATGATGGGAGCAGGCCCGAAGTGACTGGAGGGGGATGCCGGGATTCAGCGCTGAGGTTGCCTGCCCCCCAGGAGAGAGCCCGGACAGGTGCACCCAGCGGGAAGTCCTGGGAGAATCCGGCGGCATAGCGGGTCTGCCTGTTCACCTGGAGAAACACAGCTGTCCGGGGGCCGCAGCACCCCGGGCAGATGGTGAGCTTCCGGGCGTTGCAGGTTCCCCAGGAAGCTCCCTGTCCTGTGCCTCCAGGTGTCCCGGAAGGGAATGGGAGAGCCCTTCGGCATACCCCAGGCGGGCGATGGGCAGAGCCGGAGGGATGCGGGACGGAAGGGAGAAAGGAGAGAGGGGACTTGCGGATCACCATCATCAACGTAGGCTATGGGGATGCCATCCTGCTGGAAAGCGAGAGCGGGTACCGGATGCTCCTGGACGGTGGCAGTCTCCTTCCCGGTGAATTTGAGGGGGATCCGTATCGGATCCGGGCCGTGGATTACCTGAAGGCCAGAGGCATCACCCATCTGGATGCGGTCTGGATCTCCCATATCCATGAGGATCACGTGTGCGGACTGGAACCCATCCTGGAGCAGGTCAGGGTGGAACGTCTGTTCGTCCCCTATCCCGTGGAACCCTTCCTGAAGGCGGAGCCGCTGGAACCGGAGGCGGGGGCTCCCCCCAGTGTCCCCCTCTACAGTGCAGCGCTGAACGCCTTCCGGCGGATCCTTCTCCGGGCCCAGGCAGGGGGGATTCCCGCTGTGACGGTGGGCCCCGGGGACATCCTGCAGCCGGCGGGTGACCTGACCATCCGGGTTCTGGCCCCTGCCCCCTCCGTGATCCGGACCTATATGGAACTTCTGCAGCAGGCATGGAGTGCGCCCCGGTCCGCCACCGGGCTGCTGACCAGACTGGATGCCATGTCCAATCATACCAGTCTGCTGCTGCGGATGGAGATCGGTGCCACGGTGTTCCTGGCCGCGGCGGACAGCTGCCCGGTCTGCTGGAGCCAGGTGCCTCTTGCCGAACTGGAACATGTGAATCTTCTCAAGCTGCCGCACCATGGACAGAAGGACTCCGTGGAGGAGCGCTTCATGGAGAAAATGGACCTGAAGTACGTGATTACCACCTCTTCTTCCGACCGGCGGTATCAGAGTGCCAATCCGCAGGTCTACCAGCGCCTGTCCGCTCTGTATCCCCAGGGGCAGAAGCCCTGCTTCCTCTTCTCGGATGAGCGGAGTTACCCGCCGTATTTTTCCCGGCCGGAGGGGTTTCAGGCGATTTCTCTAGTGATACATTCCGGAGAGATCATTCCGGAGTTTATCAATTTACGTAAGATGGAGGTATAAATATGAAACGGAAACTGTTAGCGCTTCTCCTGGCCATGGCAATGGTCCTGGGACTGGCAGCCTGCGGATCCGGTTCCGGATCCGGTTCCGGGTCCGGCGGCCAGTCGTCTTCCGGCGGCTCTGCATCCTCGGGCAGTCAGAGTTCTTCCGCCTCCCAGTCCTCTTCCTCCCAGAGCGGGACGTCAGCCAGCGGAACATCCTCCAGCGGCTCCCCCGCCAGCAGCGATTCCTTCCCGGAGAAGGAGATTACCATCATCCAGCCCTGGAGCCTGGGCGGAGGCCCGGATGTCATTACCCGTCAGATTGCCTCGTACAGTGACAAGATCCTGGGTGTCCCCATGATCGTGGAAAATCACACGGGCGGCTCCGGAACCATCGGCATGAACGACTTCCTCGCGGCAGAGGATGACGGCTATACCCTGTTCTGCTGCAATGGCCCCCTGTTCTCCCTCACCCCCAGCTTTGTGGAGACAACCTACTCCATCGAGGACATTACCCCTCTTGAGGGCATCCGGATTACGGAATTTGTGATTCTGACCAACGCCTCCAGCGGGATGACCAATATCCAGGAGCTGGTGGACTACGCGAATGACGGTCACACGATTACCTATGCCACCACCGGCGGTCCCGGCAACGACAGTTACACCATGGTTTCGGCCCTCTTCGCCATGCTGGACATCCCCTCCGAGGCAGTTCCCTATGACGGCGGACAGGAAGCCATCAACGCACTGGTGGGCGGCCATGTGGATGTTGCCATCGGATCTCCTCCGACCTATCGGGACTATGTCATCAGCGGCGAGCTGAACTGCCTGGGTACCTTCATTCCGGAGGGACTGGATGTGGATGGCATCGGACACATCGACTCCTTCAAGGACCAGGGAATTGATATCGAATTTACCGGCATGGACTACTTTGCGGTTCGCTCCACGGTGGATCCGGGCCGGCAGCAGGTTCTCAAGGACTTCATCCTGCAGGTCTATGCGGATCCGGAGTTCCAGTCCTTCATGGCGGATATGGGCATGGAGGCCTGGCAGGCTGACTCCGATGAAATTCTCGACATGGTCAATTCACAGACAGAGGCTATGAAGAAATACATACCGCTGGTCAGCTAAGACGATGGCGCCCCAGGCTCTCAGGGCGTGGGGCGCCTGTTTTTCAGGGAGGTGAACCGTCATAAAGATCAAATACAATACGGAGATCATCTCCGGTGTCATCTTCACCGTGGTGGGACTTGTCCTGTGGTTCCTCATTCCGTCCCAGATTCATACAATGGAAAAATCGTCCATTAATGCCCAGACCCTTCCCCGGATTGCCATCGGAGGAATGGTGGTGTTTGCAGTGGGCCTGCTGCTGGAGGGAATTTTCGCCAAGGAGAAAAAGGAACTGGTCATCACCAAAGAGACATTTCATTCTGACGGATTCAAAAAGGAAGTACGGTCCGTTGTGTACTGTCTCTTCCTGGTGGCCTACTGTCTGATTGTGACCCATCTTGGATTTGTGGTGTCCACTGCCCTTCTGGTTGTGGCAATCATGGTGTATTACGGGGCCAGAAAGTGGTATTACTATGCCATCCCTCTGGCCATGATCGGGATTGTGTACTATGTGTTCAAAGTCCTGCTCCATGTATCTCTGCCCTGAAGCGCGAAAGGAGTGATACCATGGAAAACTTTCTGGGAGGATTACACGTTCTCGCCCAGTGGGAGAACTTTCTGGTAATTCCCATCGGGCTGATCATCGGAATCGTGGTAGGTGCCATTCCCGGACTGACCTCGGACCTGGGAATCATCCTCTGCATTCCCCTCACCTACGGCATGGATCCCACCATGGCGATCCTCATGCTGCTGGCCATTTACTGCGGCGGAACCTACGGCGGTTCCATCACTGCCATCCTGATCAACACCCCGGGAACCTCCGCCAACGCGGCAACGCTGTTTGACGGCTATCCCATGACGCTGAAAGGACAGGCGTTTAAGGCGCTGCAGATGGCGCTTTACGCCTCCACCATCGGAGGCCTGGTCAGCGCCTTCGCCCTGCTGTTCCTGGCTCCGCTGATTGCCAAGATCACCCTTCTGTTCGGGCCTGCGGAGTACTTTGCCCTGGCGGTGTTCGGCCTGTCCGTCATTGCGGGCGTCTCCAACGACAGCATCTTCAAGGGACTGATCGGAGCCTGCATCGGACTGTTCATGGCCTGTGTGGGGGTGGACAGCATCAGCGGCACCACGCGTTTTATCTTCGGCCAGCAGAAAATGATGGCCGGAATTGACCTGATCATTGCCCTCATCGGCCTCTTTGCCATTTCGGAAGTGCTGATGAAGTCGAAGTATAATCCCAAAACGGACCACAAGACCATCAGTGCCTCGGCGATTACCAAAGATAAGGTCACCAAGGAGGAGTACCGGCGCTGCCGGAAACCCATCGCTCTGGGCTCTCTGATCGGTGTCATCATCGGTGCCACACCGGGAACCGGCGGTGGCCTGGCTGCCTTTATTTCCTATAACCAGACCAAGCAGATGTCCAAACACCCGGAGACCTTCGGACATGGCGAGATCGAAGGTGTGGCGGCATCGGAGTCGGCGAATAACGGCGCCTGCGGGGCCACCATGATTCCCATGCTGACCCTGGGTGTTCCCGGAGACGGTGCCACGGCCATTCTGATGGGTGCCTTCATGCTCCACGGCATGGTACCCGGTCCCACCCTGTTTTCCGAGTCCGGAGACATTCTCTATGCGATCATGCTGGGCCTGATCGTGGTGAATGTGTTCATGTACATCGTGGGAAGCGTATTTACCCGGTTCTACGCCAATATTACCCGGATCCCCTATGAGATCCTTGCGCCCATCGTGCTCACCTTCTGCATCGCAGGAGCCTACTCCACCAACAACCGGGTCTATGACATCTATATCATTCTGCTGTTCGGCATTGTTTCCTATTTCCTGCGGCGTATGGACTTCCAGCTGGTGCCCATCCTTCTGGGGATCGTCCTCGGGCCGCTGGCCGAGAAGAATTTCCGCCGGGCCATGGTGATCTCGGGTGGAAGCTACAGCATCTTCTTTACCCGTCCCATCAGCTGCGCGTTCATCATCATTGCATTTGTTTCTGTTGTGGTGTTCGGCTGGCGGAACTTCAGGAGCCGGAAGCTTGCCAGGGAAAACAGCATGAAGGCAGACAGCGAAAACTGAGCGGTCACGGGTGCTGATACCGGCAGCGGATCGCAGGGCGCTGTGTCAGATGATTCAGAAAGGCCAGATCCCAAGATTCTCCGGATTCAGGTCTGGCCTTTTCTGTATCACTCTGTTGGGTGTGCCTGCACAGGAATATGCTCCCGCACTGAAAGGGGTTACACTGATGCCTGAAGTGTGTTGCATGTCTTCTTCTATTAACTTGGGAGAGTACAGATTTCATTATCGTGCAAGATATGGAGAAATTTTATGACCTATGATATTCTGATCATCGGACCGGTTTCCCTGGACCGCATTGTGGATTATCTGGGAAACGAGCGCAGGGAAGTCGGTGGTGCGGTGGTGGCCTCCGGGTTCGCGGCAGCCCGCACCGGGAACCGGACGGCGGTGTTTACCAAGCTGAATCCGGCAGATGTGGATGTGGAGGAGCGGTTCGCGGAATCGGGGGCAGATGTGTTCTGGAAGCCCTCCAGAACGACCTGTTCCATCCGGAACCAGTACTTCACGGCGGATAAGGAGCGGAGACTGTGTACGGCTCTGAGCATATGCGAGCCCTTCCGGTTCTGGGAATTTCCGGAAATCCAGGCCCGGATCTATCAGTTTGGCGGTCTGGTGTACGGCGATTTTGACGGAAGCCTGTTCGCTGAGGCCTCCCGGTATGGGAAGGTTGCCGTGGATGTGCAGTGTCTGTTGCGTCATGTGGAGCCGGACGGAACCATGGTCTTCCGGGACTGGGCGGAAAAGCGGGAGTTCCTCCCGTACATCGACTTCCTGAAGACGGATGCGGCGGAAGCGGAGATTCTGACCGGTCTCACAGACCGGGCGGAGGCCGCCAGACTGCTCCACCGGTGGGGGGCGAAAGAGATACTCATTACCCACAACACGGAGGTCCTGGCCTACGACGGGAAGGAAATCCGTACCTGCCCCATCCGTGCCAGAAACCTGTCCGGCAGAACCGGACGGGGAGATACCGCCTTTGCCGGCTACCTCACGGAGCGGCTGCGGGCCGATGTGGAGGATGCCCTCCGCTTCTGTACGGCCCTGGTGTCCCGGAAGATGGAGACACCCGGTCCCTTTACGGGGACCCGTGCCGATGTGGAGGCCTACCTCCGGGAATTCTACGGGGACTGAGCGGCATCAGGCCAGTGGGTCCCGGCATGCTGTCGGGCCGGAGCAGCAGGGCTGCTTGGCGCCACCCGCTGGGCCGCCTTTCAGGGCTTCCCTGGAGGCAGGCTTCCCGGCAGGGCCCGCAACCGGAGAAGGTCCCACATCCCGGTGGACGGATCGAAGTTCCTTGAGCCCCGGTGTATTCCTGCACAGGGGCCTTTCTGGGCACATCCCAACTGAGTGCCATGACGGACCGGGCAGAAAAAGGCGCCAGAATGACAGCCCGGGACGGACAGGGCAGGGGATCCGGTCTTATGTTCAAGGAGGAGGGCGCGGATCTGCCAGAGAAAGGTGAGGCAGGTTCACCTGGACGATGGGGGCGGACGCTGTCAGAGCGGCACCGGTCTCCTCCAGAAGGCAGGAGTATGGTGTCGGAGGGGAAGGCGACTGCTGCCGAGGCAGCACTCCTGTCAATGTGGCCTGGGGATGGGTGTGGTAATCCTGAGTTGCTGGGGACAGACCCGGAGGATGGACTATAGTGGCAGAGACTGGTTGGTAATACTGAAAGTGTCCATAAGGTCAGGAAAAACCGTTCCATACAGATTTGCATGAAAAAAGTAAATTTGTACTTGACGCCGTAGGGGTCGTGATATCATGAGAAAGCTGGAGCAGCATGCGACATTCAAAGAAGCCCCAGAAGATGAGTAACATATTAGACGTATCACTTATGACGGATCCATCCTTGAGTCTTGGGTTAAGATTTTGAACCCTTAGGATCTGCTGAACAGGTGTCAGCTTCTTGTACTTTCTGAACAGGACTGGAGGGGCTGCCCGCCCCCATCGCCCCGGTCAGAAAAAATCCGTCCCGGTGTGCTGGGGAGACATGTGCCCTCTAAGTTCCAAAAGAACAGGCTGACGCAGAGTCATGCCAGACTGTCTTTGAAAAAAATGGCCCCCATCCTGAACAGTGCTGCCAATTCAGGACAGAACAGGGCAATGTGCTGATGATTGGGCCTGTAAACTGATGGTGATGGGAGCAGCTCCAAAGTGGAAGGAGGGGGATGCCGGGAATCAGCATTGGAGCAGCCCTTGGAGGAAGCGCGGGCAGGTAAGCAGAAGGGAAGCCTGCAGAGGCTCAGGCGGCAGAACGGATTTGCCTGTCTAAGAAGAGAAACACATCTTTCCAGGGGTTGCAGCACCTCTGCCGGTGGTGATTTTCGGGTGTGGCAGGTTGGAGCCGGGACAGGGTTCAGATCCTCTCCGGATTCTGCGCCTCCGGGTGTCCCGGAAGCAGGTGCGAGAGTCCGAGCCCTTCGGTATGCCCAGGGCGATCATCTCAGAGCGGTGGAGGGCATTGTACCCCGGCCTGGCAAGATGGAGAATCAGGGAGGTTCATGCTGAACCTGCCGCCTGGCAGACACTTCAGGTCCAGATTCGTCCTGAACTCCCAGCGGCAGTGCTCCGTGGCTGCGTGCTGATGGCAGATGACCTCCGCATCGCTGGCCGCTGCTTCGCTGAGGTTCGTGAACTGCATGTGGAGTTCAGGTTCGGGTCCCAGGAACTGCGTATCCCGTATAGGGGACCTGAAACACCGCCCGTAGGATGGTGACCCGCGGCTTATCCGGATACTCATAGGCGGACGTCTTTACGGTGGAGCCGGTGCAGGCCTTTTCCCGGAGCGTGGAGGCTCAACCACGGTTGCCAGGCTCATCAGGGGGTGCGTCTCTGTGTACCTGACAGGTCTGCGGGAGTTGTACTTTCCCGGGAACCGCACTCCAGGGTCTCACAGCAGTATCCTCAGGTTCTTCGGGATTGTTTTTTTGCAGTCGTACCACACTGGGACACAGTTCTGCCGGCTGGGGGCAGCGAGAATTTCAGGATCTTTCGGAGGAATGCCGAGGTACCCTTCCGTCAGTGCCGGCTGCCCTGGCGCATCTCCACGCCGATGCCGTACCCTTTGATCCCCATGTACTAAAATAACCTCCCCAATTGCTCAGGAGAGGGTTGCAGATCAGCACTTTGACGTAGACATGGACATCACATTTATGTAGACACGATGAGCGGAGTTTTCACCGCAATTGACTGCTGAAGCGTTGCACTTCAGAGGGAAAACAACAGGATATCATAGACACGCGTAGGGGCTGGAGGATCCAGATCACGTTATTTGTGCCTTTGATTCGCCTCTTAGCCGGCGGTCTGGTCCCATCTACCTCAGTTACCCACCTGAAGGGCAGTGTCCGAGGAACACGGCAAGTTGCTCTCTATGTGCGCTGCCTGACGGACCGGGCTCCTATGAAGTTCTGCACTCACCAGGAAATGTAACATTTTTTGGGAGGAGGGACGGTTTTCTGAGCAGAAATAACCACTGAAGCGCCCGGCAGGCCAAACTTTGGATCATCCTCAATTGACTGCTCAGCTGACTGAGCGTACCCCGACCCCCACTCCAAGGCGCCCCCAAACCTCGCATCAGTTCAGGGAGCCCTGTCCTTGGGGAGCACTATGACCCCTTGAGCACCGACCCAGCCTCAATGGGTTGCATGCAGGATTTTGGGGGACCGTCAGCATTTCAGGCGCCCCGGCCTGAGAATTCACAGCCTGAATATGGAAACTGCGGATCTGTGCAGACCGGGCAAGGCTGAAGAAGGCATCTGCCATCAGATGATCCAAAACGGGACAGATCCTGGCATCTGACGAATCGTATGTCTCCGGTTTCCATCCATCGGAAATATTATGGCTTCACGCATATCACCAACAGCCTGGAAGGGGGAGAAGATCTGTGAACGGAATTCCTTTAAAGACACGAAAGGATCTTGGTGCTTTGCTGGCCAGCCGGCCACAGTGTGATGTTATGGGGATGATTCCCCAGTTTGCCACCGCAGAAATCGGGCACTTTGCCTCTCCCCCCTGTCATGCCGATGACTTTCTGGGTGTTCTGGTACTCAATATGGAACGCGGCGTTCATCTGGACGAGATCACGGATTTTCTGCAGGAATGTCCCCATATCCGCCCATACGATGTGATTCTGACGAACGAACTGGATGACGGGTGTGTACGGTCCGGGAATCGAAATGTTGCCCACGAACTGGCCGCTGCACTGCATTTTGATTATGCCTGGGGACTGGAGTTCATAGAGCTGACCGATGACAGAAATGAAAAAGGGTACCACGGGAATGCTGTTTTTTCCCGCTGGCCAATCCTCCGTGCGGGGGTCATCCGCCTGCCGGAACAATATAACTGGTATTTTGACCGCCAAAAACGAATCGGGGGCCGCATGGCGGTCTTCGCAGAGCTGGCGGTGGGCGGGCAGAAGATCGGCGTCGTCTCGGTCCATCTGGAAAACCGCACAAACAGCGACGGCCGCCGTGCGCAGATGGATACGATCCTGGAGTCTGTCGCCAGGGAACTGCCGGGCATGCCGCTGCTGATCGGCGGAGACCTGAACACCAATACATTTGACGGTCGGGACACTGAGGACATCGGCAGAATTGCGGGTGACGCACAGCTGCGCCGGCGCTGCCTGGAAGATGTATTCCAGTACGAGACTGCTCTTTCCGCCTGCACCGCAGAGGGATATCGCCTGGTGCCTGAGGATCCGGTCGTCACCCGGCGTAAGCCCCTGCCGGGCGGAGGCTTTTTGCCTCTTCGGCTGGACTGGATTGCGGCCAGAGATGTCCGGATCACCAAAAGCAGGATGATTTCCACCGCTGCTCCCGACTTTTCATATGCCAGCCCCGGCTCGGCTCTGTCCCGCTTTACCGGCACAGAACTCACTGACCATAACGCCGTATGGGCTCTTTGCAGCCTGTGATGCTTTTGTGTCCTTCCGCACCCATGCAGGCAGCGTTGCAGGTTTTGGAAATCGGATTGTCCGTGCGTCCCAGTCACGCTGACGTCAAACGCAAGGGAAGACAACAACACGGGGCGAGAAGCTGTCGAGGAACAGACACTGCCGGTATGGAAAGACACGCAGTACGGAATCTGAATGATCCGCCCGGGAGCCGCTGGAAATCCTGATCCGTTCTGATCCCCGGGCAGAACAGCTCCGAAGTATCCGGTTCGTGATGGAGCGCGATATCTAAGCATCGGGTTGAGGGAAAATGCAGTGAGACGGGGAGGCCGGGCATCCGGCGATCCCTGTGGGTTCATTTCCCATTTCTGTTACATTCTTAGTTCGGCATATGATCTCGATTAATCTATGGAAAAGAGCATCATGTAACATTAATAATGAAGCCTAATCAAAAAGAATTAAGTGGTGTTAATGCCATTGTGCATGGTTAAGGGTTTTGGCGTTTTCCGTGGGGACCCCCAAAACCCGATAACCCTTGCCGTCCGGAAATTCCGGCGAGACAGGCGACACAGCGGGTCTGACCCACGGGCGCACCAACCCAGCGCAGAGCGTCCTGCTGCCTGTTTGTTCTCCGGCAGGAGAATTGCCACCCGGTGTCCGGGCTGTGGGAAACTGCGGCTCACATGCTTGGCAATTCAATTGCCGAGTAGTTGAAGGCGTACTTGACCTTTTTTTGCACTGCAACTGAAACTTTCTGCGTGCGCCGGTTACCCGCCAAGGCCACGTGGAGGCCATTTCAGCTTTCGCACCTTCCGCAGAGGCTCAGGCACCCCAAACAGGGTCAGGCTTCCAGTTGCTTCAGACTGCTGAGTTATATTATACCTGGTTGTTTAAACGGAATGTGGTTTTTGGTCATGAGCATAAACAGACGATATTGCGGAAAGCATGACTCATTTCTCACGTATTAGGATAACCTTTTTCTGAATATTCCGACTTTCTGCGAGAGCATAGGGATTATCCCACCACAGTCCGAATCGGTCCCTGCCACACATAGCACAACATTTTCACCTGAGCCGTACAATCTTAAGTAAAGGAGAATGAACAATGAAAAAGTCCACAAAACGTATCGTTGCGACTCTGCTGAGCATCGCAATGCTGGTTGCTCTGGTCGCCTGCGGTGGCGGCGGAGGCAGCAGTGGAGGAAGCAGCAGCAGCGGATCTTCCTCCTCTGGAGGGTCTTCCTCCTCCGGGGGGTCTTCCTCCGAGGCGCAGTCTGGGGGATCCTCCGGACAGACCTCATCCAGCAAGGAGCTGACCGTTTACACCGCTTTCCCGGAGGCAGAGGTTGTCTACTACTTCAATGCATTTGAGGAAGCGACCGGCATCCACGTAAATTACATCCGTCTTTCCGCCGGTGAAATGCTTACCCGTGTCGAGGCGGAGAAGGAAAACCCTCAGGCATCGCTGATGTTTGGCGGTTCCACGGATAACTACATTGCCGCTGCGGACCGCGGCCTGCTGGAGCCCTACCAGTCCCCCGAACTGAGTTCCACGCCGGAGACCTATCTCGACCCCACCGGCACCTGGAACCCCATCTATGTAGGCTGCATCGCTTTCGCCTGCAATCCGGACTGGTTCAAAGATCAGGGCTATGACTATCCCACCAGCTGGGATGACCTGCTGGATCCCAAATATCAGGGCCAGATTATCATGGCACACCCGGCCACATCCGGTACCGCCTACACCGTGCTGTCCACCCTGGTCCAGCTGAAGGGCGATGACGCTGTGTGGGATTATCTGAAGGAACTGAATAAGAATATCACCCAGTACACCAAATCCGGTTCCGCTGCCCCCAATGCCGTAGCCTTGGGTGAGGCCAGTATCGCTCTGACCTTCTCCCATGATGCTCTGCAACCCACTGCTGAGGGTTATCCCATTGAGCTGTCCTTCCCCACCGACGGCACCGGTTACGAAGTCGGCGCCACTGCTCTCCTCAAGGGCGGTCCTGCCGATGAAGTGGAAAATGCCAAAACTTTCATTGACTGGATGTGTTCTGCTGCGGGTCAGGGGCTCTATGCAGAGAATAATTCCTTCCGTGTTCCCACGAATACAGAGGCTCCCGTGGCTGACGGCCTGGTGACTCTGGATCAGGTAAACGTGATTGACTATGACGCCGTCTGGGCAGCCAGCGTAAA
>CAYXVN010000035.1:0-4977 GCA_964468565.1 uncultured Oscillospiraceae bacterium | reverse complement strand
ACTACTGTGCCCAGTTCGAGGAACAGATTGCCAGCGCTCCTCAGGAATAAGAGCGACATTGTATCAGTTCAGAGAGGGATACCCTTCGGTCTCCCTCTCTCGTATTTACTCTCATGATTCAGGAGGAACTCAAATGGCAAATTCCGTTGCAAAAAGTGCCAGAAGCACCGCCCGCCTGAAAAAACTGAATGAAACAAAAATGATTGCCCGGCAGCCCGTTCTTTTGGTGTCAATTATTCTTATCTTCCTGTTGCTGGCTTTATTCGTAATTTATCCACTGGCAAAAGTTCTGCTGTTCAGTCTGACGGACGAGTCCGGCGGTTTTTCGCTGGACAATCTCTTCGAGATTCTCACAACTTCACGCTATCTCGCTGTATTTGGTCGGACGATGTTTCTGGGAATTGTGGTTGCAATCATCTCCACTTTTATCGGATATATATTTGCGTTTACCATCACACGAGTCAACGTACCATGCAAGAAATTTCTCAAGATGATTGCAACACTTCCCATCCTGTCTCCACCATTCATTCTTTCGTTGTCCATTATTTTTCTGTTTGGACGGCAGGGACTCATTACCAACACACTCCTTGGCATCAAGGACAATAATGTCTATGGTCTGGGGAGTCTGATTGTGGTTCAGGTCATGAGCTTTTTCCCCATCGCCTATATGACGCTTTCCGGCATTCTCTCTTCTATCGACCCTTCGGTGGAAGACGCAGCCTGCAACATGGGAGCCAGCCGATGGCACACGTTCTGGACTGTCACTTTCCCTCTGTCTCTGCCTGGTATTATTTCCGCCTGTCTTCTTGTGTTCATCCAGTCCCTGGAGGACTTCTCCAATCCGGCCACGATCGGCGGCTCATATTCCACTCTATCCATTGAAGTCTATCAGATCATTACCGGCAGTTACGATATGCGGAAGGGCTCGGTTCTCGCACTTTTTCTGCTCTTGCCGTCGGTAATCGCTTTTCTGCTGAACAAGTATTGGGTCAATAAGAAAAGTTTCGTCACCGTCACGGGAAAGCCAACTCAGGCCAGAAAAATGATGGATGAACCCCATATCAAATGGCCTCTGTTTGCCTTCTGTATGGTTATCGCAGCTATCATCATTCTTTTCTATGGTACGGTAGTGTTCGGCTCCTTCGTTAAAACATGGGGCCGTGACTATACGCTGACCCTTGATCAGTACCGCAGAGCGCTTGCTTATGGTTGGGACAGTCTGAAAAATTCCATGGTTTTAGGCCTGATCTCCGCTTTGCTCGGAGGCTTGCTGGGCATGATTATCGCATACCTGACCGCCAAAAGGAACTACTATGGCAAATCATTCATCGAGGTCTCCTCAGTTCTCATGTTTGCCGTTCCCGGAACGGTTCTGGGCATCAGCTACATCCTGGCTTTCAACTCCGGCTGGTTGGTTCTCACCGGTACAGCGACGATTCTGGTCATTGTCTTTACGTTCCGCAATATGCCTGTGGCGATTGAATCCGGAACAACCACACTTCTGCAGATTGACAATTCCATTGAAGAGGCGTCTACCATTCTGGGAGCCAGCAGCAGCTACACCTTCCGCCGCATCACTCTCACCATGCTGCGCAACGCTTTCTTCTCCGGTATTGTCTATTCTTTCGTAAAGGCAATCACCGCCGTCAGTGCGGTCATCTTCCTCGTCTCTCCGCGGTGGAACCTGGTCACCAGCAAAATCTATACTCTGTTTGATCAGGCCAAATACAGTCAGGCCGCAGCTTTTGTTACAATGCTGGTGGTGATCCTTTTGGTCGTAATCGGTATTTTCAGCACTCTGATTGATTTTCTGCTGGCGCCCCGCTCTAAGGTGCCTCAATCCAAAATAAAAACGGAGGAATCGAAATGAGTGAGCAGGGTGGAAAGCCTGAATTCAGGAAAAAGAGCTCCGGCGTGACGCTGAAAAATGTCACTAAAATATTCCAGCAGCCCGATACAGGGAAAGACTTCGTCGCTGTGGACAACATCAATCTGGAGGTTCAGGACGGCGAAATGGTCACACTCCTGGGACCGTCTGGCTGCGGTAAGACGACGACTCTGCGTATGATATCCGGCTTTGAGTATCCCACCAGCGGCAGTGTGTTCATCGGCCAGCGCGATGTGGCCAAAGTTCCGCCCAACAAGCGGGGCATCTCCATGGTGTTCCAGAGTTACGCTCTGTTTCCTCACCTGAATATCTGGGAAAACATCGCATATGGCCTGCGGGTGAAACGGCTGCCCAAGGAGGAAATCATCCAGCGCACCAACAACGTAGTGGAGATGATGCAGCTCAAGGGCATGGAACGGCGGTTTCCCAACCAGTTATCCGGCGGACAGCAGCAGCGCGTGGCGCTGGCCCGGGCCGTTGTGATTGAGCCCAGTGTGCTCCTGTTTGACGAGCCGCTTTCCAATCTGGATGCCAAGCTGAGAGAGAGCATGCGGGATGAACTGCGTGCCCTGCAGAAGCGGTTAGGGATCACCTCCCTGTACGTAACGCACGACCAATCAGAGGCTATGGCCATTTCCGACCGGGTGGTCATCATGAAAGACGGCGTGATCTGCCAGCAGGGATCCCCCACGGAAATCTACGAGCAGCCCGACAGCCGTTTTGTCGCCAACTTCATTGGAAAGGCCAACTTCATCGACGGAACTTTCCGAGGATTGAACAACGGGGCCGCAATGGTGGAGTGCGGCGGGAAAACCTTCTCCATCCCCGCTCCAGGCAAAATGGATGGAGTGGAGCAGAACGGACCATGCTGTCTTGCGGTGCGGCCGGAATCCATCCGCCTCTCCGCCGATGAAGGATCCCTGCCCGGCACAGTTTCCCGGGCTGTCTATTATGGGGCAAAAGTGGAATACGAGGTCATGCTGGAGCAGTTGCCCATCATTGTAGAGAATTACAATCCACAGCTTTCCCAGCGATTCCAGGTGGGCGACCAGGTGCACATGTCCTTCATCGACAACTGTGTACGGGTCCTGCGGTAGGACGTTTGCGCGGAAATTCTTCAGTCAGTCCGGGAATACCGAGGGAAAAGGGGACGGTCTGCATCGATCTTTGATTCCCCATTTCGCTGTTGAGGCCAGCAGCGTTACAATCGCCTTACCCTTAAGACACCCAGCCGGAGGCATTGCTGCAAAATGCCTCCGGCTGGTTGACGGCACAGATTCAGGGGCCCATGTATTTGCTCCGCTGAGATCTGGAACTACAGCAGAAAGGGAACGCATTATGAAATTTGACTCTCTTCTCATCGGCGAGGTTGGTTATGACACCAATGTGGACTATGACGGTTCCGTGGTAGAGACCATCGGCGGTGCCGCGTACTACGCCGGCTTTGCCGCCGCCAATATCGGCCACAGAGTGGCCGTTCTGTCTAAAGGGGACACGACCCGCATGGATCCGAAAACCGTCTTTGCCCAGGTCCCCAACGTGACGGTGTTCCCCCTCCATAGCCCCACCTCCTACGTGGCGAAAAACATCTACTACGCTCCCACAAGGGAACGCCGCACCACAATGGTGAGCAGCGTCATCGAGCCCTACCGGCCGGAGGAGGTTCCCGAGAACATTGACGCCGACATCTGGTATCTGGCAGGTCTGGTGGGGGGTGACATTCCGGACGAGATGATCCCCTTTGCCGCCAGACATGGAATGGTAGCCATTGACGTCCAGTCCATGCTCCGCTGGGTGGAAAACGGAAAGATGGTCTACCGGGACTGGGCCGCTAAGCGCGAGCTGCTGCCCCATGTCCGGTTCCTCAAGGCGGACGCGGCAGAAGCGGAGATCCTGACAGGTTTGGCGGATCGCGCTGAAGCTGCCAGGGTGCTTTACGGTTGGGGTGCCAAAGAGGTCATGATCACCCACAACACCGAAGTCCTGATCTATGACGGTGGGGAAATTCATACCTGCCCCATCAGGGCCCGGAACCTCTCCGGACGCACGGGCCGAGGAGACACCACCTTTGGCACTTATATCAATGAGCGGCTCACGCAGGACATCCCCACTGCCCTGCGGACTGCCACCGCTCTGGTCTCCCTGAAGATGGAAAGTCCCAGTCCCTTCCTGGGTACCCGGGCCGATGTGGAGGCATATCTGAAGGCGTTTTACTGATTCCCGCGCCATAAGGAACGGTTGCAATATAGCTTTCCGGTTTCCAGGGTTATACCCTACCTGCAGTATGCTTCATATCGCCCAGGGGGCACAACGGGCCGGCCATGACAGCCAGGCGGTTGAACGCAGTCCGTGTACGATTTCTGTTCAGCAGTAATAGGGCAGACTTTCCCCCTGTCCTTTCGGAGCCGGTTTGTGGGAGCTTCTATTGCCGTTCACGAGGGCAATACGTTCCAGTTTCTGACCATTTCTCCCAAATAACGGCACTTTTTCGGCGAAATTATGCCGATTTTACCTGGGATGCGGGACGGGGTGCAGACGTGCAGTTCAGGTAGCTGATGCACTTCTCCCGCGTCATGCTGAGACCCGCCATCTCCTCCTCGGAGACATTTGCGTCTGTCTCATAGGGATAGGGATTTATCTTGCATGTTACAGTGAGTCCCGTATCAGTCGTGGCAGCTCCGATCAGGGCCTGCATCTTCCCGACGGACGTAAGAGGCAGTCCCCTCCAGCTGCGAGTGATATGCTCAAGAAATTGCGGCATGATAGGTGCATAAATTTAATCTGTTACAGATAACCTATGAAACATATTACATTCCTCAATTTTTAAGCCGCCTGTAGTTAGCTAGTTAGTTATTATTCATTTAAAGTGTGAGACCCTTACAGAATATACTCATGCCATCACCATTATCCTGATTTATAGGTTGGTGATGGCATTTTTATATATTTCACACTTTTAAGACCCAATGTCCATTATGGGGTGCATCTGAAAATCCAACACGGAGGGCATGCCTGCTTTTCGGGGTACAGTTTAATCATTCCAGAGATCAGGGGAAAAAGGGCCTTCTTTGCTTCCCATATTTCATACTTTC
>CAYXVN010000034.1:0-17820 GCA_964468565.1 uncultured Oscillospiraceae bacterium | reverse complement strand
CTTGCCCGCCCCGGTCTCCCCGGTCAGAACGTTGAACCCGGAATCAAAGGCGATGTCACAGCACTCGATGATGGCAATGTTCTCAATGTGGAGCAGGGAAAGCATGGGCCCCGTGCCCTCCTTTGCCTACATAAAGATTTCGTGAACTTCCGTGCTGAAGCGCATGGCCGAAGTGTTGTCCTGCATGATCAGCACTCCGGTGTCGTCACCGGCCAGGGTCCCCACCATGCCTTCAATCTCAATGCTGTCCAGGGCGGAACATGCCGCCGAGGCCAGGCCGGGCATGGTCTTCAGCACCACCAGATTCTGGGCGGGGTGTATCGACAGAACCCCCTCCCGAAAGATGTTCCGCAGGCGGACGTCCACCCCGGAGACCATGCGCGTGGCGGTCTGGGCATAGCGGTAGGTGCCCTCGTTGTTCTGCTCCTTCACAAGGCGCAGATCCTTGATGTCCCGGGAGATGGTGGCCTGAGTCGCGTTGAATCCCCGCTCCTTCAGTGCCTCCAGCAGCTGCTCCTGGGTCTCCACATCCATCATGGAAATAATGCTCAGTATCTCCTGCTGACGGGCTGTCTTCATCTCTGGGGCGCATGGATCCCCACCCGGCCGGACCGGGTAGAGGAACTGCGCCCTTCACCTCCTTACGATTTGGAATCTGGGGCCGGCAACTCCAGCCCCCCGGACTGCGCCCCCGCCGGCGCTGCGTCGGCGGAGCCGTCCCCTGGTCTGTCGGTATTTCAGCCCCCCACAGCCGCTTCAGGGCTCTTTTCTGCTGCCCTGACTGACCCGTTGGGCAAGATGACAAACAGACCACCACAACAAGACCATGAAGTTTGTCTGCTCCATACATTCATTAATCGCGAATATCTGTTATTATATCATTGAGTTAAAACTATGGAGGACATGTGAATGTCGTGTATCGTAAAGTGCCACAACAAAAAAACAGGTACCACCTATGTCTATGAAAGTGTCAGCTACTGGACGGAGAAGGGCCCGCGGACCCACAGGCGGTGCATTGGAAAGATTGACCCCGAAACGGGAGAGATCGTGCCCACCGGCAGATCCGGCAGACCCAGAAAGGGCACAGATGAAGGGTCCACTCCCCCTGATGCCAAAAAGCCCCGGAAAAAGCCCAGTGCGGCGGAAAAGCGCCTCATGGCCAGGCTGGAGGAGCAGGACGCTGCAATGAAGGCTCTCAGGGTCGAGAACCGCCGTCTTCAGTACCAGCTGAAGGTTCTGGGTTCAAAGCTCACAGCTGTTGCAGGCGATCTCAACGCCTGCATCGACAGGTGCAGTCAGATTCTGCCCACCCCCATGGCCCCACCTGCCAGACCTGCAGAGGGGGAGACGGACCGGATGGAAGGCATCAGCGGGACCACCTCCTGAGCAGGATACGGCCCAGGCCGCTGTCCGGCAGACAGATTCACCCCGCCTCTCCCTGTCGGGGCGTTTTCCCTGAACGGGTTGGCTGACACACCGAAGGGCAGAGGACCTCCCAGGACACCACAGAGCCTTACATGGATGGGGCCGCATCTGGAGCCCCCCTGCCGGTGGGAGGGGTGCCTGGCAGCCCGCTCACGCGACGCAGGGGAATTTCTGTGAATGCTCTCCTCCCGGGAACCGGAAGGGAAGTGGAGAAAGGTTCCGCTCAAAGGAGGAGGCCCCCCGGTTTTCCAGCGGGAAAACCGGACTGCAAAGAGTCCCTGCCTCCCGAAGGGGAGGCATGGTGATCCGCGGAAACGGCCCCCTCTGCCCGCCGCGTCAGGTACTTTGGCGGTGTCCCGGTGAACATGGCTCCGCCGGGGAGACACTCTGCCGGAGCAGCTGTGTGCACTGCCTTCCCCGGGCTGTCCCTGCAGGTTCCGGATCTGACTCCAGGTCACAGGTCCCCCTGTGTCGGTGTGTCCTGCCGTTCCCCTGCGAAGAGGCACCCGAATCTTCAGGCGAGTGACAGGCATCGGCCTGTCACCGGGGCCGCTGCCGGGATCCGTGTACGGCAGACACCCTGCAGGGCTCAGGGCTTAACTGAATATTGCCAGAAGCGGGAAGGCGCTGCCGGCCCCCTGAAAAAGGAGGGACCTGCAGGACAGCCCTCCCTGCACCCTCTCCGGCAGGGGAAATCTGAGAAGGTCTCCCCTGCCTTTTTTGCCCCGAGCCGAAGGGGGAATTCCCTGCCGTGCCCGGGGTCAGCGGCCCCGGGACATGGGCTGCTTATATCCCCCCAGCTTCTGATTGATCACCTGATAGAAACTGCGGTGGGCCAGACGCACCAGTTTGGTGGTGCAGGAGGCCCGGGTAATCTCCACCCGGTCTCCCCCGGTGAGGCGCATGGCCTTGCCGCCGTCCACCGAGAGGTAGATCTGCTTGCGGCTGGCTCTGGGCAGGCAGATGCTCACCACCCGCTGGGGGGAGAGCACCATGGCCCGTGCCGCCAGCTGATGGGCACACACCGGGGTCACCAGAATGCACTGGGAGGCGGGCTCCACAATGGGCCCGCCTGCCGACATGGAGTATCCGGTGGAGCCGGTGGGCGTTGCCACAATGACCCCGTCTCCGGTCACCGCCGTCACCTGGATCTGGTCCGCCAGAACCTCCAGCTCCGCCACCCGGGCACTGGAGCCCTTGGAGAGCACCGCGTCGTTGAGGGCCAGGTCCTGACTGAGCATGCGGCTGCCCCGACAGGCCCGCACATCCAGCATCATCCGCTCCTCCAGGGTGTAACGCCCCTGGGGCAGGGCGGCCAGCAGGGACAGCTCCCCCCGTTCCAGCTCCGCCATAAAGCCCACACTGCCCATGTTCACCCCCAGAACAGGCACGTTGTGGAGGGTGGCATCCCGGGCGGCATGGAGAATGGTGCCGTCTCCGCCGAAACACACCAGCAGATCCGCATCCTCCAGCTGCTGGGACAGAGGGGGAAAGGTCAAGCCCGGGGGCATCTCCAGCCGGTCCCCCTTCCGGGGCGGAAAGGGCAGACAGAGCACCGTCCGGGCCCCCTCCTGCTCCAGAATCCGCTGGGCCTCCAGAGCCGCCCGCAGTCCCCGGTCCCGGTAGGGGTTGGAACTGAGAATGATCTTCACTCCATCTCCTCCTTTCCCAGCTGATGGGACTGCTCCACCAGGGCCGTCAGATCCCCGCAGAAGGAGGGACCCTCTCCCGCCTGGAGCCATCCCAGGTACTCGATGTTTCCCTCGCCTCCCCGGATGGGGGAAAAGGTGAGGTCCCGCACGGAAAATCCGCAGCGGGGGGCAGCCTCCAGGAAGTTCTCCAGCACCTGCCGGTGCACGGCGGGATCCCGGACCACGCCTTTCTTTCCCACCTTCTCCTTCCCCGCCTCGAACTGGGGCTTGATGAGACAGACCCCCTGAGCCCCCTCCCGCACCAGGGGCCTCAGCGGGGGAAGAATCAGGGTGAGGGAGATGAAGATCACGTCCACCGAGAAAAACGCCAGCTTCTCGGGGATCTGCTCCCCGGTCAGGTACCGGGCGTTGGTCCCCTCCATGCACACCACCCGGGGGTCGGTGCGCAGCTTCCAGTCCAGCTGGTTATGTCCCACATCCACGGCGTAGACCCTGGCGGCACCGTGCTGCAGCATGCAGTCGGTAAAGCCGCCGGTGGATGCCCCGATGTCCCCGCAGACGGCACCCTCCAGGGAGATGGGCCAGCTCTCCAGGGCCTTCTCCAGTTTGAGACCGCCCCGGCTCACGTAGCGCAGCCCTCTGCCCCGGACCTCCAGGCGGTCCTCCTCCCGCACCGGGGTCCCGGCCTTGTCCACCCGCCGGCCGTTGACAAAGACCTCTCCCGCCATGATCAGGGCCTGGGCCTTCTGCCGGCTCTCCGCAAGGCCCCGGCCGGTGAGGGCCAGGTCCAGTCTTGTCCTACCTGCCATCCCTCAGGACCTCCCGCGCCCGTCTGGCGATGCCTGCTCCATCCAGGTCCAGCTCCTGCTTCAGCCGCGCCACCGAGCCGTGGGGCACGAATCCCCCGCAGTCCAGCCGGCAGATGCGCCCCGGCACGTTGGCCTCCGCCAGGGCGGCACACAGGCGCTCGCCCACGCTGCCGGAGCGGGCCGAGTCCTCCGCGGTCACCAGCACTCCCGTCTTCCGCACCGACTCCACCACCAGCTGGGGCTGCAGAGGGGTCAGCACGTTCAGTTTCACCACTTCGGCGCAGATCCCCTCCCCGGCCAGCAGGTCCGCCGCGGCCAGAATGTCGTTGATCTCCGTGCCGTATCCCGCCAGGGTGATATCCCCGCCGGAGCGCAGAACCACCGCCGGGGCCTCTCCGGAACAGCCGGTATAGGTCCCCTCGCTTCCCCGGGGCAGCCGCACCGCCACCGGTCCGTCCATCTCCAGAACCGCCTGCTCCACCATCCGTTCCATCTCTCCGTAGCTGGAGGGCGCCAGCACGGTCATGCCCGGTATGGTGTCCAGATAGGCCACGTCAAAGATCCCCTGGTGAGTCTCCCCGTCCTCTCCCACCAGGCCGGCCCGGTCCACCGCCAGAACCACGTGCAGCCTCTCAATGGCCGTGTCGTGCAGCAGCATGTCATAGGCCCGCTGCAGGAAGGTGGAGTACACCCCGAACACCGGGATGGCCCCCTGCTTGGCCATGCCGGCGGCCATGGAGACCGCACCGCCCTCGGCGATGCCCACATCAAAGAAGCGGGTGGGGCAGACCTTCTGGAACTGGTCCAGGCCGGTGCCCCCCGCCATGGCGGCGGTGATGGCGCACACCCGACTGTCCTGCTGTCCCAGCCGGGCCAGGCAGCGTCCGAAGACCGTGGAGAAGGTGTCCTCCCCCTTCTTCCTGGGCTCTCCGGTCTCCGGATCAAAGGGCGCCACCCCGTGGAAGGCGTCGGGATGCTCCTCCGCCGGCCGGTAGCCCTTGCCCTTGACCGTCTTCACATGAAGCAGCACCGGGCTGTCCAGTTCCCGGGCGTAGCTGAGCACGCTGGTGAGCTGGCTCAGGTTATGTCCGTCCACCGGACCCAGGTAGGTAAAACCCATGTCCTCAAACATGCTGCAGGGCAGCAGGCTCTGGCGCAGCATCTGCTTGAGCCGGTGGGTCACCTTGTAGATCTTGCGGCCCAGCCAGAAGCGGTTCATGAAGCGGGCGTAGACCTTCTTCAGGGCCAGGTAGGTGGGCTTGAGCCGCTGCCGGGCCAGATAGCTGGCCACGGCCCCCACGTTGGGGGCAATGGACATGCCGTTGTCGTTGAGGATCACCAGCACCTGGGTGCCGCTGGCCCCGGCGTTGGAGAGCCCCTCATAGGCCAGACCGCCGGTCAGGGCTCCGTCCCCGATGATGGCCAGCACATGGTAGTTCTCCTGCAGGGCGTCCCGGGCCCGGGCCATGCCCAGGGCCACCGCCACGGAGTTGGATGCGTGGCCGGCAATGAAGGCGTCGTGGAGGCTCTCCTCCGGTTTGGGGAATCCCGCCACCCCTCCGAACTGGCGCAGATGTTCCAGGCTGCGCCCGGTGAGGAGCTTGTGGGGGTAGCACTGGTGGCCCACATCGTAGACCACCCGGTCAATGGCCGTGTCAAACACCCGGTGAATGGCCACCGTAAGCTCCACGGCCCCCAGATTGGAGGCCAGGTGGCCTCCGGTTCTGGAGACGGCTTCCACCAGTTCCCTGCGCAGCCGGGCGCACAGTTCTTCCCCCTGCTCCTCGGTCAGATCTGCCAGCAGAGGTCTGTATTTCCGATTGTGCCTCTGATCGGTCAAGCCGGTTTCCTCCCCGGAGATGATTATTTCGTTCTGGTCGCCAGTTTCCGGGCCAGCCAGATATGGAATCCTGGGTTCTCAAACCCCTCCAGTGCCTCCAGCGCCCGGGCCGTCAGCGCCTGGATCTCCCGCTGGCAGCCCTCCAGGCCCAGGGCCGTGACGAAGGTGCTCTTGTCGTTGGTGCGGTCGGACCCCGCCGGCTTCCCCAGCTGCTCACTGCTGCCGGTCACATCCAGCATGTCGTCCCGGATCTGAAAGGCCCGGCCCACCGCCTGGGCGTAGCGGCGGATGCTCTCCCGCTGCCGGGGCGATCCCCCGGCGGCAATGACTCCCAGTTCCCCGGCGGCGGCGATCATGGCCCCGGTCTTCAGGCTCTGAAGCGTCTCCAGTTCCTCCCGGGTCAGGGCACGGCCCTCTCCCGCCATGTCCAGGGCCTGTCCGCCCACCATGCCCTGGGGACCGGCCGCCCTGGAGAGGCAGGCCACCGCCTCCACCACCGCCCCGGCCGGAAGCTGCGCCTCCGCCAGCTGTCCGAAGGCGGCGGTCAGCAGACCGTCCCCCGCCAGAATGGCGGTGGCCTCCCCGTACACCACATGGCTGGTGGGGCGGCCCCGCCGCAGGGCATCGTTGTCCATGGCGGGCAGATCGTCGTGAATCAGGGAGTAGGTGTGCACCATCTCAATGGCGCAGGCCAGGGGCAGGGCCCTCTCCGGATCCCCGCCGCACAGCCGGCAGCTCTCCAGCACCAGCACCGGGCGGATCCGCTTTCCCCCCGCCAGCAGGGAGTACTCCATGGCCTCCTGGAGATCCGCATAGCGGGGACCGCTGCGGAAAATGTCCCCCAGGGCCCGGTCCACCTGCTGCCGGTCCTCCTGCAGAAGGGCCTCAAAGTCCCCGTTCATGCCGGCGTCCCCCCGAAGGGAGTCTCCACCGGTCTGCCGTCCGGTCCGGAGGTCAGCAGGGTGACTTTCTGTTCCGCCTCATCCAGCTGTGCCTGGCAGCTGCGCAGCAGGCCCGCTCCCTCCTCAAAGAGACTGAGGGCCTGTTCCAGAGGGGCCTCCCCCCGCTCCAGGAGACTGACGATCTCCTCCAGCCGTGCCATGGAGCTCTCAAAGCTCCGCTTCGTCGTCTCAGCCATCTTCTCTCACTCCTTCCTGGGGCACAGCGCCCTCTGTCCGGTTTTCTGTGCCCCTCTGTCCCTCCTCCGGAACGCCCGTCACCCGGCAGTCCACACTGCCGTCAGACAGGCGCAGGGAGAAGCTGTCTCCCGGCCGAACCTGCTGCACGGAGGTCATGGCCCTCCCCTCCCGGGTGGCGATGGCATAGCCTCTGGACAGCACCTTCAGGGGGCTGAGGGCATCCAGAGAGGCCGCCCTCTCCCCCAGGCGGCGGCGCTGCATGGCCAGAGTCCGCTCCACTGCGTGGGGCAGCGAGGCGTTCAGCCGGGCCAGCCGGGTGTGCTGGGCCGCCACCGTGCGGGTGAGGCCATGGCTCAGCCTGCCCCGCTGGTACTCCAGCACCAGCCGTTTGTCCCGGAAGAAGGAGGCGGGATCCGTCATCACCCGGCTGTTCTCCAGCTGCTCCAGCCGCTGCCGGACCTGCCGCAGGCGGTGGTTCATGGCGGTCTGGAGGGCGCTGGCCATCCCCAGCAGATTGGCGGCAACCTCCCGCTGGTCCGGCACCGCCAGTTCCGCCGCGTTGGAGGGGGTGGAGGCCCGCACGTCGGCCACAAAGTCGGCAATGGTCACATCCGGCTCGTGGCCCACGGCAGAGATCACCGGAATGGAGGACTCCGCAATGGCCCAGGCCAGGGCCTCGTCGTTAAAGGCCCACAGCTCCTCCATGGAGCCGCCTCCCCGGCCGGTGATGATCAGGTCCGCCCCGTGGAAGTAGTTCACCCAGCGGATGGCATTGGCGATCTCCTCCCCCGCCCCGTCTCCCTGGACGTGCACCGGCACCACCCGGACACGGGTCATGGGCCAGCGGGCGCCCAGAATGCGGATCATGTCCCGCACCGCCTTCCCCTCCGGGGAGGTCACCAGGGCGATGGTCCGGGGGCAGACGGGGAGCTTCTTCTTGCGGGAGTCGGCAAACAGGCCCTGCCGGTAGAGCTTCTCCTTGCGCTGCTCAAAGGCCAGGTGCAGGTCCCCCAGCCCCTCCGGCGCCATGCGCCTGCAGAGAAGCTGATAGGAGCTGTTTTTGGAGAAGGCGCTGATCCTGCCCATGGCCACAACCTGCATGCCGTCCGCCGGGATGAAGCGGATGGCGGCAGCGTCGTTGGGGAAGACCACACAGCGGATCACCCCCTCCGCGTCCTTCAGGGAGAAGTACACATAGCCGGAGGGGTAGCGCTTGTAGCCGGTGATCTCTCCCCGCACCATCACATTGGCCAGCATCCGGTCCTGCTCCATGAGCCCCTTCAGGTACTGCCCGATCTGGGACGGCGTAAAGATGGTCCTCTCGCTCACAATTCTCCCCTCTCCCCTCTCTCCCGGGCCCTCCAGGTCAGAATGGCGGTGCCCATGGCATTGTCCGTGGAGTACGCCGGCGCGGCAAACACAGCGCCGCACCCCTCTTCCAGCACCTGCCGCAGGCGGCGGTTGGAGGCCACTCCGCCGCAGCACAGCACCGGCAGGCCGGGATACCGCTCCATGGCGGCCCGGGTGGCCCGCAGCACCACATCCGAGACCGTGTCCAGCACGAAACCGGCCACCTGGGCGGGGCTGTCTCCCCCTTCCATCCGGCGCCTTACCTGGTTTTCCATGCCGGACAGGGAGAAGGTCATGTCCCGCAGCTTCACCCGGAAGGGCCCCGGGCTCTCCCCGGACCGGTACAGGGCATCCAGGGCCGCACCTGCGGGAAAGGCCAGGCCCAGGGCCACACCCGCCCGGTCAATGAGCTGGCCGGCGGAGAGGTCGCTGCTCCCTCCCAGAAGTTCCACCTGAAACCCCGCTCCCCACGGCTGTGCCCGCACCAGTTCCGTGGTGCCGCCGGACGGATGCCAGGCCAGAAAGGGGCCCTCCAGCAGATCCAGGCGGCCGGCGGACCAGGCCGCCGCCGCAAGATGTCCCTCCTGGTGGGACCAGGCCCAGAAGGGGATCCCCAGCACCGCCGCCAGGGTCCTGCCCTGGGACTCTCCCGCCAGAAAACAGGGCATGTAGGAGTCCTCCCGGGGCCTGGGACGCACGCTGGCACCCACCCCCTCCAGGGGCGGCAGTTCTCCCAGACAGTGAAGCACACCAGGCAGCCGCTTCACATGCTGAAAGAGGGCCTCGCTCTGACGCAGGCCCAGTTCCCCGGCCCCCACTTCCAGAAGGGTGCCGGCACTCTGTCCTCCGGTGCCGTCAAACCAGGCCGCCGAGGTGGTATAGTTGCTGGTATCCAGTCCCAGAACCGTCATTCCGGTCTCTCCTCCATCTCCCCGGCGGCAGGGGCAGAGACCGGCCCTTCGGCCCCGGAGAGGACGAGCTCCCCCTCCTCTCCGGGGGACACATCAGCCGCAGCCTCCGGCGCCGGACCTTCCCCGGCCTGAGAAGCCGGGACCTCCTGCGCCGGAAGCGGGGACCCATCCTCCTCCCCGACGGCTGCCGGCCCCCCTTCGGACCCCTGCGGCCCACCGGCGGGAACCGCCAACCCGGGGTCCTTCTCCGGCGGTACCGGAATTTCTCCTTCTCCAGCAGAAAAATCGCTCTCCCCCTCCGGGGTGGCCGCCCTCTGCTCCGCTCCGGACGGAACCGTCAGACCCTCCGGGACCGGGGAGACATCCTCTCCCTCCGGCCTGGAGGCGGTCTGCATCCCCTTTTCGGACTGTACAGCGCACCCCGGGGAGGCCTCTCCCGCCGGAGGCACCGGAGCCTGCTCTGCCGAAACCTGGCCCACCCGGGCCTGGCCGCTCTTCTCCGCCTTTCCCCTTGGCCCCTTCTTCCTGTCCGGCTCCTGTTTCTCCGGCCTGGCCGGGGTATTGGGGAACTCCGCCCGGGAGAAGGACCCCAGAATCCCGTTGATGAAGGAGACCACCTTGGGATCTTCGTACTTCTTGGCAATCTCCACGGCGGAGTTGATGGCCGCCGCATTGGGTATCTCGTCCATATAGAGTATCTCGTACATGGAGGTGCGCAGGATGGCTGCCGCCATGCGGGGAATCCGGGAGAAGGCCCAGCCCCTTGCGTACTTGCTGATATAGCCGTCCAGTTCCGGCCCGTGAAGGAATACGCCGTTTACCACCCTGCGGATGTAGGCCTCCTGTCTCCTGCTGGGGAACTGGGCATAGAGGGGGGACTCCTCCTTCAGCTGCTGGAAGCGCTCTTCCGTCAGATCCCGGTCCAGTACTTCTCCCGCCTCCGCGTTGCCAAAACTCAGGGAAAAAACCAGGTGCATGGCAATCTCCCGGGCTTCAACTCTTGTCATGGTTCATGTCCTCCCAACGGCCTTCCTCCGGCCCCTATAAGCGCATCCAATTATACACACCAACCCGGGAAAAAGGAAGACCCAAAATTTCGGACCCCCTGTTTTCTCGGGAAGGGGCAAAAAAGCGCGGCTGTGCTGTCACAGCCGCGCGGATGATCTCAATTGTTTTTCATGCAAAGAACCGGTGTCCGCCGATGGTGGCCACATAGGTCCGGTTTCTGGACGCCCAGCTGCTGGACGCGGAGTCAAACCACAGTGCCCCTCTTGTCTTCTCCACCACACCTCCGTCCAGCACCAGCTTGGCGGCGATGACGCTCTCTGCGTTGGGGCTGGCATTTTTCATTTTCCCGCTGCGGTAGGTGGTGAACTGATTCTTCTGGGCCAGAACCCCCTCCAGGGTGTTGGGGAAGAGACTGCTGGAGACCCGGTTGAGCACCACATTTCCCACTGCCATCTTGCCCTCCAGGGGCTGATTGCCGCTCTCCAGGAAGATGACCCGGGACAGCCAGAAGAGGCTGTTCTGATTGTAGAAGGCATCTCCCGACTTGAGGGCGCCGCTGCCGCGGGTCAGCCTGGCGGTGCCGGTGGAGGCATCCCAGTCCAGTCCGGCATCAAAGATCTTCGCCGCCGTGGACAGGGGGATGGACACCGAACCGCCGCTCAGCTTCACGCCGGCGGGCACATAGAGATAACGGCCGTTGGCCTGCACATAGGGCTGGCCCACTTTGGCGGTCACCGACATGGCGGGGGTCTTCACGGTCAGAGTGGAACTGCCTTTGTTCCAGCTGCTGTCCGCCCCGGGAACCACAGCCCGGGCAAACCCGGCCAGGGCCACATAGGGGGTCCCGCTCTTCACTTCCAGACCCACATCCGCCGGGGCTCTGGTGCCGTCGATGAGCATGTCATCCTCCAGGCTGACCTCCTGGGCCGCCATCAGGTCCCTCTCCACCTCTTCGGCTATGGGCATGGGGTTGGTGCCGGAGACCGCCACCGCGGTCTGCACCACACTGTCCTCCTCACTGCGCACCTGGAAGCGGATCCGGGGCTGCTCCTGGACAGCCTCATCCTCCTCCGGAATCTCCGGATCCTCATACCCCTGGAAGACCTCCCAGTCCTCCGGCGCAGGGTTCTCCCAGTTCTCCTGATAGGACTCCTCCTGCAGGTCCTCAGCCATCCAGTCCCCTGCGCAGTCAATCTCCACACGGTCCAGGGGGGCTCCTGCCCCCATCAGGCAGACCATGGCAAGGCTGCACAGGCCCACTGTCACCAGCCCTCGTTTCATGAACTTCAGCTCCTTGTCCCTGTTTCAGCGGTTTACGTAATACGGCAGCGTCCCACTTGGGACTGGCCGCACGGATATTATGACAACCATTTCTCTCAGCTGTAATCTTTGTAACAGCATTGTAACCTTTTTGATCCGGGAATGCAATGGGTAAAGTGCACAGAATTTTGAGGGCCTGCTTGTATACTCTGCACAATCCTTACGGAAATTCTCCGAAAACCCGGGGGATCCGACCCAAAAAAGCGCGAAACGGCCCTCTCAGACCGCTTCGCGCTTCAGGGGCAGCCGCCCCCCGCTCTTCCGCATGGCTATTTTGGCACCCGCAGCCGCTTTGCCAGCTCCCCGTCCGGAGTGACCCAGGCGGTCTCATAGGTGGTATAGACCACCATCCCCGGCCGGGCTCCGGCAGGCTTCTTCACATAGCGCACCGGGGTATAATCCACCGCCACCCGTCCGCTCTCCCGTCCCTGGGAGAACCAGGCGGCCAGCACGGCGGCCTCGTTGAGACTCTGGAGATCCGGCACTCTCCCCTCGGTCCAGAGGATCACGTGGGAGCCGTGAATCTTCTGGGTGTGGAACCAGATGTCGCTCTTGAAGGCCTGGCGGCAGGTGAGGGCGTCGTTCTGGGTGTTGTTCTTCCCCACGGAGATCCGCATGCCGGTGCTGGAGCGAAACTCCATGGGCCTGGAGGAGATCCGCTTCTCCTTCTTTCCCCGGCTTTTCGCCTTCACATAGCCGGTTTCCCTCAGTTCCTGGCGGATCTCCGCCAGGTCACGCTCCCCCTCCGCCAGCTGAATGCACTCCAGCACGCTGTTCAGATAGGCCAGGTCCTGCTCTCCCTTCTCCATCTGAAGGGTGAGCATCTCCTCCGCCCGCTTGGCCTTGCCGTACTCCCGGAAGTAGCGGGCGGCATTCTGCTGGGGGGTGAGCAGGGGATCCAGGGGGATGTCGATCTCCCCGCCCTCCGGGTCATAGAAGTTCTCCGCATGCAGGCTCTCCATCCCCCGCTTCATGGCCCAGATGTTGGCGGTGATGATGTCCCCCATCTGCCGCAGCCGGTCCCGGTCCATGGCCTTCTCCAGTTCCTGCTCCTGCCGGCCCAGCCTGCGGGCAATCCGGTCCCGGGCGCTGGTCACGGTGCGGATCAGATCCTGACCCTTCTGTCTCACCCGCTCCTGGGCGTCCCTCTGCTCGTAGAACCGGTCCAGAAGCCGGGAGAAGGAGGCCATGGTCACAAGATCCCCCTCCTCGTACTGGACGGGCCGGAAGAAGGTGAAGTCCTTCGGCCTCCCCTCCAGCACAATCAGGGTGGGCTGGGCCTCCGGGCCGGAAATCAGGCGCACCAGCTGCTCCGCCAGCCGCTGCCGGCCTCCGGGGCCCAGCTGGGAGAAGGTGACATCCGTGCGCCCTCCTCCCCGGCAGGCCAGGTCCCGGCACACCAGGGGGGAGAGTCCGTTGAAGTGGTCCAGCAGCCATTCGTCCACCCGGCTGTCCCCGGGCACCGGGTCCATCCGCGCCAGCCAGTCCTCCACCTCCAGGGTGTCCGGATTCTCCTTGGCCATGGGAGGGGGCAGCCGGTAGAGCATGCCGGGCAGCACCATGCGGGCAGAGGACCGGGAATCCGTGCCCACGGGGGAGTCCACCCGGCGGATGCACTCCACGATGCGCCCCTCAGCGTCCACCAGGATCAGATTGGCCCGGCGGGTGATGGCCTCCAGGACCAGGGTGCGCCTCACCCGGTCCCCCAGCTCATCCGTGGCCTCAAACTCCAGTTCCACCACCCGCTCCATGGGAATCTGCCGGATCTCCAGCAGCCGGGCCCCGGTCAGGTGCTTGCGCAGCAGCATGCAGAACATGGGGGGCACATCCGGATTCTCCCGGGGCAGCCAGGTCAGCTGGGGCCGGGGCCGGGCGGGGTTGGCGGACAGCAGCAGCCGGACACCGCCGGACTGCCCCCGCATGGAGAAAATCACCTCATCCCGGGCGGGCTGGTGGATCCGGTCCACCCGGGAACCGGCCAGTTCCCGGTTCAGTTCTCCCACCAGACGGGACAGGCACAGTGCGTCCAGAGGCATACAATCACATCCTTACAGATTCCTGGCGGCCAGGTGTTCCTCCTCCCCCTCCATGAGGGCGGCAAAGAGGGTGTTGAGCCGCTGGGTCCTCCCCTGGAGGTACAGCCAGCCGAACAGCGCCTCCAGCCCCGTGGCTGTCTGGTACTCCGCCCGGCTGGCCGCCTTGGGGACGGAGTGGGGGGCGGTATTGCGGCCCCGCCGGAACACATCCCGCTCCTCCTGGCTCAGCAGGGGCTCAATGCGCCCGAAGCGCTCCGCCTGGGCGGGGGCGGCCACGTAATGCACCGTGGCCCGGTGCAGATCCCGCACCCGGGCCGCTCCGTGGAGACAGAGCCAGGAGCGGACCATCAGCTCATAGACCCCGTCCCCCAGATGGGCAAGGCCCAGGGAGGACATCTCCAGAAGATGTTCCCGGTCCAGATTCAGATGGAAGTAATCGGTCATTGCAGTTCCTCCTGTGGGCAGGTTCGGGCCGTGATACCCCGGGCAGGGATCTCCGGGTCCCCCCTCACCCCTGCCCCGCCTCCGGCAGGGTCAGGTCCTCCCGCTCCAGGGTCCAGGTCACCAGCAGATCCACGCAGGCCCCGTAGGAGCGCATGCCCATGGGCTGATCGTTGCCCTTGAGATAGGAGTCATAGAGTCCGCCGGCGGCCTCCTCCACCGGAGACTCCATGGCGGCCCAGTAGGCGTTGTTGTCATTCCAGTCCGCCGCCAGCTCCGGGGTAAAGCACTGAGCGGAAATCTCCCTCCAGGCATCCGGATCCACCTCCCAGAGGGCGTTGCACAGGTGGATGAGACCCATCAGGTAGCCGGAGTACTGGAAGACCGGATCATCGCAGGTGACACAGGCGGCGACCCCGATGAAGTTGCACTCCAGTTCCGAGGCCACCATGCGCTGGTGGGCCATCTCGTGGCCGATGGTGGCCGGCAGAAGGCAGGCGGGGGCGTCCGTGTTCACGTTGGCCTCTCCGGTGAAGGGAAAGTACATGCCGGTAAAGCCCAGTCTGCTCTGCAGAGGGGAGCAGAGCAGACCCTTGCAGGGCAGGTGGGGCCCCTTCAGGCAGGGAAACTCCTCCTCCAGCGCGCCGTAGATGTGAGCTCCCCGGCGGAAGCAGTCTCTCACATCCTCGGCGAAGTGCCCCTCCTCATCCCGGGCCACCCGGGTGGACAGGCGGGCGGCATTCTCCCCGTAAAACCGGGTCACCGCCGCCAGGTCCTCCACCCGGCTGGGGCGGGCCTCCAGACCGCTGCGCCGGGAGAAGCCGGAGGCCCCGTAGGCGGCATTCCACAGCCAGTCCACCCCCGCCCAGAGCCACAGCCAGCAGGCCGCCAGCACCAGAAGCCGGCGCACCAGGCCCCTCCAGGTGTGCCCCCGCACCGCCAGCACCAGAGCCCGCACCAGCCAGAACACCTGGAAGAGCAGAAATCCCCCGATCATAAGTTCCATGCCGGAGAAGGGGAAGACGGACCAGATCCGGCCCAGGGTCTGCTCCAGGGGGGAGAGGACCCGGAACACCCACACATCCAGAAAGGCCCGGTTCCCCCGCACCAGGGAGAAGCACCCCACCAGCAGGGCGGGGAGCACCAGACCGGCCAGGGGGAGCAGCAGGGCCCGGCGCCCCGGCTTTCCTCTCATGGCCGCCTCGTCCCTGCCGGGGACGCTTCAGGGCAGAACCTCCCCTCTGCCCCGGAAGTGGGTACCAGCACCATGACTTCATTCCTCCTCTCCCTGTTCGGCCGCTCTCATCCCGGCCCCTTCTTCAGAGGGAGGTGCGGATCTCCCCCCGTTTTTTTGCCGTCTGGTACAGTTCCTCCAGCTCCTGCCTCACGGCTCCGTCCACCTGGCAGGGGGTGGCGGCATAAGAGGGCTCCGCCACAATCAGACCCCGGAAGGGCAGCAGCGCCCCCTCCAGCAGGACGGGCAGGGGCTGCCCCTGAAACATGTGCCGGCAGTCCCCGTTGAGGAAAACCACCCGGCACAGCTGCTCATCCTCCAGCAGGGCAATGGCACTGCCGGACAGGAAGCGCACCAGGAAATACTTCCCGCTGTACCAGCGTTTCCAGCCCTCCACAATGGTCCGGTGGGCGGGGATCATGGAGGCATTCTCCTCCAGAAAGCCGTCCACCAGTTCCGGGTGACGGCACAGATGGGCAGTCAGGGTCCGGCTCTTCATCAGATCCGGTCCCCCGCCCTCCACCACACCGGCCTCCCGGTTGGCATATTCCAGGAGGGAACTCCAGAGACGGAAAAACAGCTCCCGGTCCTGAACCGTTGCCTTCATGCTTCTTCTCCTTCCTGCCCCTGTACCGGTGACCCGGACCGGGGCTCCCAGCGGACGGGGCTCATCCTCCACTCCCGGCCGCAGGGGGGGAGAGGATCCAGACAGAGATCGTAGCGGTCCGTGCAGCGGGCCTCCTCCCGGAAGAGGGACGCCGCCTCCCCCTCCAGCTGCCGGACCCGGGCCGGCCGGATCAGCACCGGCAGGGCGGCGCATGTCTTCATGGTCCGCAGCAGTTCCTGCCCCCTGGGGCCAAACCCCAGCACCCGGAGATAGGGCGGCTCCTGAGGAAGCCCCTCTGCGGGCAGCTCCAGCCAGGCCCGCAGCAGCAGCCGGACCAGGCGGGCATGGGGATAGCGTCTGGTCTTGGCCAGCCGGAGAAACTCCCCGATGCTGCCGCAGCTGCGGGCGGCCCGCTCCAGACGCCGGGGCAGCCCCTCCGCCGCCCCCGAGTCCGGCAGCCTGGTCCAGTCCTCCGCTCCCATGGCGCGGATTTTCGCCAGCATGCCCCACTCCATCCGCTCCCGGGCTGCCGGGGTGACGGTATGTCCCTCCAGAACCGCCCGTCCCCCCGGAGGCAGATAGCTCTCCACCAGGTCCCAGCGGCCCTCTTCCAGGCAGCGGCGGATGGCGGTGGCGGAGAGAACCGGATTCGCCTGCCGGAAGCGCAGGCTCTCCTCCTCCCGGGAGAGGGTCGGATCCCCCTCCCGGAGGGCGCCGGCATGGTGCCCCCCTCCCCTGCGCAGCACCGTCATGGGGACCATGGAGCTGTTCAGCCGGTTCAGGGTGCGCAGATACTCCACCCCCAGGTTATTGTTGGGCCCGGCCAGAAGGGCTGCCCGTTCCCCACCCAGCAGTTCCTCCGCCGCTCTGTGTCTGCACAGGGCAAAGCTGGCCCCGGACCCCAGCTGCCGGCGCAGCGCCCCTTCATAGGGAGCGCTGTCCAGAACCCGGGCCAGTTCCTGCAGAGGGGCCACATCCCCGCACTCGCTGCCGAAGCAGAGCACATCCACCAGGCCGGTGCGCTCCAGAAGGGTGACGGCCCCCCGGGCAAAGGACTCGGCGGAGGAACAGGCCCAGATTGTGGGCAGTTCCAGCACCAGATCCACTCCGCCCATCAGGGCCAGCCGGGTGCGCACCCACTTGTCCGCCAGGGCACAGGTGCCCTGCTGGGTCCAGTTGCCGCTCATCACCGCCACGACGGCACAGCTCTCGCCGAAGCGCTCCAGCACCATCTCCCGGGTCCTTCGGATCTGAAAGGCGTGCCCGGTGTGAAAGGGGTTGTATTCGGCTACGATACCTGCTGTTTTCATGGCGTTCCTCCCTGGAGTCCCCCTCTGCCGGTGACCAGAAAACTGCCCTGCCTGAGAAAAAAACAGTTGTCCTGTAGGGCAAAAAGCGGTAGAATAGGGGGCAGAAGGGATACTCGCACATTGTACCCCAAGCCGTAAGGCAACGCAACCCCATTTGCATCTGGAAAATGAATGAAGAGAAGGAGTCGATTTTCATGAAAATTCTCGTCATCAACGCCGGCAGTTCCTCCCTGAAGTACCAGCTGCTCGATCCCGACACCCAGGAAGTTCTGGCCAAAGGCCTGTGCGAGCGCATCGGGATTGACGGCAAGTTCACCTACAAGCCGGAGGGAAAGACCCCCATCAAGGAAGCCGACGTTGCCATGCCTACCCACAACGAAGCCATCCAGGCGGTTCTGGACGCCCTTGTCAGCCCGGAGAACGGCGTGATCGCCTCCATGGCGGAGATTGACGCCGTGGGCCACCGCGTGGTGCACGGCGGCGAGAAATTCGCGAAGTCCGTTCTCATCGACGACCAGGTCATGGCCGCCATCGAGGAGTGCAATCCCCTGGCTCCCCTGCACAACCCTGCCAACATCATCGGCATCCGTGCCTGCCAGGCCCTGATGCCCGGCACCCCCATGGTCGCTGTCTTCGATACCGCCTTCCATCAGACCATGCCCCCCGTCGCCTACACCTATGCGCTGCCCTATGAGTTCTACACCAACGACAAGGTGCGCCGCTACGGCTTCCACGGCA
>CAYXVN010000033.1:544-18541 GCA_964468565.1 uncultured Oscillospiraceae bacterium | reverse complement strand
GGACCGGGAACTGGGCCAGGGCCTGGCGCAGATCCTGAAAAAGCGGGGCGTGAAGATCCAGACCGGCGCCATGGTGGAGAAGGTGGAACAGACCGACCAGGGCATGACCGTCACCTACGGGGTGAAAAACGGCAAGGCCAGCGCCTCCGGCGAGGTGGTGCTGTGCGCCATCGGCCGCTCCCCCTACTGGCAGCATGTGTTCCCCGGGGATTTCAGACCGGAGGCCGTGGGCCGTGCCATCCGGGTGGATGAGGCCTTCCGCACCTCCCTGCCCGGCGTGTACGCCATCGGCGATGTCTCCTCCCGCATCCAGCTGGCCCATGTGGCCTCTGCCCAGGGCGTGGCCTGCGTGAACAACCTGGCGGGAGTGAAGAATACCGTAGACCTCAATGTGGTTCCCGCCTGCGTGTACACCCGGCCGGAGATCGCCAGCGTGGGCATGACGGAGCAGGAGGCCAAGGATGCCGGCATCCCCGTCAAGGTGGGCAAGTGCATCCTCTTCAGCAACGCCCGCACCATGATCATCAACAGCGACCGCTCCTTCATGAAGGTCCTGGCCCGGAGCGACACCCGGGAGCTGATCGGGGCCCAGTTCATGTGCGCCAACGCCACGGACATGATCTCCCAGCTGGCTCAGGCCATCGCCGGGCACCGCACCGTGGACGACCTGCTGGTGGCCATGCGGCCCCATCCCACCTTCGAGGAGGGCCTCAATGACGCCCTGAAGAACCTGCAGGAGAAGCTGTCCTGACCGCCTGGGGCAGGGAAAGGAGGATCCCCTTGGGAGACACAACCATCACCCGCTACCTGGAGACGGGAAGCACAGACCCCGCCTGGAACCTGGCCTTTGAGGAGACCGTCCTGCGGGAGCGCCGCCAGGGAGACTGTTTCATGCTCTGGCAGAACGAACCGGTTGTGGTGATCGGCCAGAACCAGAATGCGGAGGCGGAAATCAGCCGGGACTTTACCCAGGCCCATCACATCCGGGTCATCCGCCGCTGTACCGGCGGCGGGGCCGTCTATCACGACCTGGGCAACCTGAACTACTCCTTCTTTACGGATGCGGACCGCAACCGCCAGGAGATTCTGGATGCCATGATCAGCCCTCTGGTCCGTGCCCTGCGGGATCTGGGCCTGGACGCCCACACCTCCGGACGCAACGACATCCTGGTGGGGGAGCGCAAGATCTCAGGCACCGCCTCCCGCATCCTGAACGGCCGCATCCTCCACCACGGCTGCCTGCTCTTTGATGTGGACCTCACCATGATGGCCGGGGCCCTGCAGGTGGATCCGGAGAAGTTCCGCTCCCGGGGCATTCAGTCGGTACGCAGCCGGGTGACGAATCTGCGCACTCTGCTGCAGGAGCAGGGCCGGGACATGGATATGGCCGCCTTCCGGGCCCATCTCCAGGCCTCCCTGGCAAAACAGCAGCAGGAGGACCACCTGACTCCCGGGGAACTGGAACAGGTGCGCGCCCTGAAGGAGTCCAAATACGACACCTGGGCCTGGACCTTCGGCTCCTCACCTTCTTCTGACCTGACCGTCCGCGGCCGCCTTCCCGGCGGCACCCTGGAGATCCGGGCCAGTCTGCAGGAGGGACGCATTTCCCATCTGGAGTTCCGGGGGGATTTCCTCTCCATGCGCCCCCTGGATCCCCTTACCGAAGCCCTGAAGGGCTGCCCTCTGGACCGGAGGGAGGTGGAGGCGGTGCTGCACCGCTTCCCCCTGGAAGAACTGTTCGGCAGCATCACCGCAGAGGAAATCCTCGATCTGCTCTTCTCCTCCCCGGCCGGGGCCAGCGGGAGCCCCGCGGATCTGCACTGAACCCCGGAAGCTCTGCCCCTCCGGGCAGGGCACCGGTCCGGACCTGCCGGACCGAAACGGACCCCCTGCCGCATCAGATACGGCGGGGGGTCTGTCCGGCCCCGGAGTCAGAAGAACAGGACGCCTGACGCTTTCCGGTCAGCTCTCAGGCTCTGACCGGAGGGAGTGCTGTGGACCGGGGGGGAGGCCGGCAGGGGAATGGGCACCCTGGTGTAACGCTGTATAAATCAGACAGGTATTACCCGGCTTCCATTGGCAAGAGAATCTGCTCCCGGGCGTCATCACCCTCACAGCTTCAAAACTGCGACACAGAATACGGAAAGGGGAGTACAATGGGATATGTGCGATGGGACCTGGAGGTTGCCATTCCGGCAGAGTCGGTGGTTCACTCGGACCAGCGTGTGTATGATCCCCCGGCGGCGCCGAACAGGAAGGTTCTCATCGGCTATGCAGCCAGTGCGCGGACAATGCATCCAAACTCCAACTACTTCCTGTTCCACAGCCAGGAATGGAACAGCCGGCATCCGGATGACCCCTATATGACGTACCCATATACGCTCAAAGTCGGGCTCTACTCTCTTGTGCTGGGAGCGGCACAGAAAACGGGACTCTATCAGGATACTGTGAACGTCTGTGGGACACGGGAAGCAAACATGGTCATGGACTGTGCTTTGCTGCTTCTGTCGGGGAAGGGCGATGCTGCCTCCCTGCCGGGGGGAGCCCTCGCCGATGAAGTCACGTTCACCGGGCTTCCCTTCACTGAAGCTGCATTTTCCAGCATATTTTCCCATCCTGCAAAGGGAAACTGCTCCAGGGACATACTGGATCTGTGGCTGAAACGGTGTATCCGCAGCGGTCTGGAGTCAGTCTATCTGGTTCCGGATGGCTTAAACCGTGACCGCGGTAGGGAGAAAAATGAACCGGCAGAACCTGATGAAGCCATAATGGGCCTGATCTGGGCCGTTCAGGCCAACGGGGACAGGACCGGACTCCCCGTCACTTACTTTCTTCCAGAAGACGGAATCATTGATGCCAGGTTTTTGAATCTGGTTGCAGAATCCTTCAGGGCAGATCACATTAAAATTGAGGGCGTGCTGTGTGACGGCAGTTTCTGCAGCCTGGAAACCTTTCTGCTGCTGGACCGTGTCGGACTTCCCTACCTGGTCAGGCTGAAGGAGACAGCCAGGGGATTCAGGGATATGGTTGAGAGCCACGGGGCAGAGATCCGCAGCCTGGAACATGACATCGGCGACGGAATATACGGTATCACCGGTGAAGACAAGCTGTTTTGCCATTCGGAGTTTCGTTCCAGACTTTCACTCTTCTATGATCCGGAGACCGGAGGCATGGAAGAGGGAGAAATACTGAGAAAGATCCACCAGGCGAGAGAGAGCCTTGAGGATCAGATCAGACGGGGAGCAGGGACTTCCGTTCCGGATGATGTCAGGCGATACGTGAAAACAGAGGGAACGGGAGAGAACCGGACCGTGGTACTGGACCGGAATGCCATCCATACTGACATAAAATATGCCGGCTTTATCGCCATCGCAACATCAGATCCCCTGACACCGGGCCAGACCATGGCGGCTTACAGATGCCGGGAGGCCGTTGAGAAGGCTTCAGAATCTCTTGGAAGGGCTTGGGGTAAGGACGTCAGGGGGATCCTTACGGCTGCAGGTGCAGAGATGAAGTTTTTTGCCTGCTTTATTGCGGCAGTCTTCCGGTACGAAATCCGGCGGGCCTGCAGGGCGCTGAACCTGGAAACTGACGGGACGATGGAGAGAATCGGCGATTTTCAGTATCACGCAAACAATGGATCCTACTGGTATGCTGATCTGACCGGCCAGTCACAGACCGCTCTGCTGGCTTCATTTGGCATCACCACGGACATGCTCAGGGATTTCGCCCCTGAAATCACCAGGCGATACATCCGGCAGAGCGCGGATAAACGCAACACCCACTGCTTCCACTCACTCCCCTGGCCGGGCAGCCCCGGGCAGACCAATGCCTCAGAACGCCACTCCGGCGCAGCAGGTGGAGACAGCAGCTCCGCCGCAGAGCAGGGTGCTTCTGCGGCCGGCCACAGGGCAAAACACCCTGGAGGGCGACCAAAGGGATCGAAAAACAAAAAGACCCTTGCCCGGGAGGCGGAGGAGAGGGCAAAGCGGGAAGCGCCGGGCTATGTGGAACCGGAGAAGTCCAAGGGGGGCCGCCCCAAGGGGAGCAGGGATTCCTACCAGAGGGTTCGCAGTACCAAAAAGCAGATGGAGGAGCGGCGGCGGCAGGGCAGAGGTTAAACTCCCTCAGAACTGCCAAGCTTCTCTTAAAGAAGGGCAGGACGGGGGAAACGCAACCGGATGGGCCAGGTTTCCCATCCGGGATCCCCTTCATGTCAGAAAGGGGCATCCTGCCGTCGGCGGGGCGGCTGCGGCCTGCGGCTTCGGGCCAGCCCCCTGGTGCCCTCCCGGCGCAGCCCCATCCATTGCCTGGCGGGACCGCCGGCAGCGCAGTTGCAGCGGGAGGTGACCATCTCCTTCCCGTTTCCGGATCTGGCCGGACAGGAGGGCACCCCTGAATCCGGCAGGTCCGGCAACCGCCACCCGGATTGGGGGAGGACTCCTGGCAACCTGCCAAACCTGCCGACTGGGGAAAGCGTTTTCCCGGGCGGCCCGCCCAGACAGGCAAAGTTCAGAAGATGGGCCCCGGAGCCGGTGGGTTCCGGGGGCTGGATCAGGCCGCCGACACCAGGTCATCAGCTTCGCTCTTCCCGGCCGGCTCTCCAGTGTACAGGGACAGTCTGCACGTGGTGCCGGGCAGGTTACTGATTCCTGCATTTGGTTCTACAGTTTGTAGACTTATGGCGCCAGGGAATGGAATTCCCTGAGGTTAAGGGGTCTTTGCCCCCTGGACTGCCCCGGTCTCTGGAGCAGCTTCCCGACACCAGCCGACACCCGGAGTCCAGGCGGAGGAAGACACCCCATCCGGAAAGTCCATGAGATACAGGGGTTTTGGCATTTCCGCCTTCCTCCGACTCCCCTTTGCCGGCACCTCGCCGGAGCGGCGCCCCGTCCATCCGCAGCACCTGCTGCAGTTCTCCCCCGGAAAGGGAGGTCCGCCGGGGCAGGGGAGACCGGGTTGACCTCCCCCGGCCTCGGACAAAGCCCCCCTGCCTCCGGCATCTTCGCCCCCATTCCGGTGGGGTTCCGTGCTCAGTTCTCTCCGGACTGGCGCAGTTCCACCAGGACGATCTCCGGGCGGTTGTTCACCCGCAGGGGAACCACGGAATTTCCAATGCCCCGGCTCACCACCATGTTGGTGTGCCCCTCAGTGTAGAGTCCGGCATCATACCTGGGAAAGAATCCCTGATCCGGGGCCACCAGCCCGCCCACGAAGGGAATACGCACCTGTCCCCCGTGGGCATGCCCGCTGAGCACCAGATCAAGGCCGCAGCTGACGTAGGTGGAGAACAGTTCCGGACGGTGGGAGAGCAGGATCTGAAATCCCTCGCCGGTCTCCTCCTGAAGGCGGCGGATCTTTGTCTCCATCATGGCTCTCTCTTCGCTCCTCTGATGACCCCGCAGTTCAAAGCGGGGATCCTGCAGCCCCAGGAGGAACAGGGTATCACCGTTTCGCTCCAGGGGGAAGGCCGCATCCTCCAGAATCCGGACACCCGCCGCCTGGAACCCCTCCTTCAGGGCTGCGTAGGCCGAAGTGCTGGCCTCGTGGTTGCCGGTGACATAGAAGACCGGGGCAATCTTCACCGCCGCCTGGGCAAAGCGCAACGCCACCTCCACATCCGTGTGGTGGGCATCGATGATGTCCCCTGTCATGGCGATCAGATCCGGCCGGGTTCCCTCCAGCAGCTCCAGGAGCCGGCTGTTTTCCTCTCCGAATTCCGCGTTGTGCAGGTCCGAGATGTGGGCAATGCGAAATCCCTCAAACCCATCGGGCAGACGGGAGCTGGAGACAGTCACATGGCTTGTCATGGGGGCACCCGTGCCCCAGATGGACCACACCGTCAGGGCAATGCCGGAAATCAGCAGCACCAGCAAGACCAGCCTCACAGGATGGCGAATTCTCTTTCTCATGGGTGCCTCCTCTCAGATTCTCCGCTTCTTCTGGCGCCCCGGCCGGTCTCCTTCCGGGGAACGCTGTTCCGGGGCAGCAGCTTAATCTAACAGGAACCGCCCCTAAAGGGAAGGGGAATCTCCTGCGATTTTGCAAAACCGCCCGCTGCAGGTCAGGACGGCACCAGGGGAGCACTGCCGAAGGGGGGAGAACACCCTCCCCCCCTCTCCGCACCCCCAGGTCCGCTCCACCCTCAAATGGGGGAAAACCGAAGAGGTCTCCAGGTCAGGAGCCAGGGGGAAATTAAGCTGAAATGCCGGGCAGCAGCCTGTCTCCAGGAAGCCGGTCCCTGTCCGGTCCCATTCCGGCAGGATCCGGGCTCCGGTGCCCAGGGTGCATTGCTCCGGAGCGGACACTCTCCCACAGATCCCTCTGCAGGGACGCCGGGTGGAATCTCTGCGAAAAGGAATCCCGCCACGGCATTTCGCCCCGGTACCCGTCACTCCGGAGGGGGGTGTCCCCGCCTTCAGGTCAGCCGGCCTCCCAACCGCTGCCGCTTTCCCGTCTTTACGGGGGAAGTGCACCTGCCGGCACAGGGGGACTCCGGAGATGGCGATCCCGCAGAGGGCCGAAACCCTCTGCGGGATCTCTGTGTGTGAAAGGAAGGAAGGCTTCTGAATCATAGTCCCCTGCGGGAGCGGTTGTAGTTGATGAGGCAGCCGGCCTGGACGATCTTCCGCTCGTCCGGGGTCATATCCGCCACATAGAGGTGGATTTCCTCAGGTCCGCCCTCCCGGATGACCCAGGCGGGGATGTCCTGCAGGTCTCCCTCCAGGGCGGCACGGATTCCGGGAACATAGATCCAGTCCCCCACATCGAAGGAGGGGTCCCCCTTCATCTGGAAGGGGATCATGCCCCAGTTCATCACGTTGGAGCGGTAGCGCTTGGTGGCATACTCCTTCGTGATATTGGCCAGCCCGCCCAGCACCCGCTGGCAGGATGCGGCCTGTTCCCGGGCAGAGCCGTCTCCGGGTCTGATGGCGTAGATCACCGACCCGATCTCCACTTCGGCCACGTTCACGTCCTCCTGGCCGGGAAGGGTCCGGATGGCGGTGAAGACACCCGGAAGGGCGGGGTCGGCGGCCGTCACATCCTGGCCGGCAATCCGTGCCTTCTCCAGGCGGTTCACTGCCTTGCTGCGGCCCACATACTCCGGATCCCGGCGGCTCAGTGTGAACTCCGCCAGCCCCAGGGGATTGGACCGGTAGGAGGAGGTCTCCCCGGAGGGGATCAGCTCGTCTGTGGTGGTGACGGGATCCAGAATGCGGGAGCAGACCTTCAGCAGAATGCGGTCCGAGAGGGGACTCATCTCCGGCCAGTCTTTAATGTTGGGCCCGTAGATCAGGTTCTCCCCGGTTGCCTTCTGATACCCCTGGTACACCCGGCGGTTGTACACTGTGGGGTCAAAGGTGTAGGCGGGCACATCGCCCCAGGTGTCAAGGGACTGGGCGCTGGTGAGCACTCCGCCGTTGGCGGCGGTGGCAGCGATGGACCGGGCGTCCATCAGGGCCACGGCACTCATCTGGGCGTTGCCGGGCTTGGATCCCTCCCGGTTGGGGAAGTTGCGGGTGGTGTGGCGGATGGAGAGGCCGTTATTGCAGGGGGTGTCCCCGGCGCCGAAGCAGGGGCCGCAGAATGCGGTGCGGATGATGGCACCCGCCTCCATCAGATCCGCGATATGGCCCTGACGGGTGAGGCTGAGGAAGACCGGCTGGGAGGAGGGATAGACGGAGAGGGAAAACTCCCCGTTGCCGCAGCTTCTTCCCCGCAGAGCATTGGCGGCCTCCACCACGTTGGTGTAGTTGCCGCCGGCGCAGCCGGCGATGATCCCCTGCTGCACCTGAAGTTTCCCGTCCTGAATCTTGTCCAGCAGAGTATAGGGGGCCCGGCCGCCGCTGACCCGGGCCGCCTCCTTTTCCACCCCGGAGAGGATGTCCCCCAGGTTGGCATTCAGGGTATCGATCTCATAGACGTTGGAGGGGTGGAAGGGCAGGGCGATCATGGGCTTTATGGCAGACAGGTCCACCCGGACGCAGCCGTCGTAGTAGGCCACCGGGGCGGGATTGAGTTCCCGGTAATCCCCCTCCCGGCCGTGGACGGCCAGGAAGGAGCGGGTATCCTCATCCGTGCGCCAGATGGAACTGAGGCAGGTGGTCTCGGTGGTCATGACGTCGATGCCGTTGCGGTAGTCCGTGGTGAGGCTGGAGATCCCCGGCCCCACAAATTCCATCACGCAGTTTTTCACATAGCCCGTCCGGTAAACTGCCCCGATGATGGCCAGGGCCACGTCCTGAGGGCCCACGAAGGGCTGGGGTTTCCCCTCCAGGTAGATGGCGATGACCCTGGGGTACTTCACATCGTAGGTGTCCCGCAGCAGCTGATTGACCAGTTCGCCGCCCCCCTCTCCGAAGGCCATGGTGCCCAAAGCTCCGTAGCGGGAGTGGGAGTCGGAGCCCAGAATCATCTTTCCGCAGCCGGCCACCATCTCCCGCATGTACTGGTGGATCACGGCGATGTGGGGAGGAACGTAGATGCCGCCGTACTTTCTGGCCGCCGAGAGGCCGAACAGGTGGTCGTCCTCGTTGATGGTGCCCCCCACGGCGCAGAGGGAGTTGTGGCAGTTGGTAAGCACGTAGGGGAGGGGGAACTGCTCCATGCCGGAGGCTTTTGCGGTCTGAATGATGCCCACAAAGGTAATGTCGTGGGAGGCCATGGCGTCGAACCGCAGCTTCAGGTTCTCCGGGTCTCCGGAGGTGTTGTGTGCCTCCAGGATGGAACTGGCCATGGTGCCTCGCCGGGCCGCGGCGGGGTCCGCCGGCTGACCGGTGAGCTGAGTTACGCGGGCGGCTTCCGCTTCCGGGACGATCTTTGTCCCATGGACCAGATAAACGCCGCCGTCATACAGTCTGATCAAGCAAAATCACTCCTGTTTCAAGGTGTTGAGGGCGGCAAGAAGCATCTTCTCTCCCAGCTGGTACTCCCCGGCCCGCTGCACCAGGAAGCCATGGCTGCTGTGAAAGAATCGCTTGCCGCACACCGGCACACCCAGATCTGCCAGCCGCCGGTGAAACGCCGCATCCTCATCACAGAAGGTATCGTTGTCGCAGTAGAGGATCAGGGTGGGGGGCATCCGGGACAGCTGGGCATCCGTGGCCAGGCCCGGACTGCAGTAGGCCTCCCCTGCGTCTTCCGGGTCCACATACATTTTGTTGTAGAAATCCGCTTTCCAGGGAGGAACCCGCTCATTGGTGGTGCCGTTACGCTTCCGGGCGGCCGGCGTGACCAGATCAAACCCGGCATAGTCCAGAATCTGCAGGGCAGGCACAAAGGTTCCCCGGTCAATGGACATCAGAATGATGGCGGCAGCCAGGTTCCCCCCGGCGCTGTGTCCCCCCACGGCAATCCGCCGGGGATCCGCCCCCAGCTCCCGGGCATGTTCAGCCAGATACAGCATCACATCGTAGCAGGCGTACACCTGACCGGGATAGCGCATGGCCGGGGCAGGGACGTAATCCACGTCGGCGATGGCCACCCCGGAACGGCTGCAGATGTTGCGGCAGAAGACGATATCCTGGTCTCTCCGCCCCTTGACGAAACCTCCCCCATGCATGTTCATGAACAGGGGAACGGGACCGTCTCCGCGCTCCGGCCAGTACCCGTGGACCAGGGTCGGTCCCACCCGGGTATCGATCCGGATCTGCTCCTCCCGCCCCACGTGGAACTCGTTCATCTTTTCCGGGGGAAGGTGTTTCCCGACTCCTCCCTCCCGGAGACTGCGCACCATCTCCTCCTCTTCCGGGGAAACGGCAAGTTCTTTCCAGAGTGTTTCACGCATATCGGTTCACCCTTTCTGCAGAAGGAAAATCACGACTTCGGTAGGGGGCGATCACAGGAAGAAGGAGAAGAAGAACGAGGCGATGATCAGGACGATCCCGCCGCCGAGACGGCTGGACAGCTGGGCATAGCTGATCAGTTCCAGACGGTTTGCCGCACCCAGCACTGCCATGTCCCCGGAGCCGCCCCGGTTTGCCATGCAGAGACCGGCTGTCACAGCGGCGTCAATGGGATAGAATCCCACCAGTTTGCCCACCAGGGCACTGCCCACCACGGCACCCAGCACGATGAGGCCTGCAAGAATCAGGTTGGCCGGGCTGGCTGCCGAGACCAGTTCCGCCAGATCGAAGTCAACGCCCATGCCCACCATCAGCATCAGCCCCACCACTGCCGTCATGAAACCCTGGACCTGCTTGGCCGCAACCCGGATCTTGGGGGGAATGACGCCCAGAGCGGCGATGATGACCACAAAGATGATGCTGTAGGCAAAGCTGTGGATCTGGGCCCCGAACACCGTGGGGAGCAGTACCTCGCTGAACAGTCGTCCGACTGCAAAGACGGTGCCGATGAGAAGCAGCACGCCGCAGTAGTCCTTCATGGTCACTTTCACCTTCACGTCTTCCCTGATCAGCTTGGAATCCACCGGCATGATATTGGTTCCGTCTCCGGTCAGGCTGGGCCTGATCTGGCCCAGACGGTTGAGGAGCGCGCCGGCCACGATGCAGTAGAGATTGGCGATGGTCAGGATGATGATGGCAAAGGAGTAGTAGTTTGCAGCCGGGTCCCCGGTGATCTGTTCATAGATCTGGGAGAGGGGCACGGCTCCGGCTCCATTTCCTCCGCCCATGATGGGCAGAACGTAGCGGATGATCATATCGACGGGACTGATCCTGAACAGAAGGCCCCCCACCACGCCGAAGATCGCTGCCCCTGCCAGGCCGCCCAGGATGGTGGGGATGTACCCGCCGAAACTGCGCAGCAGCACATTCCGGTCAAGGGCCAGGATGGATCCGGTCACCAGAGATATGATGAAGATGTTCAGAATGTTCACATCGCCCTGAACCATGTTCCCGATCAGGTTCACATACTCCTCCGGGATCAGGTTCAGCTGCTTCAGAACTGCCGTCCCGAAGAAGACCATCAGGAGGCCTCCGCCGATATAGGTGTTCCAGATGGGGAGCACATTGCCGATTTTGTCGAACAGGATGGCGATCACGCAGCAGACTGCGACAAACGCCGTGATGTCGGTCCCCAAAGCCCCTGTGGCAACCACGGCGATGACAACCACCGAACAGGCCACGTAGAGCCAGAGGGGGAGGCCGCACATGTCGTTGAACTCCTCTTTCAGGGTTCTCTTTTCCTTCTTGTCTTTTTTCTCTTCGCTCACAGAATTCGTCACTCCTTCATTCATGGACGCTGGCGGGAGAGCACTGCCGTCCGGCAGCTCATCCCTGCAGTTTCTGCCGCTCCAGCTCTTCCTTCACGTAGGAAACAAAATCGCGCAGCACCGGGGGGAGCCGCTTTTCCTGGGGATAAAGAAACCAGGTGTTCCGGAAAATCGGAGTGCCATCCGGCCTGCACATGGGAGTCAGGCACAGGCCGTCGGCGTCGTGACAGTTCGCCGGAAGGAAACAGCAGATGTACCCAAGCCCCTTGCGGACAATCTGACAGGCCACATCCACAAAGCCCACCGTCATGCCGGCGGGGGGATCCGTCCCGAACTGCTGCCTGAACCAGCTGTTCACCGTATCGGAAGTCTCCTGATTCGTTTTGTAGGTCAGTCTCTGCATGGAGGGCAGGTCTTTCAGGTTCACCGGATTTTTGGTGATCACATAGGCAGGCCGGCGGCCGGCGAAGATCCGGTTCACCGGGCCCGAATAGTCCCCCTGAACGAAAGCGGCATCCACCGTGCCCTCCACCAGCCACCGGAAGAGGATGTCACTGCTCTCGTTGACCACGGAGATCTCCACACAGGGGTGCTCCTTCCGGTAGTGGACGATCAGGTCCGACAGGGAATAGCGGCTGTAGGTGTAGGAGGAGGCCAGGCGGATGGTGTAGGTTGTACTCTCCTTCATCTTCTCCAGTTCCCGCACGGTTTCTTCCCGGAATCTGAGATATTCCTCCGCCCGCTGCCCCAGGTATTCTCCCTCGGGGGTGAAGACCAGCCCCTTGCCGGTCCGGTTCACAATGGTGACGCCGAACTCCTCCTCCATGTGCTGGATCCGCTTGGTCAGAGTCGGCTGTGACATGAACAGGATATTGGATACCTTCGTCATATTGGGGTTCCGGTAGAGCTGGCAGAGGATGTGCCAGTCAGAGTCCTTCACAAATAATCCCCCCTATCAAAACCGCTTACAGCGCGATGCGGACTCCGGCGTCTTCAGTGGGAGCGGATCTGGCGGATTGTTGCAAGGAGGTAGTCCGTCAGTTCCCGGGCGGAGTGCATGCCCTCCTGGATCCCCACCTCCATGGCGGTCTCCCCGGTGGTGCAGTGGTCCAGGGCCTGTTCCAGAATGGCGTTGCGGTCTGCATAGCCCATGTGGCAGAGCATCTGTCCCATGGCACGGATCAGGCTGCAGGGGTTGGCATAGTCCGCCTTGCCCAGGTTCACCAGGTAGGGACCGGTGCCGTGGATGGCCTCAAAGAGGGCATAGCGGTCACCCACATTGGAGGAGGAGGCCGTACCCAGGCCACCCTGGTGCTCGGCAGCCACATCCGTCACAATGTCCCCGTACAGGTTGGGCAGTACGATGACCTGGATGCCCCGGTTGAACTCGGGGTCCATCATCTTGGCACTCATGGCATCCACCAGCCGCTCCTGGATCTCGATCTCCGGATAGTCCCGGCCCACGTTGCGCACCGCCTGGATGAAATTGCCGTCCACCAGCTTCACGATATTGGCCTTGGTCACCACGGTCACGTTGCGCTTGCCGTTTTTCCTGGCGAAGGAGAAGGCCGCCCGGGCGATGCGCTCGCTCTCCAGGGTGGTCTGGACCTTGAAGTCCACCGCCAGGTCCTCATCCACCTGAATGCCCCGGTTGCCCCAGATGTACTCCCCCTCGATGTTCTCCCGGAAGAAGGTCCAGTCGATGCCCTGTTCCGGAATCCGGATGGGCCGGACGGCAGCGTAGAGGTCCAGGCTGCGCCGCAGCAGGGAGTTGGCGCTGACCAGGTTGGGCAGTCCGTCCCCGGCCCGGGGTGTCACCATGGGACCCTTCAGCAGGACATGGCACTTCCGGATCTCCTCCAGGCACTCGGGGGGAAGGCTCTCTCCCCGGGCCACCCGGTTCTCAATGGTCATGCCCTCAATGTGGCGCAGTTCAATCCTGCCGGAGGCGATCTCCTCGCCCACCAGCTCCTGCATGACCTCCAGGGCCAGGGGCATGAGCACCGGCCCGATGCCGTCTCCGGGCATGATCCCCACCACGATGGTGTCCAGGCTGTCAAAGTCGATGGGCTCGGCAGCGGACTTCATCCGGTCGATGCGCTCATAGTCGCTGCGGATCAGTTCCCCGAACTTCTCCTGGGCCAGGCGTATGCTTTCTTCTCTTGTCCTTGTCATGGTTGCGTTGCTCTCCTTCCTACATGTCTGCCAGCTGGTTCTTCAGATACCGGAGCTGTCCGCCGCTGAGGACCACCTCCACTTCACTGTCCGTCAGGTCAAGATTCACCGGGAAGGAGAAGTCCCCTGTCACATCCCGCACCGTCACCTTCCGGGTGGGAATCTGGGCAGGCAGGTCTGTGATCTCCAGCACGTCCATCTGGGAGATGCGGTCGTAGTCCGCCGGATCCGCAAAGAGCATGGGAATGATGCCGTGGTTCACCAGGTTGCCCTTGTGGATGCGGGCGATGCTCTTGGCAATGACACAGCGGACACCCAGGTACATGGGGTTGATGGCGGCATGCTCCCGGCTGGAACCCTGGCCGTAGTTCTCGCCTCCCACCAGAATGCTCTGGCCCATCTCTCTGGCCCGGGCGGCAAAGTCGGGATCATAGCGGGTATAGCAGTAGCGGCTCATCAGGGGAATGTTGGAGCGCATGGAGGAGAACTCCGCACTGGCCGGCGTGATGTCATCCGTGGAGACATTGTCCCCCGCCTTCAGACTGACCGCCGCCCTCAGGGTATCCGGCACAACCTCCGGCACCGGCAGGAATCTGATGTTCGGGCCCCGTACCACTTCCACCCGGGCCGCCTCCTCCGGCGGGAGAGGGGGAAGCAGCAGGGAATCGTCCACCAGGTACTGCTCCGGCTCGTGGATATCCCCCAGTTTCTTCACATCCTCCCCCAGAATCTCCTCGGCGGTGGCAAAGGTCCCCCGGATGGCGGTGGCAGCGGCGCTCTCGGGAGAGACCAGGTAGATCTCCGCCGTGGGGTTGCCGGCACGGCCCCGGAAATTGCGGTTGGAGGTCCGCACGGCCACCCCGTTGGTGGGCGGCGTCTGCCCGATGGCACAGCAGGGGCCGCAGGAGATCTCCAGCAGACGCACCCCGGCGTCCACCAGCATATCCAGGTAACCGTCCCGCAGCAGCTCCTTGTAGGTCTGGCGGGAGGCGATTCCGCAGGTGCAGCTCACATCCTCCTGGACGTGATGTCCCTGGAACACCAGGGCCGCCTTTGCCACATCCGCATAGCTGGTGTTGGTGCAGGATCCGATGAACACCTGCTGTACCTTCTTCTTCTCCACCTCCGCCAGCGGTTTCACATGGTCCGGCAGGTGGGGGCAGGCCATCAGGGGCACCAGCTCGCTGAGGTTCACCTCCATCACCGCATCGTACTCCGCATCCTCATCCGGCAGCAGCTCCTGATAGTCGCTGCCCCGTCCCTGGGCCTCCAGGAACTTCTTCACCTGGGCATCTGCCGGGAAGATGGAGGTGGTGGCACCCATTTCCGCCCCCATATTGGCGATGGTTGCCCGCTGGGGCACTTCCAGGGCAGCCGCCCCCGGCCCGGTGTACTCGTACACCTTGCCAAGTCCTCCCTTCACGGTCTCCCGGCGCAGCATCTCCAGGATGATCTCCTTGGCATTGACCCCGGGCCGCAGAGTTCCGGTCAGCCGGACATTCACCACCTTGGGCATCTTCAGCCGCATGGGCACCCCGGTCATGGCCGTGGCCACATCCATGCCCCCCACCCCAATACACAGCATCCCGATGGACCCGCCGTGGGGCGTGTGGCTGTCACCGCCCATGCAGATTTTGCCCGGGACACCGAAGCGGGCCACATGGAGGGTGTGGCAGATCCCGTTCCCCGGACGGGAGACCCAGACGCCGTAGCGCTTGGCAACAGACTGCAGGTAAATATGGTCGTCCGGCGTCATGCTGTTCACGTAGAGAAGATTGTGGTCCAGGTAGCTCACACTGCACTCGGTACGGACCCGGTCCAGCCCGATGGCCTCAAAGGCCAGGTAGGTCATAACCGCATTGATGTCGTGGGTCAGAGTCTGGTCCACCCGGACAAAGACCTCCTCTCCCGGGACCAGACTGCCCTTCACGAAGTGGGACTCGATGATCTTTCTGGTGAGTGACTTGCCCATATACATTCCCCCTGTACTTGTTCTGACGTGTGGAATTATCGGTTCCCGGGATGATACGCTGTCTCCGGATCCCCCTCCAGCCGGTGCATCCCGGAGGTTCAGGCTGCCTCACCGGGTCCCCTTCGCTTTGTCCCTGCGGAAGCTGCCGGAGATTCTGCCCCTGGGGCAGGGGGACCGTGGGCTCAGACCCCCTGAGGGCCCTGCATCGCAGGTCCGGAAGAGGGGCTTTCCCGAAGATCCCCCCTCCCTCAGGGCCCTGTCCGGCTCCGGACTTCCCCGGAGGGGCAGCGGATCACCCGGATGATCCTCCCGGAAAAAGTATAGCAGGGCCCCCTGCAGCCTGTCCAATAGCCTTCTTATATCAGGATATTCCAAAACAGAATACAGTTCCGGACACAGATCCGGGCAGATACACCGCGGGGCCCCTCCAGATCCTCCCGCTTTGACCTTCCTCGCCCCGGATAGGAGACCGCGCAGCCTGGGCCCGGGCCCCCGGGCGGTGGCCACCGCTGCAAAACCCGCCGGCCGATCCGCCTCTCTCTTCCAAAGAAGTAAAGCCCTGTACATTGGGCAGGGGACACACCGGGGAACACGGCGGGACAGGAAATGGGGTTCGCACCCGCAGGCCTGCATGCTGCCGGGGCGGCCGACTCACACGGATCCGCGGTGGACCGGGTGCACCACAATCCGGCTGGAGAGGGCCGGGGGAAAAACACCCGGAACCAGACCGGGGGGAGGGGAGCCAAAAGGCCGGAGGAAGTCTGCTTCAGATCTGCCGCCTGATGCTTCCGACTCCTTCCCCGGATTTTCCCCCTTCGGGGAGAGAGTGGAACATTACCCCCGCGGAGCCTGGTCCGCGGTCCGTCCCGGGCAGGTATCCCGGGCACCTCCCACCTGGCGGAGATACGGCAGGGGAGATCATCTTAGGGAAAGTGAATGGTCCCGGCCCGGGAAGCGGCACCCCCTGTTCAGGGGGGAACCCACCCGTAATTCTTGAAAGACAGCGTTTCGGCAGCTGTCTTCCAGGTGTCATACCTACCAAAAAGAAGTGATCCCTGGCGGACAAAAAAATCCCCGTCCCAGCTTCATGCCGGGACGGGGCAGGCCAGAGAATCAGGAGACCGAAGCGTACACCGGGTACAGATCAGTGACAGGGAGGTGAGCGATGCGTACAGATTATCCAAACCGGGGCAGACCACCTCCGTTTCATGACCGCAGGGAAGTCGCCCACAGGGCCGGCAGCCTCTGCTGCCACAGTCTGTGAGCGGCAGTGCCTCTCCGGCCTGAAGGAGGAATCGGACCGGGGTTGCGACCGCGAGAAGGGGATCATCCGGGATTGCCCCTGCGTCATGAATGAATGGTCCCCGCCAGAAGAGAGGCGCGATGCCAATAAGAGCAGGTGGAGGGGCTGGCAGCACAAATTCCTCAGCAGGACTGTTTCTGATTCCCGGGAATCCGGAGGAGCTGGCACTGAGGCGGCAGTGGCGGCAGACCTCCAACGTGAGCTGAAGGAGGCAGCTCACACGCTCTGGGACTTCTCCGCAGAGCGGGAGCGGCAGCAGCACCCGGAGGGATTCACCGGAAAGCCGAAACTGCCGCCAGGCACCTGAAAAGTACGGGATGCACACCGGGGTGCTGTGCAACAGGGAGCGTAAACTCCGGAGCGCCGGGCAGCCCACCCCAGCGGGTGCCAGACCCAAACTTCCCTCACACACCGGTCAGAAACGGCGTATGGCAATCCTGCTGACGCCCTGCCTGTCCGAACTTTCTGAAGACGGACTCTGCGGCGACCCACACTGCAGCAGTTCATTCTGGCTTTTCAGGGTTCCATCCGGCAGGTATGAGGACGGACACCGGTTTCACGGGTACTGGACAGGTCCGGCGTGGCAGCTGTGCAGTTTCCTTGCCCCAGGCAGATGGGCACCCCCCTATGCCCCAGGATGACAACCCGGCCACGGTGCCCGCCCGGAGTCCTCTGGGGACAGCAGGATAGGGAAGGGTTCCTGTCTTCCGGCCCGGCCCCCCGTCTCCACAGGGCAGAGGAGCAGACTCCGGACCGTCGTTTTTGGGCAGCGGTGTGGCCGAAAGCGAAACTGTCGGGGTTGACAGTTCCATCTTTTGGGAGTAAAATGACATTTGCTGTCTGGTTTTTCAGTTCCTTCCGAATCTGAGACCTTTCACTTCGGGAACAGCCGCAGGTTCCCACTGTCCGGGTCAGGTCCTGCGCCACAGCCCCCTCCGGACATCGCGGCACAGCCAGGCAGGATTACACAAAAAGCTGAGGTGATGGAGATGCTGCTCGGCTGGGTGGACTTCTCGGAACAGGACCGAAAACAGATGCAGGACACACTGGGAAGACTCACGCCCCCGACAACCATTGATGAACTGGGGCTGGACCCGCTGGAGAATGCCTATTCGGACATGTTCTTCCCCGGCATCGCCGCAGGGTACAGCAGGGCAAAGTATCTGGTACTGGTCCCCTGTCTGCTGAGAGATGTCATGCAGGAGAACCGGTCGAGGACTGCCATGATGGCAGATCTGAAGCAGCGGGAGAGACTATGCGCCGATGTCCTGATTGACAAGACGCCCGAGAGTGAAAAGTGGGGGATCATCGGAAAAGATTCCCGCCCGGACAGGTGGGTCACCCAGCCTCCGTCCCGGATTGTAGGGAAAGGAA
>CAYXVN010000033.1:0-534 GCA_964468565.1 uncultured Oscillospiraceae bacterium | reverse complement strand
TGCAGGAGAACCGGTCGAGGACTGCCATGATGGCAGATCTGAAGCAGCGGGAGATACAATGCGCCCATGACATGATTGACAATAAAAATACGCCCAAGGGTGAAAAGTGGGGGATCGTCGGAAAAGGTTCCCTCCAGAACGGGTGGGTAGCCCAGCCTCCGTCCCGGATTTTCTGGAAAGGAATTGTGCAGTACGGCATCTGCAGGCAGCGTGTGACCATCCAGGAACTGTTTGATCTGGAGGAGAGAAACCCGGGAAGAGGCTGCGGCCTGCTGGACCTGCCGGAGGATTCTGACAGATGGCAGGAGAAGGTTACCATCTCCCTGACGGCCAAAGAGGCCGGCTTCCTGCACCGGAAGATCTCGGAGAGCTGCCCCGGTACTCTGCTGGCCTGGCTGCTGGACAACCGCCCGGAGACTCTGAACCAGGAGAACAGCAGCTTTGAGGATCTGTACCTGGACATGGCGTTGAACCACCCCGGCGACACGGGGCTGAATCTGATCCTCCCCCTCATGAAGCAGGCCTGCGACTGCA
>CAYXVN010000032.1:0-18551 GCA_964468565.1 uncultured Oscillospiraceae bacterium | reverse complement strand
GGACGAGATCGTCATCTACAATCCTCTCACCAGGGACAACATCAGTTCCATCATTGACCTGCTGATGGAAGAGCTGAATGGCCGCCTGGCAGACAAGGAACTGTCCGTGCGGCTGTCTGACGGAGCCCGGGCATTCATCATGGACAACGCCTACGACCCCGTCTATGGAGCCCGGCCCCTGCGCCGTTTCCTCCAGCACACGGTGGAGACCCTGGTCAGCCGCCGCATCATCGCCGACGATGTGGCCCCCGGGGATTCCCTGCAGGTAGTGGTCCGCGACGGCGCCCTTGCCGTGGAGTGATCCCCTTCCGGTCTGAATCAGCAGAAAGGCCCCTCCGCCCTCTGGGCGGAGGGGTTTTTGCGTATCGGAGGGGAGAATGACCGGAGAGGGTGCCTCCCGGAGGACCGGGACACAGTGCACGACATTGCGAAACCATTCAGGAAGTGAAAGGAAAGCCCACCAGGAGGACATGCTGCCCCACCGGGGGAGAGAGGGGAGAGCGGTTCCGGCGGCGGGGTGCGGGGGAGTTATGGCCTGGGGATTCTGCCGTAGCAAGAATCATGCCTGACTGTCATACAGAAAATGAAAAAAACTGAATTTTACACAGAAGGATAAGATTTTTCAGCATATTCTTCAGGATTCCGTCATTTCCCCCAGAAATGAGAAGAAAGTTGATAAGATAGTTAGTCGCTTTGGGGGAGTTCTGCATGGAACCGGCTGGGGCAGGATGGTATAATCTTTAGGAATACCATGGCGGGCAGGGTTTGTCCGCCGTAGGAGAGCAAAGAGAAAAGGAGAGAGAGCGTCATGATTCACAACCCGTATCCCGGCTATGAAAATCAGTTCAAGTCCTATCTGCGGGACGGAACTGACGAGATCAAGGCTGCGGCTGCGGCCAACGGCCAGGCGATGATGAGCTACACGGTGCCCGAGGGCATGACCATCGAGGACAAGGTCATTGCCGGTCCCGATGAGGGTCAGGACCTGCGGCTGCGCATCTTCACCCCCAAGACCGACAAGAAGATCCCTGCCGTCATCGATGTGCACGGCGGTGGCTGGGTGGCAGGCAGCCTGGACATCGACAATGCCCGCTGCATTGCCCTTGCCTCCCGTATCCCCGCCGTACTGGTGAGTGTGGAGTACCGTCTCAGCGGACCGCAGTACCACTATCCTCAGCCCATGATGGATGTGTACACCGCATACCACTGGGTGCTGGACCACAAGGACGAGCTGGGCTGCGACGGCCAGATGGGTCTTCACGGGTCCAGTGCCGGCGGCAACATCGCCGAGGGTGTTGCCCTGTATCTGCGTGACCACAAGGAGCAGCTGCCGGCTCTGGCCTGCATCAACTGCGGCTGCTTCACCACCGGCTTCGGTGAGGATCACGCCTTCAACCAGAACTTCCCCCTGCGCATGGGTCCCGATGCCAAGGCCTACGGTGCGGAGAACGCCTACCTGGGCGGCTATGACGGCACCGTTCCCTCCTACTATGCTTTCCCCGGCCTGTGCCACGACCTGGGCGGCTCCTGCCCCCACCTGATCATCACCGGCGAGTACGACACCCTGCGGGATGATGGCCTGAAGTATGCCATGCGGCTGCTGAAGGTAGGGGTACCCACCGAGATCTTCTCCGGCTCCAGGGTGGTCCACTGCTTCACCGCCGTGCCTCACCCCTACACCGACCTGACCCATGACCTCATTGCCATGGCCTTCCAGCGTGAGTTCGGCATGCTGGACTATCTGAAGAAGTAAGACAGGACCTTACGGAGAGAAGCCGGCGGTGCCGCCGGAGCGAAAAATACTGTTTGGGAGGTTCCTGACACATGGATTATTCAGGTATTCTGAATATTAACCCCACCGTCATGGCTCTGATCATGCTGGTGGCGGTGATAGCGTTCATCCTGTGGAACAAGATCTCGATGAACTTCATCATGTTTGTCATCCCGTTTGTCTGCGCACTGGTCATGGGCTACAGCCTGCAGGAGGTCTCCGGGGCTATCGTGAGCCAGATCGCCAACGTGATGGGTTCTGTGGGCTGGATGCTGCTGTTCGGTCTGATCTACTTCACGATGATCACCGAAACAGGCATGTTTGATACCATCATCAACAAATTCGTCAAAATGGTGGGCAACAAGATGAATGTCATAGTGGTCATGGTCATGACCACCATCATCGGCGCGGTGGCCTATCTGACCGCCAACATGTCCACCACCTATCTGATCACCTTCCCCGTGATGCTGCCCCTCTACAAGAAATTCAAGATGGATCAGCGCGTTGCCTTCATTCTCTGCCAGTGCGCCATTGCCGCCATGTGCTGGCTGCCCTGGGGCATCGGCCTGGTCAACTCCGCCATGATGGCCGGCGTGTCCGCCGAGGAACTGGCCTCCGCCTCCATTCCCTGGGGCCTGTGCCACATCCCCGCCATCATTGCCCTTATCGCCTTCTTTGCCATCTCCCACAAGAAAAAGCACGGCACCCTGGGCCTGCCTGCCGGTGAGAGCCTGGACGGCAGCACCGAAGGTGCCGCCAAGGAAGCCAACCCCAACGCCCGTCCCAAGCTGTTCTGGTTCAACCTGGTGGTCTTTGTCATCGTGGTTCTCTGCTTGGCCGTCTTCAAGATTCCCTCCTACCTGGTCTTCATCTTCGCCTCCATCGTCACCGCTCTGGTGAACTACCGGGAGGACTTCGGCAAGATCTGGAACAAGGCCGGCATGACCTTCTTCAACGTGCTGCTGATGCTGATTGCCATCTGCTTCTATCTGGCCGTGTTCAACATGGCTCCCGTGGGTGCCGACGGCAACCCCATCACCGAACTGTCCATGGTCAACTCCCTGGCCACCACCCTGGGCAACGTCTTCCCCGAGTTCCTGATGCGCTACATGTTCGTCATCTTCCTGATTCTGGTGGTGCCCATCGTGCACTTCATCCCCTATCAGGTCTACAACACCATGTATCCTCTGTTCATCTCCATCGGGGCCAGCTTCGGTCTGACCTCCATGGACATCATCTCTCCCTTCGTCTGCAACCTGGCTCTGGCCACCTCCGTCACGCCGATGAACTCCTCCACCTACGTGGGCTGCACGCTGTGCGAGATCGACGACGTCAACGGTTTCTGCAACTGGGGCATGGTTGTGATGTCAGCGGCCAATATCATCGTCATAGCGGTCGCGTTCCTAACCGGTGTCCTGAAGGTATAGTTCCCTTTCTTTCAGAAATACAGCAAAAAGGCGCCCATCTGGGCGCCTTTTTGCTGTCTCAGATCCAGGTTCAGCAGGTCCAGGTCAGTTCCGTGGACCGCTTGGGCAGATCCCGGCTGGCCAGCCGCTCCCGGTACTCCGTGGGGGAGCAGCCGATGCGGCGGGTGAAGAGATTGATGAAGTAGAAGTGGTTGTCGTATCCCACCAGGCGGGAGATCTCCGTCACGCTCTTGTTGGTCTTGCCCAGATACTCCGTGGCCCTGGCCATGCGGGCTGTGATCACATAGTTGATGGGGGAGCAGTGGAAGGCGTTGGAGAACATGCGGCTGAGATGGGAGGGGCTGATGGAGAAGCGCTCCCCCAGGGACTGGAGGGTGATGTGGTCCTCGCAGTGCTCCGTGATGTAGCGCATGATTTCCCCGGCGGAGTAATGCTCCCGGATGGAGAGGGTGCGGCAGTTCCTGGCAAAGATGCGCTGGGTCAGCTGCAGGAGGGAGAGACAGATGGTCTGCACCAGGGCGGAGTCCAGACAGATCTCGGGAATCTGCAGGGTCCGGAAGGTCTCCTGGAAAAAGGAGGCGGAGACACCGGAGGGAGCCGCGGCGGCGGGAGTCAGATGGGAGAAGAATTGCTGCAGTTCCCCGTCCTGGGGGCTGTCCCCAAACCGCAGGACGTAGTACTTCATGGAGCCGCCCTCCGGGATGGAGAAGCGGTGGAAGATCCCCGGGGTCACCATGCAGAGGTCCCCCTCCTTGACGGGGTTGTTCTGCTGTCCGATCAGAAGGGTGCCGGAGCCTTCCACAATAAAGCTGAGCTCATACTCGCCCTGATGAGGATGCCAGGGGTACTCCCAGGAGGAGATGGTATCGCTGTAGCAGAGATGGGTGATGGGTACGAACGGAGTGCTGAGGGGGTTATCCTCCGGTTCTGCATAGTCCTTGATCCACATGGTCTCACCTTCACATTGTAATGTAACCCTTCTGACGTCCAAAACTGCATTATACAGCATCTGACAGAAAAAATCAAATGGCAATAATGCATAAAATGGAGGACAGCAGGGGAAAAGTTATGAAAACTGTGCATTGACGTCATGGGCGGCCCTGTGTTATCATGGACAAAGCGGCTGGCAGAAGCCAGTTTCCCCGGCAGAAGTCGGGTTTTCCCGGCAGGTCTCCCCAGGAAGATGTCATGAAGGCGTCTGACGCTCCCCCGGAGCGTTGGAGGCCTTTTTGCGCTGTCCGGGAGAAATCCAGAAAATGAGAACGGGGAGGACACCCATGAAGAAACGAAACCGCATTGTAAGCGCCCTGACGGCGCTGTGTCTGTGCCTGTGCCTGGCCGCCGTACCGGTGGCTGCTGCTCCGGAGGGAGAGGATCTGAGGGGCAGCACCGTGGTGCTGGTGACCGCAAACATCCGGGGGGACATCGCACTGTATCCCAGAATTGCTGCCCTGAAGGAGAGCTTTCAGGCCCGGGGCGCAGATGTGCTTCTGGCGGACGCCGGCAATTTCCTGCAGGGCACGGTCTATGCCGCTGCAGATTTCGGGGCTTCCATCTTTGAGCTGATGGAACTGGCCGGCTACGACATTGCCGCAGCAGGCCCCGCTGAGTTTGCCTGGAGCCGTCCGGAGACCGGATCTGAAGACCATGGCGATCTGGTCCGCTACGATGACCTCTTCGCCCTGGCGGAGGGCGCCGGCTTTCCGGTGATCTCCGCCAGCGTGCAGAAGGAGGGCGCTGCCGCCTTTGCTCCCTATGTGGTGCTGACCACGAAGCAGGGCAGAACGGTGGGCTTTACCGCCGTGACGGCGGAGAGGACCGGGGGGCCATTCCCGGCTGACAGCGTCTTTGCCGATGTCACCTTCCTGGACAGCACCCGGGCCGGGGCTGCCGCACTGGCGGCGGCCGGAGAGATGGAGGCAGAGGTGAAGATCTGCCTGTCCGGTCTGGGGCAGGAGAACCTGGGGCAGCTGAGTGGCAGCGATGCCTTTGATGCCCTGATCGACACCGCCCGGACTGAGGCCGGGGAGGTCAGCGTCACCGTGGTGAACGCCGGGGGAGAGGTCAGCACCTCTACCCTGAACCTGAACGACGGCTCCCCGGCTCCTGCACAGGGGGCTGTGGCCGACCGGGTGGAGGAGATGGAACAGGCGGAACAGAACGCGCCCTCCGCCCGCAGCCAGGTCAGCCTGTCCGGAGCGGACCAGGAGGCCCGGAAGGGGGAGACCGCTCTGGGAGATCTCTGGGCGGATGCCCTGCGCTGGTTTGCCCTGGAGGGGAACATCGGGGCCAGCTACGATGAGGACGACATCGCCATGGGCAACACCGGCATCGCCGTGGACGCTGACCATGTGGTGGCCCTCTGGAACGGCGGCAACCTGCGGGGGGACCTGCCTGCCGGTGTGGTGACGGACACGGAACTGTCTGCCATCCTGCCCTACCCCAACCGGGTGGCGGTGGTGTATCTGAGCGGCAGGCAGCTGACGGAGGCGCTGGAGGCGGCCTCTCAGGGGCTGCCCTGGACCCAGAGCACTTCGGCCACCTGCAGTTCCTTCATGCAGGTCTCCGGACTGGAGTACACGGTGGACCTGAATGTGCCCTACGCCAGAGGGGAGGCCTACGGAGAAAGCTGGTTCCGGGCCGCATCCCTGGGCCGGGTGACCATCCGTTCGGTCAGCGGAAAGGCCTTTGAACCGGATGCCACTTATGCCGTCATCACCAGCAATGCCAACTTCAACGGCATGGACTCCTCCTATGTCTTCAAAGAGGCGGCGGAGGCGGACGTACGCAGCACCATCACCACGGCGGCGGTGAAGGATGTGGTCTGGCGCTACATCCGGGAGGAGCTGGGGGGCGTCATCGGAGCGGATTACGGCGCGCCCCAGGGTCGGATCACGCTGACAGAGCCCTCCGGGCCCGTCTTTGAGGATGTGAGTGCCGGCAGCTGGTATGCCGCGGCCGTACAGTCCATGGCAGAGAAGGGCATCATGCAGGGTACGGAGGCGGGCCGCTTCCGCCCGGAGATGCCCCTGACCAGGGGCATGTCGGTGCAGCTGCTGTACAATCTGGCCGGGGCCCCCGCCGTGGACACCCAGGAGGACCGGTGGTACGCCGCAGCCCGCCGGTGGGCCATGGACACCGGGGTATCGGATGGGACAGACATGGAGGGAGACGTCACCCGGGAACAGCTGGCTCTTATGCTCTACCGGGCGAAGCATGAGCCGGACACCGGAGGGGATCTCTCCTCCTACCCGGACGGGGACGCCGTCTCCAGCTGGGCCAGGCAGGGCCTGGCCTGGGCGGTGGAGCAGGGGATCCTGCAGGGGGATCAGCAGGGACGGCTGATGCCTCAGGCCACCGCCACCAGAGCCCAGACCGCCGTCATGATGGAGCGGTACCTGGCTCTGTAGGGATCTTTTCGGAAAAGGACGGAATGCCGTATGCACAGAGGACTGGAGGCCATCTCAGCCGAGATTCAGAAGGCGGTGGTGGGAAAGCAGGACGTGGTGGAGAAGATTCTCATGGCCATTCTGGCCCGGGGACACATTCTTCTGGACGATGTGCCGGGGGTGGGGAAGACCACTCTGGCCCTGGCCCTGAGCCGGTCCCTGGGTCTGAGCTGCCGGAGAATTCAGTTCACCCCTGACGTGATGCCCTCGGACATCGTGGGATTCTCGGTCTATAACCGGGAGACCGGCCGGTTTGAGTATCGGCCCGGGGTGCTGAACGACACGAATCTGCTGCTGGGGGACGAGATCAACCGCACCTCCAGCAAGACCCAGTCGGCCCTGCTGGAGGCCATGGAGGAGGGACAGGTGACGGTGGACGGGAACACCTACCCGCTGCCGGAGCCCTTCATCGTGATTGCCACCCAGAACAACGTGGGAACCGCCGGTACCCAGCTGCTGCCCTACGCCCAGATGGACCGGTTCCTGGTGCGTCTCAGTGTGGGCTATCCGGACTTCCAGGCCCAGATGGACATTCTGCGGGACCGGCAGCAGAGGGATCCTCTGGAGAATGTGCATCAGGTCGCATCCCGGGAGGATGTGCTGCGCATGCAGCGGGAGACCCGGGAGGTGACGTCTTCGGACCGCATTCTCTCCTATATGACCCGGCTGGCCATGGCATCCCGGGAGCACCCCATGACGGAACTGGGGATCAGCCCCAGAGGGGTTCTCTTCCTGGATCACATGTCCAAGGCCAGAGCCTACCTGATGGGCCGGGACTATGTGACCGGGGAGGATGTGCAGGCGGTGTTTGCCGACGTGAGCTGTCACCGCATCATTCTCAGCCAGAAGGCCAGGCTGTCCGGTGTGACGGCGGCGCTGGTCATGGAAGACCTGCTGAAGCAGGTGGAAGTCCCGGACGGAGCGGGACGATGATTCGAAACCGCATCGGCTGGGCCCTCTGGCTGGCAGGGGCCCTGGCCGTCTACCTCTTTGAAAACCGGGGTGCCACCCTGGCGGTGCTGCTGGCCTCTCTGCTGGTGCCGGCCCTCTCCCTGGCGGCAGCCCTGCTTGCGGCAGGGCGCTGCCGGGGGGAGCTGCAGCTGCCGGAATCAGCCACCCGGGGGGAGACCGTCACCTGTCGGCTCCGGGTGCTGGGGCCTGCCCTCCCAGCGGTGGTAAGCGGGCACATGGTCTGCGTCAACGGCCTCACCGGGGAGGAGCAGAGCCTGGCGGTATCTTCCCATGGGGGCGGTACGGTGTCTTTCCGGATCCGCCTGCACCACTGCGGAACGGTGCACATCCGGGGGGAACTGCAGGTGCGGGACTGGTTCGGCCTGTGGGTGTCGCCGCCGCTGCCCTGTGAGGAGATGCGGCTGCGGGTGGAGCCGGTGCTTTTTGATCCCCTGGTGGTTCTGACGGCCACGGAGTCCTCCCAGATGGAGGGGGAGCGGTATTCCTCCACCCGGCCGGGGGCGGACCCCAGCGAGATGTTCGGCATCCGGGAGTACCGGCCCGGAGATCCCATCCGTCAGATCCACTGGAAGCTGTCCATGAAGACGGAGGAGACCATGCTGCGGGAGATGGGTGCCCCTGTGGTGGACCGGCTTCTGCTGCTGCTAGACATTGCCCGGCCCGGGGTTCTGGGGCCCCAGGTGTCGGACGCCTGCGCCCAGGTGTTTCTCTCCATCTCCCGCCGTCTGGCGGAGGAGGGAGTTCTCCACACCCTGGGCTGGTGCGCTCCCCAGGGCGGGAGCGTCACCCGGGAAGTGGGAGACATGGAGAGCTGGGCCCAGGCAGAGGAAGCGGTTCTGGAACTGACGTGGAATCCGGAGGCGGAGAACGTGGCCCGCTGTTTCCGGGATTTCTGCAGCGGGGAGGACCATGCCCATGTGGCAGTGGTGGCGCCCGCCTTTCCCGAGGGCGCGGAACTGCTGAGCCGGGGCGGCAGGGTCACGGTACTGGCCGCGGATGTGCCGGAATTTGCGCCCGGCGGCATCTGGCTGCAGGCCTTCCCGGTTCCGGGCTGGGAAGAGGCCCTGGAGCAGGTGATTCTCTGAGTGTATGGGGGGAAAACAGCCATGGAACTGATCCTGGAGCGGGACAGGCTGCCGGAGCCGGTACTTCCGGTTCTGCTGGCACTGGCCCTCTATCTGGCTCTGGTGGCCACTGCGGCGGGGATTCTGGGCAGCTGGCCGGCTCCCTGGCTGCTGCTGCCGGGGCTTCTCTCCGGCGGTCTGGTCCTTGCCCTGCGGGGCAGAGGTGCCCTGCAGATTGTGGCGGCGGCCGCCCCGGTGGGGCTGGTGGTCCTGCTTGTCTCCCTCTGGCCTACGGCCGCCATGGGGATGGAGGTCCTCTACAACCGGCTCTGCGATGCCAGTGAGGCCTGCAATGCCTACCACTATCTGCGCTTTTCTCTCTCCATGACGCCGGAGATGGAGGTGCTCTGTGCCGGCTGGGGCACTGCCCTCTCCTCCCTGGTTCTGGGGGTGCTGGCGGCGGCAGGAGCCCTGAATCGGGGGATGGCCCTGGCCCTCTTTCTGGCAGTGGGGGCCGGGGAGATCTACTTCGGGGTCACGCCCGGGCCGGGTGCCACGGTTCTGTTCGGCGCGGTGGTGGCCCTCATCGTGGTGTGGGGACAGGCTCTGTCCCCGGCAGCCGCCCTCAGACGGGGGGCGGGCTGTCTGGCTCTTGGTCTGCTGGTGGTTCTGGCGGTGCAGCTGACGGCACCGGGGGTGAATCAGCCCCTGGAGGACTGGTCTGAGGCGGTTCGGGACCGCTTCGGCGTTCTGGAGCAGCACACCGCCGCACAGGTGGAGCAGAGGGTCCAGCAGTGGCAGGAGAGCCGCCGGGAGAGCCGTCTGGATGAAGAAATGCGGGGGGAACCCACCGGAGAGCTCGCCCCCACGGAGGACTACCAGCGCCAGGAGGAGCAGGAGGACCAGATATCCCGGCCCCAGGTGACAGACTGGCCCAGGATCCTTCTGATTGCCCTGCTGATCCTGCTTCTTCTGACCGTACCCTTTGTGCCCTTTATCCTGGTGGACCGCCAGAGGAAAAAGGCCCTGGAGCGGCGGGCGGATTTTGCCTCGGAGGACACCGCCCGGGCGGTGCAGGCCATGTTCATGCACATTGTATCCTGGCTGGAGGCGGCAGGGCTGAAGCGGGGAAACCGTCTGTTTTCCGCCTGCCGGGGTGATGTGGGTTCCCTGATGGACGAAGGCTATGCCCAGGCCTATGAGGCGGGTGTGGCCATCTGGCAGAGGGCCGCCTACAGTTCCCGCTCTCCCAGCGAGGAGGAGCGGCAGCAGGTGCGGCAGCTGCTGGAGACCACGGAACAGACCATCTGGGCCCGGGCGGGACGTGTGGAGCGGTTTCGTCTGAAGTATGTCCGCTGCCTGGCGGTCTGAGAAAGGGGAGAGGGCCATGAAAAGACGTCTGCGTTCGGTTTTGCTCCTGACCGCCCTGCTGCTGGGGCTGAGCGGGTGCCGGGTGCGCACCACCGGGGTGAACGAGATTCCGGTTCCCCCGGAGCCCACAGTAGCAGAGCCGGAGAAGAAGGAGGAAGACCATCCTCCTCAGGAGTCCCCTCGGGAGGAACCTCCTCAGCCGCCTCAGACACAGCCGGAGGAACCTCTCCAGCTGCCTCAGGCAGAGCCGGAGGAACCTCCGGAGTCACCACAGACAGAACCGGAGCAGTCTCCGGAGCCCCCTCCTGTGGAGGAGACACCGGCCCCGGTGCAGGAGCCCTCCCCCCAGGAGCCCCCGGAGACACCTCCCCAGGAGAGTGAGCCGGATCCGGAAGTTCCCACACTGGAAAATCCCCAGGCCCCCCGGCGGGAGTACAGCCAGGAGGCCCCCGCCATAGAGGATCCGGGTGCCGAGACTCCGGTGGAGACTCCTCCTCTGCCAGATGCCCCTGCCGCTCCCGCCCCTGCTCCGGAGGGGGAGAACAGCGGAGAGGGGGCGGTGAAGCTGGAGGGCGAGACGGGGGAGCAGACCGTTACGGTTACCGTCCCCTCGGAAGAGGCGGATCAGCTGGGGGAGGCCCCGGAGGAGGAAGAGGCGGCCTCCATGCAGGAGTACTACCAGACCCTGCTGGATGACCGCCTGGGCAGTCAGTTCGAGTGTCAGCGTCTGTATGTCTACTGGGAGACGGAGGAGGACTGGGTTACGGTGGTGAAGTCCTCGCCGGAGCACCAGATCATCCTCAACGCCGGAGGCTACAGTGTCTCTGCCAAGCTGCTGGAGGAGAATCTCACCGTGGACGGGGGCTGGGTCAGCCGGAAGAACCCCGGAGCCATCATCAAATGGGTGGATTCCTCCGTTCTGGGCAGCGGGGTGAGCACCACGGGAAATGCCCAGGCCCTGCGGGATGCCATTCTGGCCCGGCCGGAACTGGCGGAGACCGATGCGGTGCGAAACGGCCGGGTGCTGCTGCTCTCCCGGGAACTGCGGGACACCGAGGCGGGCCGCCTGGCATCTGCCGTCTTTGCCGCCCGGGCCCTCTACGCCGATTCCTTTGCCGATGTGAACCCGGAGGAGGCTTTGACCCTGCTGAGCCAGGAGGCGGGAGCTCCTCTGTCCGGGATCTTTGCCTATGCCGGTTGAGCCGGACGTTTGCAGAAGGGAGATGCAGAGCACCTTGAAAAATTCTGTTTCCTATTCCATGAGCCCGGCCGCCCTGCGCCTGCGCAGGCTGACCTATACAGCCCTCTATCTGGCCATCGCCCTGGTTCTGCCCTTCCTCACCGGGCAGATCCCGGAGATCGGGAAAATGCTCTCCCCCATGCACATTCCCGTGCTGCTGTGCGGCTTTGTCTGCGGCTGGCCCTGGGGCATGGCGGTGGGACTGATTGCCCCGGTGCTGCGCTCCATCCTGTTCGGCATGCCTGCCATGTATCCGGATGCGGTAGTGATGACCTTTGAACTGGCCACCTACGGGGCCTGCGCAGGCATTCTCTACCACATACTGCCCAGGAAGAACCGCTACATCTATCTGGCCCTGGTGCTCTCCATGACGGCAGGACGTCTGGTCTGGGGGGCGGGTCGCTTTGTGACGGCCGGCCTCAGCGGCTCCACCTTTCCTCTGGAGGCCTTTCTGTCCGGGGCGCTGTTCACCGCCCTTCCGGGCATCGTGCTGCACCTGGTCCTGATTCCCGTTCTGGTGATGGCCCTGCAGCGGGCAGGTCAGGTGTTCAACTGAACCGCTCTCCCCGGCTCACCTCCGAAACGGAGGCAGGGACAGGACTGCTCGCCTCAGGGGAGAAAGGCCCATTGCACCTGGTGCAGACTGCCGGCGACCCGGCCCATGTCCAAGGGTGCAGGGGGGTTCAGACAAAAAGGGAAGCAGGCGGACCACCAAGGCGGTCTGCCTGCACTTTGCCAGGGGAAATCATCGGTTCTGGAGTTCTTCCTCCCCCTTTTTCTGCCGGCGGGTGGGGTCCGGCCTGCCGATGGGGCGGAACTCCGGCTCCGGATCCATGGGCTGTTTTACCGCCACGCAGCGGCAGATGGGGGTACCCTGCTGGTAGAACTTCTCCTCATAGTCTGTCATGACCCCCTGGATGCCCTCGGCGTGAAGGTCCCGGGTGACCTGCTCCACGGTGTAGCCCGCCAGGGGGAACTGGAGCAGGGACCACTCAAAGAGGTCCAGGTTGTCCGTTTTGAAGCGCAGCTGCCCTCCGGTGCGGAGGATGCCCCGGTAGAGAATGAGAAAACTCTCATGGGTGAGGCGGCGCTTGGCGTGACGGAGGGAGGGCCAGGGATCGCAGAAATTGAGATAGATCACGTCCACCTCCTCCGGGGCAAAAAAGTCCCGCAGGTCGGCGGCATCGGCGTTGAGGAAGAGAACATTGGTGAGATTCCGCTGCCGGCAGCGCTCCATGGCAGTGATCATGGCGTCCGGAACCCGCTCCAGGGCCACGTAGAGCAGTTCCGGGTGGGCTGCCGCCGTCTCCGCCGTGAAGCGGCCCTTGCCGCAGCCCAGTTCCAGGCGGAGCTGCGCGGCGTCCGGTTTCCGGTCCCTCCAGTGGCCCCGCAGGTCGGCGGGGTGCTCCACCAGCAGATCCCGGCAGCGCTCCATCCGGGCCGGCAGATTCGGTTTCTTTCTCATGCGCATGGCTGTCACTTCCTGTTGCAGCGTGGACCTATCTTACCACAGGATAACCGTCTCCGGAGGGTGGAAATATGACGGAAATACAGGGCTGATTCCACAGATATTTGTGCAGAAGGACTATATTTCAGAAATCACCGAAAAACCCTTTGACAAAGAGTTACAACAGTGTTACCATTATTGCACCTTTCATTCAATCCCGGAAGACCCGATACTAGATCCCAGATCAAGGAGGCACCGCAGTGGCAGCCGAGAACATCCCTCTGACCTATAAAGGCCGTCCCCTTCGCAGGAAGGACAATATGATCTACTACGGCAGCATGGCCGATAAGTATATCATCCTCTTTCAGATACTCTCCACCAAGAAGCTCGGCGATCTGCAGGTAGCCGACCGGGTCTCTGTTCAGCTTCAGCTCACCGATCCTGATCTGCGCAGCCGCGACCGGGTTGTCAAGCGGGCCGAGAAGGACAGTCTGTACTCCGCCATGGACCTGGCGGCAGTGTGGCTGGACCGGGCCCTGGGCACGAACCGGTAAGAGGATCCCATCGATGCGATTATGATACCATACGAGAGGAGAATTTCCGAATGCAGTTCAGAAATGCCGCAGCCCGGCTGACCGCCGCCGCACTGGTAATGGTTACCCTGATTACTCCTGCCTTTGCCGTTTCCGGTACCGTAAATACCGCCGGAGATGTGCTCAATGTCCGCGCGGAAGGCAATACCGGTTCCAAGATCCTGACCAAGCTGAAGGATGGGCAGGAAGTGGAAGTCATTGGAGTCACGGAAGACGACTGGTTCCAGATCAAGGTGAACGGGGTCGAGGGATTTGTCTGCGGGGATTACATGACCGTAGAGAATCTGACCGGTCTTCCCGAAGTGGTGGATCCCTTCTATGTCCAGGTGACTGCCTCCTCTCTGAACGTCCGCGCCGGTATGGGCACTGACACCGCCAAGGTGGGCAGCCTGCCCAAGGGCTCCGTGGTGAAGGTCTATGATGAGGAAGAGGGCTGGTATCACGTCGACGACGGGTACATCAGTGCGGAGTACGCAACGAAGCTCTCGGATGCTCAGGCAGCTGCTGCCATTTCTGCCGCATCTCAGCCTGCCGTGGTCTCTGCCTCCAGCAAGGGCCAGGAAGTGGCCAACTTTGCCAAGAAGTTCGTGGGTTACCGCTATGTGTACGGCGGCAGCAGCCCCAAGGGCTTTGACTGTTCCGGCTTCACCATGTATGTGTACAGGCAGTTCGGCATTTCTCTGCCCCACTCCGCCTCCTCCCAGCTTGGCTGCGGCAAGGCCGTCTCCAGGAGCCAGCTGCAGCCCGGGGATCTGGTGATGTTCCGGAAGGGCAGCAGCAAGCCCGCTTCCCACGTGGGTGTGTACATCGGCAACGGCAAGTTCGTCCATGCCTCCACCCCCTCCAAGGGCGTTCGCATTGACTCCCTCAGTTCCAGCTACTATGCCACCGGCCTGGTGGGCTGCCGCCGTCTGCTTGGCTGAGACACTCCCCCAGAAAAAATCAGACCGTATCAGGGCCGTCCGGAATGCTCCGGACGGCCCTTTTTTGACGCTGCCATTCCCTGAGGCAGGGCCGGCCTCAGACGGTTTCTCCCGGCTGCTCCCCCTGGGAGAGCCGCTCCCGGGCCCGGGCGTAGGCACGCCTGCGGACCAGAAGGAAGAAGATCAGGTGGACCAGACCGGTGACGATCCAGCTCACCGGATAGGAGCAGAAGAGAGCGGCCGGAGTGTGGTAACGGGGAAAGACGACAGCCACCCAGGCCAGCCGGAGGACACATCCGCCCAGAATGGAGACCACCATGGGGGCCACCGAGTACCCGATTCCACGCAGTATGCCGGCCATGGCCTCCATGAAGGCGCAGAGAGGATACATGCGGCAGATGAAGCTCATGCGGACCAGAGCCCATCTGACCACCTCCGCATCGTCCGGGACGTAGAGGGAGACCAGGGGCTGCCCGAAATGGAAGGCCAGATTGCCGAGGATGGCGGCGGTGAGCATGTCGTAGACCACGCAGAGGATGGCACAGCGGTCCACCCGCTTCGTCTTGCCGGCTCCGTAATTCTGACCGATGAAGGTGATGGCGCTCTGGTAGAAGGCGTTCATGGCGGCATAGACAAAGCCCTCGATGTTGTTGCCGGCGGAGGAGCCGGCCACCAGAACGGAGTCATCAAAGGAGTTGAGGGCGGACTGGATGATCACATTGGACAGCGAGAAGACCACCCCCTGCAATCCGGCAGGGAGTCCCACCTGAAGGATGCGCCGCACCACCGGCCCCTCCAGCCTCAGCTGGTGCAGGTCCAGGTGAAGGGGACCCTCTTCCCCCATCAGGGCCCGGATGACCAGGGCACAGGAGATGTACTGGGAGAGGACGGTGGCAAGGGCCACCCCGGCCACGTCCAGGTGAAAGACAATGACAAAGAGCAGGTTCAGGCAGACGTTCACAAGGCCGGCCAGGGTCAGGTAGAACAGGGGGCGCTGGGTGTCACCCTCCGAGCGGAGGATGGCGGCCCCGAAGTTGTAGACGATCAGAGCGGGCATTCCGAAGAAATAGATGCGCAGATAGACGGTGGCCAGGTCAATGACATCGGTGGGGGAGGACATCCAGGTGAGGATGTGCCGCACCAGAACCACGCCGAAGATCATGAGGACGATGCCGCTGATGGCGGCCATGGTGATGGCGGTGTGGACGCCGTGGCGGACCCTCTCCTCCTCCCCGGCCCCCAGGTCCCGGGCAATCACCACATTGGTTCCTACGGAGATGCCCACAAAGAGGTTCACGATGAGATTGATGAGGGCGGTGTTGGAGCCCACGGCAGCCAGTGCGTCCCTGCCGGCGTAGCGGCCCACCACCACCACATCGGCGGCATTGAAGAGCAGCTGCAGAATGCCGGAAACCATAAGAGGCAGGGCAAAGATGAGAATCCGGTTCCACAGGGGCCCGTTGCACATGTCGATCTGGTACTGTCTTCGCATGGGGGATGGCATCTCCTTCCCAATGCCGCAGGGGGAGCGGGAGTTTCCGGAGCCAGGCAAGTTACAGCACCGGCATGCCCGGAATGCAAGGGATTTCTCCGGTGAAAAGGAAAGAAAATCTGCAGGAATACATGAGAAAACCTGCAGGAAAGGGGCTGACTGCCACCCTTGCCAAAGGGACGGCCATGGGGTAGAATGGGTGAAAACCGCAGGAAAGAGGGATGCCCCATGTATCTGGTTGACTATCATACCCACACCCGCTGTTCCATGGACAGCGAGGCTCCCCTGACGGAGATGGTGCGCTCGGCACGGAAGGCCGGGCTGCGGGAACTGTGCACCACGGATCATCTGGACCTGCAGCTGGAGGATGCCACCATTCTGAAGGACTGGGACTGGGCTCCGGTGGTGGAGCAGTATGAGCAGGCCCGGGTTCAGTCCGGCGATGTGAAGCTGCTGCTGGGCATTGAGCTGGGAGGGGCCCAGACCGACCCGCCCCGCTCAGAGCGGCTGCTGGCGGGGGTGCCCCTGGATTTTGTCATCGGGTCGGTGCACAATATGAGTCTGGCGGCGGGAAGCACCGACTTCTATTACATGGACCTGCGGGACGAGACCTTTGCCCGTCAGGTGATGGACGACTATATGGCCAGCGTGCTGGAACTGGTGAAGCTGCCCTGCTTTGACACCCTGGGGCATCTGATCTATCCCCTGCGCTACATCAACGGGCGGGGCGGACACCACATGACTCTGGGGGACTGGCAGGACCAGGCCGATGAGATTCTGAAACGCCTCATTGAGAGCGGGCGCTCCCTGGAGGTCAACACCCACAACGGGGAGGAGATTCTTCCCTGGATCCCCGTGCTGGAGCGCTATGCCCAGCTGGGAGGTGAACTGATTACCATCGGTTCGGACGCCCACCGGCCGGACAATGTGGGAAAGGGACTGGAGGAGGTGGTGGAGCTGCTGAAGGCGAAGGGATTTCGCTGGCTGGCTCTGTATGAGAAGCGGAAGGTCCACCCGGTCCCCCTGTAGTGGGAAACGGGCACCTCAGAGGTGCCAGCTGGCCGGATGCGGGAGAGGCAGATGGCAGGGACCTCAGCGGCAGAAGATGCCCGCTCTTCCCGGGGAAGGGCGGGCATCCGGTTTCTCAGCGGGTCAGCAGTTTCTTCATGCCTTCCTCCAGCCCGTCTACCGTGAGGGGAAACATGGGGAAGACCTCGGCAATGGCGTCATAGGTGTCAGACCAGTAGTCGCCCCATCCGGGACGGCCGCTGGGGTTGAGCCAGATGGAGTTGCGGTACCGGGAGCGCAGCAGCTTCAGCCAGTCCAGGCCGCTCTGAGGGGCGTCCGGCCGGTTTTCTGCGGCGTAGTAGCGGGAGCGCAGCTCGTGGGGGGCCATCTGGGCGTCTCCCACAAAGATGACCTTGTAGTCGCCGGGGATGTTGGACATGACCCAGTCGGTGGTGGTGGAGTTGCGGTAGTAGAGGGTGGGGTCATAGTAAAGCCGGCCGTAGACACAGTTGTGGAAGTAGTAGACTTTCAGGTCCTTGAAGTGGCCGGTTTTGGTGACCGCCTGGAAGAGGGAGGAGCACAGGGCACTGAACTCCTCCATGGAGCCGCCTGAGTCCATCAGCAGCAGCACCTTGACCGTATTTTCCCGGGGGCGCCGGTAGCGGACCTTCAGCAGGCCGCCGTTGTCTGCGGTATCCTTGATGGTCTGATCCACGTCGAATTCCGTCTTGGGCAGGTCCACCAGGCCGGAGTACTGGCGCAGGCGGCGCAGCGCCACCTGGAACTGGCGGGTGTCCAGGGTGTTGTCGTTGCGGAAATCCCGGAAGCGCCGCTCTCCCGCCACCCGGAAGGCCCGCTTGCCCTGGGATTTGCCTCCGACCCGGATGCCCACCGGGGACATGCCGGAGTTGCCGAAGACCGACATGCCGTGGGTGCCCACCCAGTAGTTGCCGCAGTTGTGCTGTTCCCGCTGCTCGTTCATCCGCTCGGCGAACATCTCCTCGATCTCATCGAAGGAGAGAGTCTCGTTGAGTTCCGCCTGCTGTTCATCGTACTCGCCCTGGCCGGCATTGGGCCGCTCCAGCCAGTCCAGCAGTTCCTGAGAGACCTCCTGCTGGAAGGGAACGTCCTTGAAATACTCCAGGAAGCAGCGGTCAAAGCGGTCGAAGTCCGCCTCGCTCTTGACCAGAAGACAGCGGCACAGATGGTAGAAGCCGGTGAAGCTGGCCTCGTGGAGGTTCTTGTCCAGAGCCTCCTGCAGGGCCATCCACTCGGTCATGGAGACCTTCAGGCCGTCTCTGCGCAGCAGATAGAGGAAATCCTCAAACATGACCTCACCGCCAGTTGCGCCGCAGGACGTCGATGTCCTCGTTTTTCTTCAGGAGGACCCCCAGATAGGGGACCTCGGTCAGGACACGGCTGGCATCGATTCCGGCGTGCATAAGAGCCTGAAGCCAGTCGATGATCTCGCTGGTGGAGGGCTTTTTCTTGATCTGGGGCAGAGAGCGGATGCGGTAGAAGGCGGTGAGCACCTGGTCGAGGAGGTGCTCGTCCAGGTCGGGGAGGTGGACCCGGACGATCTCCGCCATCAGATCCCGGTCGGGGAACTCAATGTAGTGGAACACGCACCGGCGCAGGAAGGCATCGGGCAGTTCCTTTTCAGCGTTGGAGGTGATGATGACGATGGGCCGGTGCTTTGCGGTGACGGTGCGGCCGGTCTCGGGGATGTGAAACTCCATCCGGTCCAGTTCCCAGAGCAGGTCGTTGGGAAATTCCAGGTCCGCCTTGTCTATC
>CAYXVN010000031.1:0-18596 GCA_964468565.1 uncultured Oscillospiraceae bacterium | reverse complement strand
AGTCCTCGTCCATAGGCTCCTCCACCGGATAAAACTCGTGCTCATAGAAAGAACCTTTTCCCACCCCCAGCTGGGGGCACTTCGGACCGGGCCGGGCGCAGTCCCGCACCCCTTCCCAGGAGGGGGCCGGCTGCGGGGGTCGCCAGCGCAGTTCCCCGGTGGGTGGGGCGGCATAAGGGATGCCATAGTAGGCCGTGATGCTGGGCCAGCCGCAGGCAACACCCCGGACGGCACCTGTTTCAATCTGCGTCTCCCGCATCCCAGATTCCTCCCCTCACACATGCTTTCCGTATTATACAGGGATTTCTCCGTCTCCGTCAACGAACAAAACAACGATATTTCCCGGAGCAAATGAAAGTAAAACCAAGATTTCAGCCTGAAAATTCCCGAATTTCCTCAGAATTTTGCTCTTTTTGTCATTATTCTGCATAAAGGCGGCGGGATTATTTCCTGCCATGATAGGATCCTTCACAAACAGCCGATTCTGCCCTCCCTATGCAGGTTCTCCCCCCGGAAGGGCAACGGAATTGTTTTGTTCTGCAGCGCATTTCTTACACAACTCATCCCGTTCATGAGAGTACCCTTCCGACCCATCCGGCACTCTAATCCGGTTCCCTCAGCCCATCGCTCTGTGTTTCCCGGGCCGGATTCCTTCTGATGGCCCGCCGGACCGGCTGCTCCGCTTCGGCCTCCCACTTCTGATACTTCCTTTCAGCCCGGTCCCCAGATCTGAACTGTTTGTCAGCCCTCTGACCCTGTGCTGTACTGTCCGGCGGTGGGAGGGGCGCACCATGACAGACCCAAACCGCCAAATGCCTGGGTAAGCGAATTCTCCAGCCGGGTTGAACTCTACCGGGAGCACCTTACGCCCCGGGAGCAGCAGGCTGCCGACTGCATCCACGCCCTGGAGGCCCGGATCCCGGAGATGTCCATCCAGATTCTTGCCCGGGAGTCGGGGTGTCCACCATCTCCCGCCTGCACCGGGCGCCGGGCTGCAGGAATTCTGCCGAGCTGAAAATCGGGCTGGATCAGGCCCGTCATGGACCAGCGGGACGTAGGCATCCTCCCGGAGGACGACTTCAGCACCCTGAAGCGGAAATTGCTGCGCTAGGATTCCTCTCTACTGAAGCGCTGCATTCCGGATGGGGACAGCTGTGCCTCTCTGCCGTGGCAGGTGCCATCGCCCGGGCGAAACGGGCCTGTCTGATCGGGTGCGGAGTATCCAGCGGGGCGGCGGCCATGGGCTCAGCCCTGTTCATGCTCCTGAGAGTTCCCGCCTTCGCCGTCGGGGATGTGCTGCTGCAGATGGGAAGCAATGTCTTCCTGGAAACGGACGATGAACTGATCGCCCTCACCTCACCTAATACCGGCTGCATGAAATCCATCGGGGACGCCCTCTACCTAGCCCGGCGGACGTAGCCATGACGGTGCTGTTCACCTCCTGCCACTATTCCCTGCCGGGGAAATACGCCGACTGCGGATTCCTGACCCCGGTGTCCAACCGGGAGAACGCGGTGAACGGGTATTTCATCTCTCTGGGCCAGATTGCCCTGCTTCAGGACCTGCAGACCATTGTTCCGCAGAAAAACTAGCAGACCCGCCACCGGGAACCGATGGATGACTCCTGTGGCAGTGTGTCTTCTCCAGAGGCAGCCACGGACCGGACGAACAAGCCCTCCCCTTCTTCTGCGGGGAACTCCTTCCGGCCCCCTCACACTGCGCCGCATCGCCCACGGTCAGCTGGGACTCCCCATTCATGGGGCCGGGAAATGCCGTTCCCCTATGGCCTCATTGGCCCTCCCTCTCCTGGCCGGTGCCCGGCCTCTCCAGGGCTGGATACAAAGGCCAAAATGCCTCCCTGGATGTCTACTCCTTATATTGGTTCTCCCGGCATGCCGGCCTTCAAATCTGCTGTCACACGGTGGATCTCCCTCTCCAGCGTACCCGGACCTGTCCTGCCACCTGACACCAATGGACCTGTGGACACCGGACAGCCCCCGGCCTGCTTCCTTATCCCCTGGGAACTTCTCTCCTCAGGAGGAGGGAGCACCCAAATCCCAGATACTGACCTCCCTGAAAACGGCAAAGGGCAGGGTCCGCAAAACAGAACGGATCCCTGCCCCTCTTTCCATCTCTCTCACGGCCCGGAGTCCCCTTCAGGGGGTCAAGCTGCCACCTCTGGTCCGCTCGGCAAAACTGCTGACCTGAACCTGAACGGGGGTTGCAGCACCGAAAGAACCATTCGGCAAAATTCTGTCTCCCTTCACCACGCACACCCCCTTCTGCATGGATTTCAGGATGTTTTCCCAGGAGGACCCATTCTGGTACTGATCTGCCAGTGCCTGGGCAACCGACGGTGCTTCTGCCGGTGAGGGCTTGAAGTTCAGGCTCACCGGGGCCTGCTGGAGCCGGGAGATCTCGTCTGAACTGAGGGCCCCCTTCATGAACTGGGTGGCAAACCAGGCGGACCAGCCGAACTTTCTCCCTTCCTGGAGGATCTTCTGGGCAGGGGAACCTTCGGCAAAGGACAGGTTCTGGGCCTCGTCCAGCACCACGACAAAGGGCCTGTCCGGACTGCCGCTCTTCTCCAGGCTGTACCAGGCATCCCACAGCATGATCTCGGTCAGGATGGTCTGGGTCTCCCGGTCCAGATTGGTCAGCTGAAACACCGTAACCTTCCCCTCCCGTTTCGTGATCCCGTTCCAGTCCAGAGCTTTTTCAGTGTCGAACAGGTCCATATCCACGATCTGTTGTATTTTGGAGAGAACCGTTTTAGCAGTGGAAGACCCATCCCGGACCAGTTCGTCCCATAGTCTGGTAAAGTTCATCTTATCCTGATACTTCTCGATGCCACTCCGACACGCCCGATACAGCGCTCCACGCTGCTGCTCCCCAAACTTGTAGACATGCTTCAGAATCGCAGAAAATCGGCTGGCCGTCACTGACGAGTTCTCCGGAAAACTTCGTTCCGGAAGCAGAATGGTCTGCCGCAGGAAGGGATTGACCGGAAGCCGATCTGCAATGGCATAGTATTCCTTCAGCTTGGCCCCCAAATCCCGCTCGAACTCCGGCTCCAGCTTACCGGGTAAGAAGCCGTCCGTATAGTCGAACACCACACTGGAGATCCCCTGGCGGGCAAGCTCAAAGAGGAAGGTCTGGATGGCGTAGGTTTTTCCCTGACCGGAACTGCCTGTGATCAGCAGGTGGCGCGCCGGAAGCTTCGGGTTGCCGAACTCCCAATAAACAGGTTTACTACCCCTCCAAGCCTTCCCAATGAGAACCCGTACCTCCTGAAGCGGAGGAAATCCGCTCTCCTCAGCTGGTAGCGTTACATACGTAGGGGGCGGCAAAGGCGGCTGAACAGGCGGAATATCGGGCTGCTTCGGCTGCTCTGTGTCGGGCAGAACGGGTTGAGGTGGCTCAGGCTCCGGAACGGAGGGAGCATCCGGCGAATCCGGAATCGGGTCCGGCCCGGGATCTGTCCTGCTGTCCGCAGTGGACTCCTCCTCATCTTCATCCTCATCCCAGGGCGCAGTCTCCTCAATGACAGATCCGGCATCGAAGGTGACGTCCCGGCTGTTTACCGGTTTTTGCAGCAGAATGTTCTGCATAGCCAGCTGTCCCACGCTCCAAAGTTCAATCTCTTCCTCCCCGCTGGAAAGCTGGGATTTCTGCAGATAGCTGTCATCATCAATCTCACACGCTATGATCCGCATCCTCCAGTCAATGGTAAACTCGCCCTCCAGGAGTTCCGGCAGAAGATCACGCATCAGATCCCATGTGTCCTCTGACAGTTCGATGTCGTCAAGCAGAAAGACAATGGCCCGGTACAGCTGAGCAAACCAGTAGCGGCGTTCCATGGAGTCGCTGTCCGGGTCAAATTTTTTCGCCAGGGAATCTCTTCCGGCCCGAACCTGATCAATTGCCTTGGGAATATGCTGACCGGTCAGGGTGGTGCTCCTGGCGATCTTTGCCTCGATGACGGTAGCCGTAAAGTGCAGCAATTCATCCTCCTGTGGCACCGCCTGGAGCAGAAGAAAGTCCGGAATCCGCTTCTCGTCTGTCATCCAGTGCCGATAGGAGTCAAGACGGATCAAAATTGTAAGTTCATCCTCCCCGCCCTGACAGAGCTCTCTGGTCAACAGATAGGCAAGGTAGTTGTGTATCTCACAGTCATCCGGATTCATGGCCCGCATGAGACTGACTCCATCCAGCTTACGGGCCATATCCACACAAAAGGAGGAGGCTTTCTTCAGTTTCTCCCCGTCCCAGCCTGGAAACAGTCCCCTCAGCCTCCGCTGACAGCGCTTTTTCAGATCCTCGACCACTTCTTCCCTGCAGGTAATCGCCAGATTCAGATTCCCCTCGGAACCTTCTCCCGTGGTAAATCCGATGATACCGGTATCGCTTGCATACAGATCCCGGACTGCCCTCTTATCAAGAGCTTCATCCATACAGGCCAGCCAGATCACCCGCTTCTGAACCGCTTGGATCACTGCTCCATGCTTCCGGTCCACCTTTGTGCGTCGAATCATCACATCGTACGCATTGATGTTGCGACCGCTCATACATTTACAAAGCTGAGTATATGCCATAGCCGCACAGAACTGTTTCTGTGAGATTTGGGTCACATAGTCCTCCCTGTCCCCTCTACGGGAAAATGGCTGAAAAACAATAGGAAACAGGCAATCCTCCATGGATTCCGACTCGTAGGATAACTTAAAGGCAATCCTTCCTTTCTCTGTGTGCAGCGCATTAAAATAAAAGGCAATATCTGCAGCAGGGGGAATCAGATCTGGAATCATCTCTTCCTCTTCATAACTGCGATGGTAGATCTTGATGCTGACCACGTCATCCTCACTGAATTCCTGGTTGGCCCAATATGCCAGAAAAGTACGGGCACCACGCTGATCCGCCTTTTGAATGACATCAATCACCAAGGAGAGATGCTCGATATCTTCATCTTTTCGTTTCCGCAGGCCTTCTGCAAAGTAGAATACAGCTGCTGCTATCGTCTGAATGGACTGGGGATCAATAAATGCAACAGTCAATGATTGGGTCCCGTTCCGGTATGCATCGACATACTGTTCCATCACTCTCTGGACCATAACGGATTCTCTTGTCCTGTTTTTCAGCCGTCTATCTTGGAAGTCATCGGTGAAAATCATTTCACTCTGGGCAATGACATCCGAAGATGTAAGCTTCCCTGCCTTCTTCACTTCTCCATAGAGAGAATAGTAACCATATTGCGCCTTGCATCCTACCAGTTCCATTTCGAGAGGAACGGCATCCAATGCACCATACAGTTCAGAAAGGTCCTGCATCTTATTGATTTGCGCCATGTAGTTTTTCCCAAAATTCTGTCTGACGCCCATGCTTATAAATTCCATGCGCGTCGCAATTTTCTCCAAGGCGGCTGGATGATAAGGCGGAATGATCATCTGTCCGGCATTTCCGTTCACGCAGGCAACCTTCTCGTCCTCAACAATGGAGAAGAGGAGACTGACCATCCGCATTAGGCTTTCGTCTCCCGTGCTTTCACTTATCTCCGGCAGGCTGCGCTGAAAAATATCAATAAAGCTTACATACTGGTTTATCAAGTCTACAATTGCAGTATTGCTGTAGAGGGAGTAAAAGAATCCGCTTTGCATTACTTCCGTACGAAATGCCTGGAACGCTGTTCCCAGTTCAAGGATCCCGGCCTCAAGAAGCGGTCCCTTATCGGATTTTCTCTTCCCTGAACCTCTTCTGAATATCTTCCTGATTTCCCCCCGGATGCTGTCCACCGGGTTTTTATCCTGATCCAAAAAGCTTGGATGGACCGTGTCATACCAGATCCGAAATGCGTCATCGTCAGGCAAAGTATATGCAACATTCATTTCCGGAAGATAGCCAATGGGAATATACGGACCATCCACTTTTGGCATGCTGTCAAAGTCCTTAAATGTCAGTACCCAATCCTCCTGAGGATCAATGGTCCACTTAAATTTCTGGACTTTGATCACCCTCTCGTTATCGGACAGTTCAACAGAAAACTCGATTACGTGAGCCGATGCATTTGCTTTGGCCGTAAGAAACCCTTCCTTTAGCAGGATATCACTGTTATCAGGACAGAAAAATTCATCCGGCTCTGAATAGATTTCAATCGGCTCTCCTTGTGGATATTCCCAACCATTGCTCTGTAGAAATTCAAATATTCCTCCTGCAAAATAACCAAGCCTCTTCCATGCAGCACTAATCAATGCTTCCCGTAATTCATCTGGCTTTCCTGTCTGTTCCTTCAGTTCTGTCTTGGGGGGAATTCCGGCAACTTGAGCACTTTTGAGCCGAAAGCAAGCAGCATTGAATTCTACTGTCCCGATATCCGTTGCAAACATAGTCAGAAAGAGTGCCTCCAGCAAAACCGAAAGAGGCATACCGTGGAGATTTATCATTTCCTTTGAAACGGACGGACGGTCCAATTTGATTCGCAGCACATCGTTCAGAATTGTAAAATCCGTATTCAGCAGCTTTTCTGTAATTTTTACACTGTGATCCCCCATAATAAATTGGTAGGCAGTGTCTCTCAAGTCGCTCAAGTTTGTAGTGCCTTGCCCCTCCGGCCAATAATCCGCATATTTTTCGTGCTTCTCAGCATATTTCTGAAATTTTTCCAGTAATTTTTCTCCGTTTCGATCTGTTGGCTTCTTGCCAGCATTGCTCTCCAGAAATCCGTTTGCCTTTATCATGATCTGTGATCTTGGATTTTTCAACTTGGTTAATGTCATCTTTTCTGCTTCGTCCACAATTTTTGGGATTCCCCACTCCGGCAGAGTTTCGTAGAGCTGCTTCACTGCCTCCCTCAAAGTAGGATGGGAAGACTCCCAACGATCCATGTTGGAACTTACCTTTGCAATATCTTTTGGAACACAGTGGAATAGGGACGTAAAAAATGCATCCACAACACAATCCAGCTCATTGTCGTCTTGTACATCGATACATCTGCGTAGATCTTGGCTGATTAGCTGCGAATAGTGATTTCCGATTCTATGATCAAGAAACTGAGGTGTAATTGCAAAAAAATCCTCCAGTCCGCCTTTATCTTCTACCGCATCTGTACCCATCATTAAAACAACAAGTTTCTGTCCCCTCTTTGGAATCAGATTACGGTAACTTGTCATATGATCGTCCAAATCGACCCAATCGTGATCCAGCATTTCTCCAGCTTCTATGTCGTACTCATCCGCATCTCTCAGCTGGAGAAATTTCCTCCCGGAGAGTTTTGCCACTAGATCAAAGCCACCCTGTTCAGCAAGCTGACTTGTCCGTTCACAAATATGATGATAGATCCGAATATCTTCAAATCCTTCAATCCGGATAATCCGCTTCGCACTTTCACTTTTCAGATTTTCATCGATGATCCCTACAATATATTCAGCCAGCTGTTTCACCCTATTGTCACCTCCTGATAGGGATTTTCCACAATCGATGTGGCGTCAGAGATATCACGTGATAGGCCGCACTGTTTTATAAAATCTTGAAATGCCTCTGCATTGTCCTTAAAATATCCAGCCATGCTCTTGTTCAGATTCACTCTCCCCGATGAAACTGCGTCCTGAAACTGTTCAGGACCTATCACCATGCCAAAGTGTTCATACAATCTGCGAAGAAACGTATCGTATGTTACTTTCTGTCCCGGTTCTACCAGAGCAAGCACAAGATATCTGGTCAGCGGCTCCGATAGGGAAAAGCGCTCATAGCTGCCCCGGGGAGGAATCACCAAATGGATCTCTTTTCCCAGGCTCTTGAAGAGATCACAGGTATCTGGCCAGCTTTTCCTGAGCAAATCAGACAGGCTGGCTTTGTTATTACTATTCTTTTCTGAAATGCCTAAGCGGTTATACAGATGAGTCATGGCCGAAGAAAAACTCCCATATGCCTCCTTATAGCTCTTACTTGCCAGACGGCTAATATTTGATGTTCCCCGCAATCCGCTCACATCGATAATCCAGACCGGCTCCTGTGCAGAACCATCCAATTCCTTTGCTGCAACGATATGAATAACCCGCAGAAGACTGAGAACCAATCCCTCCGCCAGAAGCTCAATCCGGGCAATCGGATGGATGTCGGCGCGGAGAAAGGTGATTATTTCCTGAAGGAATCTCTCACCGCGAAATTTATACGCATCGGTGATATACCCTACGGTAAAGCGCTCAAAGTGTTTCCTTGAGATGTCATCCATTTCTCCGCTGCTTATCTTCTCATCTTCATCTAGGATCCCATTTCCCTCACACTTTACTTCGAATTTTCTTTGGTCCCAAATATCCTGTACATAGGTTGCAAGGAACTCCGCATCCCCCGTTGCACTCAGCATATTCGCCAGTAGAGACTCCAGTTTTGTCCTCAGCTTCGGATCTGTCTTTTCCTTCTCAAGCAGTGGCTGCAAAAGATGCAAATATAGGATCTGTCCGCCACGTGCTAGGAAGTTATGTTGTTTAAAATTGAATTTCCTGTCGATGTCATCCTCCCTATCCTCGCAGACGCTGATTGGTTTCATCCGCTTTCTGGCGGTTATTCCCTGTGCGTCTGTCAGGACCAAAGCCGGGCAGACTGGCAGAAGGGCTTTCGCATACCATCCGCGCTTTCTTGTTACAGCTGCATAGCTGTATAGAAGATCATGAATGTATGGCACAGTTTCTTTTCCCAATTTTGCCTCCACCAATTCAACAATTTCGCCGTAGGCAGAGTCGTCAATAGGGGATTTGCTGTCCATTTTGCTCTGTGCATAGAAAATAAATCTTCTCAGTCCGATTCTAGGTTCCACCCAATAGGGAAGTCCATCCCTCCGGTCAAGTTCCTCCTGGGTATGGAACCGCATAATCCCGCTGCCCTTTTCCTCTTCTGATTTCGCGCTGCAGTACACCAGCAGAAACTCAATCAGATATTCCATAACCGTTTGATCTCGGTAGATCCGGTTTCCAAGCAGAAGGTTACCTATGTTTATTGGTCCTCCCGTTAATCTTTTCTCATCCTGTTCTGGAAACATAGGTCACACTCCTTATTCATCTTTCTTTATTCTGAGAGCAGTGCTAGTCCACTGATCCTCTGCCATATAAATAATGCTGATTTCTCTAGTACTAGACGATCCTCCCCTTTCAGATCTTTTCCCATACTCAGACAGCAGTTGGACTTTCAGGCTGTCTATGCCATTGGAGAGCATGGGATCCACATCTGTCAAGATGATTCCGTCTTTTATCTCCTCAAAATAATTCAGAAGGGGAAGAGATATCTGAAATCTGTTTGTCCCGGTACAGAGAAAGAGTCCATACATCACATTCTCTCCGTACTCATATAGGGGAAGTGCCTGAAGGCTCAACTCCTCTTTCCTGATTTCTCCCACCTTCAACTGCACATTGCTGCTCTGCTCATTGTTACGGCGGAGGGTCAAATAAATATGGTAGGTATCCTTGTTTGACTCTTTCATTTCTTCCCCGATGAAAAGAATATTGATGGCACGAAAGATGCTTCTTTTCATTTCTTCCGGAACATCTCCACCGTGATTTCGCAGCCTCACATAGTCGGAAAACCATCTGGAGAACGTCTGCTCCGTTTGAAGGGTATTGATTTGCCTAGCCTCCTGCTGTCCAAAGAACAAATACGCCCGTCTGAGGACCAGCTGTGTGGCGGGGCTCCCCCTTCGAATGTTCCTGTCAATGTAAGTCAAATAGTCTCCCAGAGTCGCTGAATAGTACTTCGTGTAGTCATCATGATGAAACAGGTCATAGTCTACGCTGGTCTGCCTTCGGTCAAACCCTGCCTCTTTGACAAACGTAATTCCGGTAATTTGATCTGCCCCCTTCGCCGGATGATGTCCGGCATAGCCAAAGAACAAGTTGGAGAAGAGGTAATCATAGCGGTACAGCTTTCGGGTTACCGTCCGGATCGTGTCGCAGGAGAGTCCCCCCGTAATGGAAAAGGCCAGATGTGACGTAATCTGTCGGATTGTAGTCCTATGACTATGCTCTCCCAGCCAAATGTAACAGTTCTCGATGAACTGGGTCACCCGCTCTGTCTTCTCCCGTATCAGCTGCACGTTGAAGAAGATCGGGCAGTTTTTCCTGCAGGGACACTGCTCACACGGCTCCCACTCCTCGCTGGCAATCAGGTTACTCAAATACGGCCGGATGAAGTCCGTATTGTCCAGCCTGGCGATGTTGAGCAGGTAGATGCTCCCAAAGTTGCCGATGCTCAGGTCTTCCCCTTTGGCCTGGTCCATGGCATCCAGCAGTCTGGACTCCAGGCCATCGTCCTCCGTCAGCAGACGGAAGGCATTCAGCAGCGGACCTGTGTTGGCAATGATCAGCGCTGCCTCCCTGTTCCGGAAGCACTCTTCCAGTTCCTCTTTCTGCTGCGGGGTGGTCAGCTCGCTGAAATCCTTCACGTAATGGAGGGGAAATCCGCAGTCCACCGTTGCCGCTGTCTCCAGTCTGTCCCCATGAAACCCCAGGTCGTCCAGAACCTGTGCCAGTATGGTGGTCTTTCCGTCTCCTGCATGGCCGGTCAGGATTACGATCTCACCCCTTTCCAGCTTCTGCTCCAGAACCGCTGTGATCGGCCTTCGCACCTGGGTCCGCCCGAATTCCTGCGAAGTGATCTGCATCTCTGCAATGGCATTCTGGTTGGATGCGCTGCCGTTGTGCAGGGTGTTCAGGTACTGCACAAAGGAATTTCCCACGTTTTTCTGCCTCCTTCGCTGTTACAGTGTCTTCAGCGCCTCTGCCAGGGCACCGATATCGTCTTCCGTGTTGAACCAGCTGACCGATGCCCGGACCACGCCGCCACTGTCACGGGTTCCCAGCCAGTCGTGGACCAGGGGTGCACACTGGTATCCGGTGCGCACCGCAATTTTAAACTCAGCATCCAGAATCGCACCCACATCCCCACTGCGATAGCCCTCCACTGTAAAGCACGCAATGCCGCTGCGCTGCCCCTCCGGCGGTAGAAGGAGTCTGACCTTCGGCAGGCTGGCACACTCTTCTTCCAGAAGTCCGATCAGACGCCGCTCCTCTGCGGCAATGTGGGCTATACCCTGCTCCAGCAGCCAATCTACCGCAGTTTTCAGGCCGCACAGAGCCGGCACATCCAGACTTCCCGGCTCCAGACCCCCGGCAGACGCCGCAGGCATCTCCAGCCTGAGTGATTCCGTGCCGGTTCCCCCACAGATTCCGCTGTGCACTGTCCACCGGTCCGAGAGAATCATACCCGCTGCCCCGTAGGGTCCCAGCAGAGTCTTATGGCCGGCGAATACCATGGCATCCGCCCCGATCTCCTCCCAGGGCAGGTCAACGGCTCCCAATGCCTGGGCGCAGTCCAAAACCACCCTGGCACCATGACTGTGGGCCAGGCGAACCAGTTCCAGCACCGTAAGGACATATCCTGTGGTGTTGCTCACCACACTGGCGAACACCACGTCCGGTCTGGCTCTCCGGAACAGCGCCTTGGCTTCCTCTATATCAAGCTGCCAGTTCTCTTTGTCATAAGGCAGCGCCGTCCAGCGGCAGCCGTGTAACCGGCACAGCGCATCCACCGGCCTCATGACAGAATTGTGTTCAAAGGGTGTTACATATATGTTGGTGTAGCGGTCACAGGGCAGCCCGAGAATGATCTGATTCAGAGCTGTCGTGGCACTGGGGGCAAAGTACACCTGATAGCCCGCGTGCAGACCCGCCAGTTTCAGCACCGCTTCTCTGCAGGCATCAATCCGCTGTGAAGCCTCCCGGGCTGCTGCATAGCTGCCCCTCCCCGCATTGACAGAAAGATGTTCCATCGTGTCCCGGACTGTCTCCACTACACCAGGTGCCTTCCGGCCTGTCGTGGCGGCGTTGTCCAGATAGATCATGGTTCCTCCCTCATTTCTCGCCGGTCAGGCTCAAAATCACCTTCATGAGGACCCTCAGTTTCTCTTCGACGGAGATACTCTCGTTGTACTCGTCCAGGGTAAAGCTGATCTGGTCGTAGACCGCAGAACCCAGATCCCCAAGCTCCTGATCCTCCAGGCTCTGCTGGATGACCCGACCGCCCATCTTCACCTGAATGCTGGCACTGCCGGACATATCCCGCTCCCCGCCGGCCTTCTCAACGGTGTCAATGATCGCCTGCAGCTGCTTCTCGAAGTTCTCAATGTGGCGATCTCTCCAGTCCTCCATGTTCTGACGGGTCACTGCTTTGGCGAGCTCGCTCACCCACCACTGATCATCAGGATAGCTGTCGGTGTGATCCATCACCTTCAGCACTGCGGTTATCCTGCCGTCATAGGCACGCTGTCTCTGCTCCGGACCCAGCTGCTCAAGCCACCGGGTCGCAGCCTGGCGGACACTGTCCCCCGGGGACGCCTTCAGTTGCCGCAGGACGATGGTGCAGGCATCCTTCCGGAGCTGCGTCAGGTAATGTTCCAGATACTTCAGGGCATCCAGGACCCTTCGTGCACATTCTCCGCTGATCTCCATCCCGGCCTGCTCCGGCAGGTTCTGCAGCAGCGTCTTCCTGGGCTGAAGGTTATAGGGAATGAGCTGGCTGCGTATTCCGGTAATCCAGGAGGGAATTGCCCCACTATGACCTGGTTTTCCGCCGGCATGCAGAAGCGTTCTGCTGTTGTTGCGCGCTGCACTGGGCAGATTCCTCACCCGGCGGGTAAGCACCTCAAGAATATTTTCCATGCTGACAATGGGGTCTTTGGGAGTACACGCCTCGCTTAGGACCTTCAGGTACTCCTGCTGCTCCCTGCTCTCGCAATCCACCAGAATCCGGTACTGATCCACGTGGGTATCCAGATTGCTCAAATTAGAACCCTGAAAACGGATCTCCCGGTCTCCCGCGTACAGCGTAACCTGATTTCGCTTCTCCCGCAGGACTCGGGCGATCAGAACCGGAATGACACCAAGGCGCAAGCCATAGGGAGGGGCAGTCAGTTTCTGATATAACTCTGCCAGAGGCTGCGGCTCTCTCCCACACCCGGCAAAAAAGTCCTCAAGCACTGCTACGACAGCAGGCATGAATCCCTTATCCATCTCCCCCACGATGGCCCGCATGGCCACTCCCTCTGCCGTATTCAACGTATACAGTCCCAGGTAGTTCCTGTTTTCAAGTATCGCATCAATGATTCGTATCCGTACTTTACACATGGGCTGGGAAAGCACATTCCGGTTCATCATTTCATGACAGATCGTCGGAGTTCTGTCGTAGGCCCACTGGCAGATCTCAGAGACCTTGCGCCCCACATTCCGGCAGATTCCGGAGTCCTCCATCGTCACACACAGCGGTGCTTCAGCGAACATCTTCTCCAGAGTCTCCTTCGCTACCGTCACCATATCCTCCAGATAGTAGGTCAACTCCTCTCTCTCGACCCTGTCCTGCGTCTCCTCCATGACCAGTCGGATGGCAGCAGATTCCTCCACCGCCGGCCACAGGCCCTGGGTCACCGAGGGTAGGACAACCAGGATGCACTTATCATCCCAGCCTTTCAGCTGTTTCTGCACTTCGAACTCATCTGCATCCTCCAGCAGATACAGAACGTATCCGTCCGCTGTTCCCCGCTTTTTCAGAAACCCGGAAGTCCGCTCCCGGAAGAATTCCTCCCGCGTCAGGTAAACATTTCGGAAGTACCGGACCATCTCCCGCTCATCGTTGTACCGGCGGGGAATGGTATAGCCCGGATCTGCCATCTGAGTCAGTTCCTGGGCCAGGTCCACTCTGCCCCTCTGCAGTTCCTTCCGGCTCTCAATCTCCCGGCGCATGGCCTCTGAACTGTTCTGCATCAGGCAGAGCACACCGTCACTGTGGCGGGTATAGATGCGATAATCCTTCTCCATCCCCTGAACCGTACCTTTCAGTCTCTCCTCCGTCCACTGAAGACCCGCCCGCAGCACCCTGGGCACAGCACGGACCCTTGCGTCTCCCAGCATGCTGAACAGAGCAATGGCCCGAACCAGTTTCCCCTCGTCCTGGGAAAGCCCGGGAAGAAGGCTGTCCGTGTATGTGATCAGCTGCCTCAGCTTCGGGTCATAGCTGTTTTCCCGAATGGTCTCATGAAAATAGTCGTAGACCATGTCCACAGTGGCCAGCACAAACCCTCCCTGATGCCCTTTCAGGAAGCAAGTCAGCGGACTGGCCGGATCTGTGAGGAAGGTAAAGAAGGTCCGCTCATTCTGAGCAGCCAGCTCACTCAGTTTCATCACCGCCAGGGCTGTCAGAGGATGCATAGGCAGACACAGGTCCACGATCCTGTCTGCCCGCTCCCCGTACTCGGAAAAGCAGTTCAGCCTCTCACACTCTCCGGACACCTCCTCAATCTCTGGCCGGTACGCCGCCTCGAAACGGCTGTATTCCTCTTCCCTGCGTCCCAGTGCCCCCGCAATCATCTCAAAACTCCCCTGGAGACTTGCGTTGAACCAGATGGGCGTGAATCTCCCTTCAATGGTCCGGAAGGAATTCAGCTGATTTTCGGAGAGCCGGGAGGCGTACTCGCTGATGGACTTGTGGGACACACAGGTCAGGATCATGCCGGGAGTGGTGCTGCGACCTGCAATCTCCGCCAGGTCCTGCAGCATTTTGAAATCGTAGGCCTTCTGGCTGTCCGCACTGGACTCCAGATACTTGCCGAACTCATCAAAGACCACAAAAATACCACTATACCCGGTGTCCCCCTCCTCCTGGCAGAGAAGCCGCAGCACCTGCTCATAGAGGGAGGGAACATCGCTTTCCAGAAGAGGATTGAACTCCGTCCCGGAGAGAATCTCCCGGTGGCACTCCCGAAATAGGTCCAGTGCCTGACTGTCATACTGCTTCAGACGGCTCTCCATCTCCGAGGGACTGCTGCCGTTGCGATTCAGGTACCAATCATAGGCCTGAAATGTAGACTGGTACTTCTCTTTCCAGCGGCTGATGGTCGCCAACGCCTGCTGAAAATAGTTTTCCGGCATGAGATGCTCCATCCCAGCCTGAGCCAGTGCGTTTCGCAGGGAGGCCAGAAAAGCCTGGCGCACATCAAGATAGCGGTCATTGATGACGACCGGCAGCATCCTCAGCTTACGGCCTCGTACCGTACGCACCAGTGCGGCCGCTTCAGGATCCACCTGCTCCATGGCCTGGGTCACTCTGGAGATGGCGGCCTCAAACTCTGGGGAAAAGTCAGACAGGATGGACAGCACAAGGAAAAGCGTATAGCTCTTCCCCTTCCCGTAGGGCCCGATCAGCACGGAGGCCCGCTCCGCTCCGGGGTTCAGCACGGTGCTGAGATAGCGGGAGAGCACCTCACAGGATGGGCGGTTTGGGATATAGCCCTCCAGAAACCGGACGTCACCCAGATCCATGGAGAGGTTGACCGCCCTCTGAAAATGGGGATTCTGCAGGAAGATTTCCCGGTAGGTCGGAATCTCCACAGTTCTTATCTCCCTTCATAGTAACGCTGAGCAACCGTCAGGGCACTGATGCCGGAGCGCGGCTGCACCATGTTCAGCCCGGCCGTCCGCTGGACCACAAGAAGCCCGTCCGCCTGCAGTTCATCCAGGTAGGTATTGAGGCGGTAGGCATCCAAATGGAAGATCCGCCCGGCATTGCAGGGCTCGGTCAGGAGATCCTGAATGGAAATCTGCTTCCGCTTCCCCATCCGGTCCAGCAGCACAAACAGGACCGCATCCCGATGAAGTCTGGAAGGAGGAGGTGCGGTACGCTCGTACCGATCTTGGGATCTGTGGCTGAAGAGCCCCAGTCCCGCCAGCGGACACTGCATATTGTCCTCGGGTGATTCCTGGTTCACCCCGTCTGACACATAGGTCCGCAGGGCAGTGACACAGTCATCGTGAAAGGTCTTAACCGAAAACTTCTTCTCTCCCACCCTGCTGCGGAAGATTTCCAGGAGGTCCTCCTTCATTCTCTGCTGAGTGAACTGCCTCACATCCCAGGCGTTGAACAGCAGATACCAGACCGTAGCCAGTTCCTCGTTGGTGGCAATTCTGTAGTGCACCAGGCAGAGGGAGAACATGTCCTCGAAATAGCGATCCTGCTCCCAGATCAGTTCTCCCAGATCTGTGAGTTTCGGCGTCGTCCCCCTGGAGCCATGATCCTTCGATTCCACAGTCAGTCCCGCCGCCTGCATCCAGTGGCGGATGGATTTCACCATGGTGGATCCGACTCCCAGAGTCAGCGCCGCCGTATTACCCCGAAAGACAGCCGGATCCTCTCTCACATGGCGAAGCCCCTTGGAGAGCCAGCCCTCACGGATTGCGAAGGAGGCATTGCCCTTCAGTCTGATCCTGTCTGCATCCATCCTTTTATCCCTCCTGCCTTGGTACGGATAACGTCCCGCATGAAACAGCCCCCATCATGGTGGCTGATGCAGCGGCCGCAGTGGTTGCAGCGCCGCGGATCAATCCGGTACAGAGGATACTCTCCTCCCTCATCCCGCACCTGAATCGCATCGCGGGTGCAGACACTGACACAGGCGGAGCAGCCCAGACAGATCTGGTACTTGGAAAGCTGGCAGCGTATCTTCAGTTCCGCATCCCGCAGGTTGCGGAAGCCCGAGAGAGGCAGATTCGGTACGCTCACCCGCAGTTCCGTCTGACCTGCTCTGCCCTGCAGAAGCAGAATCGGCATTCCCTCCCGGTCCAGCACGTACACCTCACCCAGGCGCTGATTGCCCATTTCAAAGTCCAGCTCCCCAAAGGGACGGAACAGCTCGTAGAGTGCCTCACTGACCGGCCGCACCAGCGTAAAGTTCAGAGTATCCTCCTGGGTGACACAGGGTGTGAATCCCATCACCATACGCCGGCTGACCTCCAGCCCGTTGCCGCCCTGACGTGCCTTCCACCCACCCTGGTCCACATAGTCCTCCGGGTCCGGTTTTCCGACCTTGCGGGCAAAGGCAATCAGCTGATTGCGCCAGCGGTCGTACTCCTCCGGGTGATACACCCGAGTCAGAAAGGTGGACCACTCACTGTTGTTGGGACAGCACCAGCAGCCCACTCTGGTGTAGCCCATGCGATAGGCTTCATTAAAGGTAACGCCACTGTCCGGCTCCCCTTCTCTGGTCAGCAGGTAGAGCCAGATGTCATAGTCCATCCAGTCGATTACAGGAGAGAAGGCCACCTGCTTACCGATTTTGGAGTTCTCAGAAACCCGGTCGTAACGGGCACGGCTGCTGGACTCGCTGCGCCGGATCCCCTGGAAGGAGAGAATCTTCTTCACGCCGGGGAAGGTCCGCTCGATCTTATGGGTGATGGCACCGGTTTTGAAGACTGTACAGCACCACCGCATCACCCGGCTTGGAGGACCCACCACCTCGCACATCTGGAAGAAATTCTTCTCCTCGTTCTTCGCCGTCAGCAGCGGGGTTCTGGGGTGATCCGCCCGGAACCGGGCAATGTACGCCTGGGTTTCGGGAAACTCCAGGGTGGTATCTCCGTAGATGTGGATGACAGAAGGTGTCCCCAGTGCCCTCATAACCAGGTCACTGGTCACTGTGGAGTCCTTCCCACCGGAAAAGGAGACAAACATCTGACGGATGGAGTACTTCTCCGCCTCCTGCTGGATTGCGTAGACCGCCTCAGCCGTCAGGCCCTGATACCGCTCCCGATTCGCCTCAATCCAGGGCGACAGCCAGTCCCTCCCGGGGCAGTTCCGGTCCTGGTACGCTCCCAATGCCTCCTGAACCCCGGCGATGTCTGCTCTCTTCGGATACACCCGAATCCCCTTCACCCCATCGCTCCTGATCAGCAGGTAGCGTCCGCCTCCAAACCAGACCGACTCATTGAGGAAAGTCAGCGGCTCCTCTCCGGCGAGAATTTCCATCAGGAGCCGCTCCTGGGGAAAGACCGGACGCACATCGGCAGCCAAAGGAACCGCTGCCCCTCCACAGATGGGACAGGAGGTATCCCAGACCGGGATCCGGCAGTTGAGACAGCAGTATATGGCACTCTGCTTCTTCGCCATGGTCCCACAGACGGGACAGATGCTCTGGTCGGTGACAAGCTCACAGCTGGGACAGCGATATTCAATCATGCAGGTTCATCCTCCACTCCGGCTGCCAGGGACGCTTGTCTCCAGGATTGTTCCAACCGGGTAAGGGCACCTCTTTCCGCTCGTGCTTTCAGAGAGGATTCTCTTTCCCCAAAGGGGAAAGAGAATGGGGGTACCCCCATTGCATTATTCTTATCTCCTCCATTATAATGGCTTTTTTCGCCATGTCAAGCCCGATTTTGCAGCATCTGATCCTGTAATAGACTATCTCATCCTGCAGCGTCTCCAAACCTCACCGTCATGCGGCTCAAAGCAGCTGTGTTTCCCAGCCTTCCCGAATGAATGAAAAGTTCTTCTTACTCCATAGGGTAGCGACGCAAAAATCGGAAGCCGGACCGAAACAGCACCCTATTTTCAGCCGTCGGCTCCCGCTTGATATTGATATTCACCTGAAATGTATCAGTTAGGTCGCATACATCGTTTTTCCTTCAGGGTACAAGCGCCAAGATGAATTGCAAAATTCTCTGCATGACTACCTATTTCGTCTGTAAATCCAGCACCTCAAGCTGCCCTGAAAATGAAGTCATAAAGTATGTCTCCTT
>CAYXVN010000030.1:13726-18923 GCA_964468565.1 uncultured Oscillospiraceae bacterium | reverse complement strand
CATGTCCGCAGGCTCTGGTGTCGCAGGCTTCGTCCCAAGAGACTCGAAGACTGTTCAGTACCGGGGCATCCACCAGGATTTTTCGGAAAGAAGCATGCATACCCCCAATCTATGCCACCTGCCAAAGCCCTGACCGCTCGGGGCGAAGTCGAATTGAGACGTAGAGTTTTATTCGACTTTTTTGAGCGGTCAGAGCGAAGGCCCACTATCTGGCCCCGAAACCGAAGGAGGAGAATGCCATGAAAACCATGTGTTCGGACACCGCCAGCAAGACCATCCGGAACCTGCAGGCGGAGATCCAGTCGCTCCTGATCGCAGAGGATCGGGACAGCACCTACACCTATGGTGTCAGCGAGAAGCCCTGCCCGCCCCACTACTCCTTCCGGGATACCCAGAAGCGTCTGGGGGAGCTGCGGGGCAGGATTGCCGTTCTGAAGCACGCCATCAATCTCTTCAACGCCACCACCCCGCTGCCCGGCTGCGAGGAGCTGACGGTGGATGAGGGCCTGGGCCGCATGTCCATGCTGAACCAGGAGAAGCAGCGCCTTTACCGGCTGCTGCAGGTGCCGGAGAAGACCCGGCAGGCCGGCTATGGAACCCGGGAGGCCGATTTTGTGTGCCGCAACTTTGACCTGGCTGAGGTCGAGGAGGAGTACGAGCGGGTCTGTGGGGAGCTGATGGACATTCAGCAGGCCATCAACCTGGCCAACCTCACCCTGACCTTTCAGGTGGATCTCTGAGAGTTCTTACCGCCGTCTCTGCCCTACCATGCATCTGAGGTGCAGCAAGGGAAGTAGTCCAGGTTTCCAGGTTTCCAGGTGTTCTGGCAGTTGCCGCAGGGAAGTGGGCGTTTTGCCATCCACATCGGGCTTTTGATTTTGTACGGCAGAGACGGGAAAGCCCGGCCAGGGCGTCGGGCACGGTTCTGGCCCTGGCATGTTCAAAGCGTCTTTCTCCTTTTTACAGGGGGAAAGGCGCTTTTTTCAGGTCGGGGTCCGGCGGGGAAGGAGGCGGAGAGCCCACAACGGCATCGGTTCTGGCTGGGCTGCCGGGAGGGGAGACCCGTTTTCGGCCTGTCTGTGCCGGGGATGGGGATGAGTTTCTTTCGGACCAGGGTCATGGGGAAAGGCCCGGAGAGAGGGGAGGGCCTTTGGGGACGGGAGGATCCCCATCGCTCCCCTGCAGGGCAGGCAGCGGGGGCACACTTCCAATCCCGGCGGGTCTGTGTTAGAATAGGGCCAAGGAGGCGGTGGGCATGGAGAAGAAGACCTGGAAGGATGAGATCCATCCCCGGACCCTGCTGGAGGGCGGAATCGACTGGTGGAACGGGAGTGTGACGGAAATTACCCGTTCCGAAGATGAGATCAGCGCTCTGGTGGTGGGAAGAAGAAGCCGGCAGGTGACCCTGAAAATCCAGGATGGCCAGGTGACAGACAGTTCCTGTACCTGCGGTGCCCCCTCCCCCTGCCGCCATGTGGCCGCGCTGCGGCTGTGTCTGGAGGAGAATGATCTGGCGGAAGAACGGGAACAGCGAATCCAGCGGGACCGCCAGAATGCGGAGCAGACGTTCCAGGAGAGGGAGGAGCGCTACCGGGAGGAAGAGGCGATGTACCAGGAGGCCGCGACACGGGCCCGGGAAGAGGGGGAGAGACGCGCGGCGGAAATGCAGGCCATGGCGGACCGGCAGGGGGTGACGCTGTCGAAGACCCAGCTGGACGGCGCCCGGTCTGTACCGGTGGGGATGGAGCGGCCGGTTGCCCCTGAGATGAAGTATCCCCCGGAGCCGGCCCGGCTGCGCAGCGTGGTGACCTCCCTCACGGATGAGGAGCTGCGCGCCTCCATGGCGGAACTGGCCATGGAGAATGAAGAGGTGCGGGAATGGCTGGCCCTGCGGGTGAAAAAGGAGGTCCCCTCCGCCCAGGTGGAGAAGTGGCAGCGGCAGGTGGCGAAGACGGTCAGCGAGACCATGGAGATCGGATCTCAGGACAGAGAGCGGGGCCGCAACCGCATGCGGGCTCTCCGGGCCAGGATCTCGGATATTGTGGACCGGCTGCTGAAGGGCGGGCAGACCATGGAGGCCTTCCAGATTGTCTGTACGGTCTGGATCACCATGACGGGCAACCGGGATTATCAGGAGAAGGGGGTTCCAGGCCTCATTGACACCTGCCGGGCGGAGTGGCTGCAGATCGTGGAGGCCGCCAGCCGGGAGGAAAAGGAGCGGATGTTCCTCTGGTTTTCAGGAGGCTGGGACAATACCGGTCAGATGGAGCGGATTCTCAGCGATGGAGCCTGGGAGGAGAATCAGCTCCAGGAGATGCTGACCAAACTGGAGAAGCAGCTGGCGGAGTCCCGGACGAAACTCACCATGGAAGAGCTGCTGGTTCAGGCGGACGAGGAGCACAGAGGCGTGCCGCTGAAGCCGGGCTCAGATCCCATCTGGCTGGTACCGGAGATTCTGAGCATTCTTGAGCAGCTGGGGCGGAACGGGCGCATCCTGGAGCTGTGCCAGGAGTACCACCTCCTGCCCATGGTACGCCGCTGGGAGATTCAGTGGACCCTGCGCAACCGGGACTACAGCCGTGCGGTTGTTCTTCTGGAGGAGAGCCTGAAACTGGATGAGGGCAGACCCGGTCTGCAGCGGCTGCATGCGGAGCGGCTGGCCCGGGTCTACACCATTCTGAATCAGAAGGACCGCTGCCGGGAGATGTACCACTTCCTGGTCTTCTCCTGTGAGAACTGGAACACCAGTGCCGCGCGGCATCTGAAGGAGCTGACTCCCCCGGAGGAGTGGGAGGAGGAGTTCCAGCAGATTCTGAAACTGCCCGGCTGGGTGAATCTCCGGGTGCCTCTGCTGAAGGAGGAGAAGCGGTATGACCTTCTGTGCAGTGTTCTGGAGGAGAGCGGAACCATGGAGGAACTGGAGTCCTGTGAAGAGGAACTTCTGGCCTGGAATCAGGATCGCTACCGGGATCTCTACCGGACGGTTCTGGACCGCATCGCCGAGGAGACAAAGGGAACCAGCGAATATCCGGGTCTGGTCAGACGGCTGCTGAAACTGCGGGCCATGCCGGGCGGCCGTTCCCTGGCCCGGGAGCTGGCCAACAGCTGGTACAAACTGTACACCCGCCGGGCCGGTCTGATCAATGAGCTGACAAAGCAGGGATTCTGACGGGCAGAGGGTGCCGGAGGGCGGCTTTGCCCATATGGGTGCAATGGACACAATACAGAAAAACGGCGGTCGGGAGCGTCCCGGCCGCCGTTTTGGCATCGGATGGGAGAGGGGATCTGTCCACAGGGAGGGGGAGAGATCCGGAAGGAAGGTGTCCCCTGCCCCGGTGGAAGGTCCAGTGCTCCCGGTGGAACCCGGTGATGGAACTGCGGCAGGGGGGAATTCGGCTCTGGGGCAGGAGCCCAAAGAGGACAAAGTCAGGCTTACACAGCGGAGGCCGTCCGGACCGCTCTGCTCCCAGGGGGAACGGGAGAGCAGGTCAGGGGCACAGCCAGTCCATGGCCCGGGCGATGTTCCGGTCCCAGAAGTCCCACTCGTGGGAGCCGGGCTCCTCCAGATAGGTGAGATGGGCGTTGTGGGTCCGGAGAAAATCCCGGAACCGGCGGTTTTTCTCCAGCAGAGCGTCCTCCGTGCCCACGGCCAGAAAGAGATCCGCCGGCTGGGGGCAGCGAAGATACAGATCCTCCAGGTCCACGTCGTTCTCCTTCAGACGGTCCAGGTCTCCGAACACCCGCCTGTACCAGCTTCGCCGCTGCCAGGGGACGGGACTGTCCTCCGTGGAAGTTGGAGCATCGTAGAAGACAAGGGCAGAGGAGAGAGCCACGATGCGGGAGAAGGTGCCGCTGTACTTCAGGCCGTTGCGCAGGGCGCCGTAGCCACCCATGGAGAGGCCCCCCAGGAAGGTGTCCTCCCGCCGGGGGGAGAGGGGGAGAAGGGCGCGGGTAACCTGGACCAGTTCCTCCCCGATGAACTCTCCCCAGCGCTCTTCAGGGCCCTGATCCACGTAAAAGCTGTTGCGTCCGCTGGGGAGAATCACCGCCAGACGGTGCTGCTCCGCATAGCGCTGGATGCGGGTGCCCAGCAGCCAGTCCTGGTCATCTCCGGTGATGCCGTGGAGCAGGTAGAGGGTTTTCAGGGGTTCCGGTGGGGCATAGGGCCGGGGGTTGGGAGCCAGAGGGTTGGGTCCGAAATTCTCAAAGGGAAGGATGGCCCGAAAGGTGATGAATCCGTTCAGGGCGCTGGACTGGTAGCGGATGGACAGAACAGCCATGCTTTCATCTCGTTTCACAAAAAATTTCAGATGGGGAAAAGCCGTCTTGCGCACTTCCCACAGAAGTGATAGAATGCCCGTTGCCAGGTCTGCTCCTCTGATTCTAGCAGAAACGGGGAGCAAAAACAAGCAGAAGCCGGGAGAGAGGAACATGGCAAGAAAGAGTATTCTGGAGATGGACGCCGCTCCGGTCTGGGAGCTTCTGGTACAGAAGGCGGAGAAGAAAGGGAGAACCCGGGCCGAGGCCGAGGAGATCATGAACTGGCTGACCGGATACACGCCGGAGCAGCTGCGCGCCCAGCTGGAGCGGGGTGTGGACTACGGCACGCTGTTCCGGGAGGCCCCCGCGGCAAACCCCAGAAGCCGGATCATCACCGGCTCCATCTGCGGCGTGCGGGTGGAGGAGATCGAGGACCCTGTGCTGCACGACATGCGGGTTCTGGATAAGCTGATCGATGAACTGGCGAAGGGCCGCCCCATGGAGCGGATTCTCCGCGTCGGGGAGCCCGGCACCGTGGAGGAGTACATTGCCGCCCAGGAGGAGAGGGTTCGGCCCTATCTCACTGAGGTGCGGGAGACCATCCGCCAGGCCATTCCCCAGGCGCGGGAGATCGTATCCTGGGGAATGCCCACCTACCGGGGCAACGGCAACGTGATCCATTTTGCCGCGGCGAAACGGCATCTGGGGATTTATCCGGGTGAGGAGGCCACAGCTCATTTTGCCGAGGGGCTGAAGGACTATCACGTCAGCAAGGGGACCATTCAGATTCCCTACCGGGAGCCTCTGCCGCTGGAGCTGATCGGGGAGATTGCCGTCTGGAGCTGGGAGAACCTTCAGAGCCGGAGGAGCCCGGAGTCCTGATCCGGACTGCAGGGTGGAGAGCCGCCCCGGGAGCATCCCCCGGGTGGAGGATGTG